>NZ_CANDOD010000003.1:0-435093 GCF_947387585.1 Grimontia sp. SpTr1
TTGGCGCTTCCGAGAGGGTCAAGGTGTAGCTGGCCGCTTCACCTTCAATGACAGAGGCATCGCCCGTCAGGGTTAAGGTCGGCGCATCCGTGGTGGTGCCATCGTTGATGGTGGTTTCGACGGCAGTTGGGGCCGATGGCTGCGCCTCAAAATCACCGTCGGAGGTAGCATTCACCGAGACGGTAAACACATCGTCATCCGCCGATTCATTCAGGCTGTCGTCCAGGGTATCAACGGTGAAATCGATGGAAGTGGTGTTCGCAGCGATCACCACATCACGGGTCACCGGCGTGACATCACCATCTTCCGTGGTCTTGTGTCCAATGACCACAGTGACCGTGAAGTCCGCGGTTGGCGCTTCCGACAGAGTGAGGGTGTAACTGGCTGCTTCGCCTTCGTTGACAGAGGCATCACCCGTCAATGTCAGGGTCGGCGCGTCCGTGGTGGTGCCGTCATTGATGGTGGTTTCTACCGCAGCTGGGGCGGTGGGCTGCGCCTCAAAATCACCGCCGGAGGTGGCATCCACCGAGACGGTAAACACATCATCATCCGCCGATTCATTCAGGCTGTCATCAAGCGTATCGACGGTAAAGTCGGTGGAAGTGGTGTTCGCAGCGATCACCACATCACGTGTAACAGGCGTGACATCGCCATCTTCCGTGGTCTTATGACCAATGACCACGGTGACCGTAAAGTCCGTAGTTGGCGCTTCACTGAGCGTCAAGGTGTAGCTGGCCGCTTCGCCTTCATTCACTGAGGCATCACCCGTCAATGTCAGGGTTGGTGCATCCGTGGTGGTGCCGTCGTTGATGGTGGTTTCGACGGCTGCCGGTGCGGTGGGCTGCGCCTCAAAGTCACCGCCGGAGGTGGCATTCACCGAGACGGTAAACACATCCTCATCGGCGGATTCATTCAGGCTGTCATCAAGCGTATCGACGGTGAAATCGATGGAAGTGGTGCCTGCCGCAATGACGACATCGCGGGTCACCGGCGTGATATCGCCATCTTCGGTGGTCTTGTGACCCACGACGATACTCACGGTAAAGTCCGCAGTTGGCGCTTCCGAGAGGGTCAAGGTGTAGTTGGCGTTCTCACCCTCATTGACCGAGGCATCGCCAGTTAAGGTGAGCGTCGGTGCATCCGTGGTGGTGCCGTCATTGATGGTGGTTTCGACGGCAGCTGGCGCCGTTGGCTGCGCTTCGAAGTCACCGCCGGAGGTGGCATTCACCGAGACGGTAAACACATCATCATCGGCGGATTCATTCAGGCTGTCGTCCAGGGTATCCACGGTGAAATCGATGGAAGTGGTGTTCGCAGCGATCACGACATCGCGGGTCACTGGCTGAATGTCGCCATCTTCCGTGGTCTTATGGCCGATAACGACAGTGACCGTGAAATCCGCGGTTGGCGCTTCACTGAGCGTCAAGGTGTAGCTGGCCGCTTCGCCTTCATTCACTGAGGCATCACCCGTCAGTGTCAGGGTTGGTGCATCCGTGGTGGTGCCATCATTGATGGTGGTTTCCACGGCTGCTGGCGCGGTGGGCTGCGCCTCAAAGTCACCACCGGAGGTGGCATTCACCGAGACGGTAAACACGTCATCATCCGCCGATTCATTGAGGCTGTCGATAAGAGTGTCTACCGTGAAGTCGACTGAAGTAGTACCGGCAGTGATCACCACATCACGAGTCACCGGGGTGATATCACCCTCTTCTGTCGTCTTGTGGCCAACTACCACAGTGATGGTGAAGTCAGAAGTAGGTGCATCCGAGAGCGTCAAGGTGTAGTTGGCGTTCTCACCCTCATTTACCGAGGCATCGCCAGTTAAGGTGAGCGTCGGTGCATCCGTGGTGGTGCCATCGTTGATGGTGGTTTCCACCGCATTAGGTACAGCAGGTAGTCCTTCAAAGGATCCCCCCGCGGAACTTGTTACTTCAACTTTAAAGGTATCTTCGTCAGCACGTTCATCATAAACATCATTAAGGGCTTCTACAGTAAAGCTTGCTGTTGTGCTGCCTTCAGGAATGACGACTAACTTTTCTGAAACTGTTATATCTCCAGTTTCACTGGAAATGTGGCTAATAGTAACGACTATTTCCATGTCTGAATATGGAGCCTCAGAAAGCTCCAATGTGTAGGTCGCGTCAGAGCCTTCATCCACGACGCTATCGCCACTCAATGAAAGTATTGGAGTGTCTTCACCAGCCTTCAGATCTTCAGTGTCTTCATCCAAAATGGTAGTCGTTAAGGGGGCGGATAAATCGACTAACTGTTGGTTATCGCTGACTTCAGTTTTGATAATAGAAACTTCAAAGCTGTCATCATCGTCACTTTCATCAAGGGAGTCGTCTAATATATCAACGACAAAGATGGCTTGAGTTTGGCCTTTAGGGATCACCAATTCTTGGGAAATAGGTGTTATATCGCCGGATTCTGATGTTTTATGCTGCACACTAATAGTGATCACAATGTCCGACGTTGCAGGCTCTGATAATGTAATGGTATATGTCGCAGTGCCTCCTTCAAATACAGAGTTACTGCCATTTAATGTCGCTTGAAGGAGAGAAGGGACACTTGGCGAAGATGCCCCTGATTCTTGAGTGTTTAATAAAGCGCTTTCTCCAAAAACGTCAAGAAAGGGGGAGCGGTTACCGAAAGTGTAATCGGTATCAAATCCCGCTGAAGTCAATACTGAAAGTGAATTGGCGAGAATGACAGCCTGTGGCGAAAGTGAAGAACCTGGTGAAGCTTCGCCAGCTTGTGGATCCACATCTGCAACTAGTAAAGGGTCTCTACCTTCGCTGATTGCCTTAAGAATTTCCTCGAGATCATCCGTCAGTACCATGTCCGGCGAAACGTCACCGTCCACAAGCAGTACGGTATGCGAAGCTATATCATCCCCAGTTGCAGAGCTATTGTTTTCTTCATTTTGCAGTGGAATAAAAATAACGTCACCCTGATTTATTTTTATTCCACTTTGTGCATATTCAACTCGTCCATTTTTAGAAATAAATACTTTTTTATTAGCCATCTGATCTAGAGTCTCTTCGGACATCCATGAACCCTCAATTATCTACCAGTCTTTTATAAGAATAATCACCTGAATAGAGTAGGGCTTAATTAAGGCTTTGTGACTATGGATATGATGATTTTTTAATTATTATTTAAAAGTGTATTAATATTGAGAATTAATTCATTCTTCAATATTTGATGCAGAGCTCATTCAAATTCAATGGGTTGATTAGACATGTAGTTGCAGTGACATCGGTTGATATCGCAGTATTTAAGGTGTGGAGCTTAGCGGCTGTTCTTTAGATAAATAAACGACAACGTAAGGATGTTGGTTTTGAAGGTGGTGTATTAATAAAGGGTGGTACTTATTATTCATCAAATAATGATGTTGGGAGCTTTATTATTATGCCGATCACAAAACAAAGTCACTTTGACTAGATGATTATATATTGGCTGTTATTTATAGCCAGAAAATCTGTCACTTAAGTGTATTAAAAAGGGGCGGAAATCCGCCCTTTTTAATCGATATGCGCAATTAAGCAAATGCGTCTTGAAGCGGTGGAACGACCTGCTTCTTACGACTCAGAACTCCATCAAGCCAAACGCGGCCGTTTTCGGTTTCTTTACCGTATGCACGCTCAACAACAGAAACGTCATCAGAGATAACCAGAAGCTCAGAACCTTCTTTCATGATGTCAGTCAGTAGCAACATCACAGTATGGCGCTCGCCTTCTGCTTTTAGAGTAGCGATGTCTGCTTCCAGTTCTGATTTAATGTCGTCGAATACTGATAGATCGACTACTTCCAATTGGCCGATGCCTACCAGATTACCGTTCATGTTGAAGTCTTTGTAATCACGCATCACCAGATCACGGATAGGTGTGCCAGCGACTGCTGATTTCACATTGAACATTTCCAGGCCAAGGGCTTCGTAGTCTTCAATACCAGCAATCTTCGCTAGGTCTTCAACACAACGAATGTCTGCGGTGGTGCAGGTTGGAGATTTGAAGATAACGGTGTCGCTCAGAATCGCGCACATCATGATGCCTGCGATCTCTTTTGGAATTTCTACACCGTGGAAGTCATACATCATTTTGATGACGGTGTTAGAACAGCCAACAGGACGGATCCAACATTCCAGTGGGGTAGAAGTAGTTAGGTCGCCCAGTTTGTGGTGGTCAACGATACCGACGATCGTTGCTTCTGCGATGTCGTCAGGTGCTTGAGTCAGTTCAGAGTGGTCAACGATGTAAACTTCTTCGCCTGCATAGCTCAGTTTCAGCTCAGGAGCTTCGAAACCAAAGCGTTCCAGGATGAAAGCAGTCTCTGGAGAAGGTTCTCCAAGACGCGCTGCTACTGCTGGCTCACCGATTTGGTTTTTCAGGTATGCAAGTGCAATTGCACCACAGATAGAATCAGAATCAGGGATCTTATGACCCACAACATACATTGGCATATTTGGCTCTCGTCATGCTCACATTTGAATTTTGGCGCATTTTACCAGAGTGGCCTTAAATGTACATTCATCCATAGTATGAGGATGTAACAAACGCCCAACATGCGTTGAGCGTTAAAGTTACGGCGAAAAATGCTGAAAAACGGCAGCCATCAAAGTGGGAGGATCACACCGACGTTGAGTTGAGGCGCTAAGCCGCTAGGTAGAAAGGTGTCCTGATGTCGGAAGTATCCCATTTCAAGACCATATCTGACTTTGATAGGTAGATTGTAATCAAATACCAATGCTGCGCCGACACTTGGTCCATAGGCCTTCAGATCTTCTCTATCACGGCCAAAGTAGTTTCTTGTGCCTTTGTACTCAGCAATACCAGCTTCGAGCTGAACCGAATACGCTTGGTGTTTACTTTCTAAATATTGAACACCTAAACGGTAGTGTTTAACTGACTCTTTGTCAGAGAACCAGTAGGAATCGGCAATTCCGAAACTGCCATACACGGCTTCAAACCCCATGACATCGTTAACGCCAAGTTGAGCACCCAAGCCCCACTGCATTCCGATTTTCAGGTCAGGAGAAAAATGGATATCTGCGGTTGCCATTGAGCTGAATGCTAGTGCTACAGAGCATACTAATTTTTTCATCGTTACTTCTTCCTGTTAGCGAATGGCTCAGAACTTATAGCCGATGGAAAGCGAAAAGTGGTCAGTGAAGGCATCGTCTGTCAGGCGGTCAATGCGCAGGTCGGTATAGATGGTGTCATTGAAAGTTGCTCTTACACCCGCACCGACGTAAATCGCGCTGTCTGAGTAAGAGCTGGAAGCACTTCCCGCATCACCAGCATGAAATTCGTACTTGTCTTTGTAGCTTGCAAGGCCAATGACGCCGTAAGGTTTTACATGGAATTGATTGAGATCGAAGGTATAGCCGATATCCGCATCTAACTTGTATGTGTTGGTTTTCAAGTTCGTACCGTATCGTTTCCCATCAGCAATGAGCTCGACACTGTCGCTTGTGTTGCTATATGACACGTTGACACCAACTATTCGGTTAATGTCATAGCCATATTCGAGTTTGAAACCATTACCCCAATCAACGCGCTCACCATAAATATTTTCAATATCAGCACTGATAAAGCCAACGCCTGCTCGGTGGCCTGAGAAATCGGCTGCCAAAGCGCTTAAAGGAAGGAGGAAGATGGAACCTGCTAACACTGCTTTTTTCATGATTGCTCTCTTTATAAGGGAGCATCCTTGCTAATTACGTGAGCCAGTCCTTAAGTGGCGAGACCAGAATAGGGGATTAATGTGATAACCCCCAATTAGCAGCAGTTATGTCGGTGATTAGGTCTGGTTATTGGATAGCGAGTTCCAGTTCTTCTTTTACAAGGCTGTTGAGCCATAGAGTTAGAGGGTCGTTACCGTTTCTTTGGTGGAAGAAACTATTGAGGGAGTAGGTTAGTTCGAAATCTTGGGTATCAATATCTATACGACGCAGAGAAGGGTATGAACTGAAGGGAAAGAGATTGCTGGTAGCGAAAAACATGTCTGATTTATGTAAAACATCGACTATCGCCATTGGGTAGGCAGAGCGAAAGCCAACTTTGTAAGGAAGAGATAATTCTTTCATCTTCTTGGCTGCAACGGGAAGGTCTTCACTCCAACCAGGGATGAAAAGAGAGGCAAGCTCGTACTTAGAAAATTCGTTCGGTGTCGCGGATTTTGATTGAATTGGGTGGTCTTTTCTTACCGCGCAACAACCCGTGAGGTCGACTAACTTCTGCTCCCGAATATGTTTAGGCTTAACATCAAGGCCATATGAAATACCCATTAGAAGTTGGCCACTTTCAATGTCTGTAATAGTAGAAGAAGTCCAATTAACAACTTCAACCTCGAGGAAGGGGGCTTTTTCCCTGAGCTCAAGAATAAAAGTGCCGGACAGACGTATCATGACTTGAGGGGCAAATGCGATCCTGATTTTTTTCTTCAGGGTGAGAGGTTCAAACGCTTCCAGTTCATTCAAAGAAGATTGGAGATCGTTTAAAGCCGGAATAATTTTTGCGGCTAATTCTTCCGCTTTGGATGTTGGTTGTAGCCCCTCTGGGACTTTTATAAATAGCTCATCATTGAAAAAATGACGGAGCTTTTTAAGGTTTTGGCTGACGGCAGGTTGTGTTACATACAAACGCTCGGCGGCTTTCCTCGTGTTTTTCTCTTGGAACAAGACAAGGAAAACTCTGAGAAGATTAAGGTCGATAGTATTAAAAATATCTTTAGACATGAAGCGTTAAGCCAGCTCGAAACCAGTAGCCATTATGCAGGATCAATGGTGACTTTAAAAAGAAAAAACGCTGCCGGAGCAGCGTCAATGGGCACTATGGTGCTATGAAATTGTTATAGATCTCTCATCAGTATTTCAAGCTCTTCCGTGGCTTCTTCGATGAGATGCTCCAGTTCCTTGGCGTCATCATTTGCAAGTGGCAATTGCCAATGGACTGGTTTGCCATTTGACGTGTGTTTGCCTACCAACTTCGTCACTCTGCCGCTGCGTTCGAACCTTAAGTGTTCAAACTCTGCAGCGTGGCATTGACGTTTCTCAACGATCTCAATTTCTAACAGGCCGGTAGGATTAACCTGTACGTGAGCGTGTAATTGCTTTGTGTCTTTGAGCAAATAGTTTCTGTGTCGAGCCAACATAAACCACCCCTTAGCTGCGTCCCCATTCCGCACTTCAAGTGTAGTCAACTAGATGTATATGGATCGCAAAAAAATGCGTAAAAATGCACAAACATTGATCAAGATACTGATGCGTATATGGATCTTTTTTCACGTATTAAATACGGTAATTTTTAAGGAGTTGCGGGCTTTAGGTGGGCTAAAAAAGAAAAACCCGAGCAGGGCTCGGGCTTTACGGGCATCACATTGCGCGTACAATTTTTTCCAGTGCTTTTTGCAATGAAGACATCTCTTCATTGGAAAGCAATGAAGACAAAATCAACTTATTGTTGGATTCTGCTTGAGACATCATGTCGGCCATCATTTGTCCTTTTTCAGACAAGGTCAAGATTTTGGATCGGCGGTCATGAATGTCATCACGACGGTCAATATAACCCTCCATCACCAAGCCTTGCACGACACGACTGACTTTCGACTTTTCACTGGCTAAATATGGCAACCCCATCAGATCGCCTTGGCGCAGTTCACCTTTGTCTGCCACTGCGGCGATAGTAATTGCCTGTTCAGAACTTAATGTGACGCCTTGCTGTTCCAACCAATCGTGATGACGCTTGGCTGATTTGAGAGCAACGAGTCGGCATAAAAAACTCAGTTCCGATTGAATATACACGATTATCACTAGTTTATTGGTGTTATAAGTGGCACGCATAGTACAACTGGAAATGAAATAAAGTCTAATCCGCTAGGCAGTTGTGTTATAAGAATGTATCGCAATGAGTTTATTGTTTTTGTAAATATAACATGATGAAAATTAAGAACTTATAATAGGCGTGTGAAATGACTTGTAGCAAGTGTGATACCTGTCACTTATTGCTTTGAGTTTATTTTAAGCAGGGAGATTATTTAATAACCAAAAAAGACCTGAAAGAAAGTTCTAGGTCACATTCTATTATTTTGTAAAACTTTATGAATATATATAAAGCTCAACTTTTTGAATACTTTTAACGCAAGTATTAGTAACAATTTTCTGGATAGAGTGGGGTATAAGTTAAAGTAAAGGGCTAAACATATAAAAGAACTGCTCAATCGGACGATTAAACACAGAACGTCTAGACCACTCGGTTCGGTCAACCAGAGAAGAGTTCGCCATGTAGCCATTTTGCAGCGCAACTAAATCGTCGCAAAATTCAGGGTCATCTACGCAGAGCGTCAATTCAAAATTGAGCCAAAGGCTGCGCATATCCAAGTTCACCGTCCCGATAAGACAGAAATTGTCATCGACCATCACTGACTTAGTATGCAAAAGTCCGCCATTGAAACGATAGATATTAATGCCCGCGCGTAACAGCTCGTTAAAGAAAGAGCGGCTGGCCCATTCCACCATCAGGCTGTCGTTTTTGGCCGGAATAATAATATTTACTGTGACCCCGCGCTGGGCAGTCGTTTGCAGTGCACTAAGCAGGCTCTCACTGGGTACTAAATAAGGTGTGGTGATTGTCAGACTCTTTTTCGCCTGATGAATCGCCAGCATTAATACCTGTTGAATAATGCCATCCGGCATACCTGGTCCGGAAGGTGCAACCTGAACCGAGTGGTTTGCATGGCGATGTTCTTCAATCAAGCTGCACTGAGGCAAATCGGGCAGATAGCGAAGGCCAGTTTCCACCTCCCAGTCCCAGGCAAATATACTGTTGAGAATAGGCACGGATGGACCTTCGGCTTTGACCATAATGTCGACCCATTGGCCTACACCTGCATTCTGTTTAAAGAAACGAGGGTCGACCAAGTTCATCGAGCCTGTATAGCCAATCTTATTGTCGACAATAACGATTTTGCGATGCTGACGGATATCCAGTCTGCGAAGGAACATACGCGCTGGACTGACGGCAAGGGCTTCAATGAGTTCCACCCCGGCTTTACGCATCGCATCAGGCCAATGGCTTCTGAAAAAGGTTTTGCTTCCAGCGGAATCAAGCAGAATTCGCACCGTAACGCCGCGTTTCGCTGCATCACACACCGCTTTGGCGACATCGTCTGCATGTCCGCCAGGATGCCAGATATAGAAGACCATATTGACTGAGTGTTCGGCCTCCCTAACGTCTTGAGCTATGTTCCGGAGAATGTCTGCGGTTTCATTGAACAACGTGAGTTGATTACCCGCCAACGCAGGGATACCTGCCCGTCGCAGGCATAAATCGTGAACAGGGCGAGCGAGGAAACTTTGGTGCTGTGGTCGGTGAGCTTCACATTCATTGATGGTTTCAAGCCATTTACCATAAGGCGCAAACATAGATCTGGCGCGTTCGGCCCTTTTCCTACCAAGGTTGAGCTCGCCAAAAAGCAGGTAAAGAATGACACCAACAATAGGAATGATATAGATGATCATCAACCAGGCGATGGAAACACCGAGCGCGCGACGTTTGAGCACCACGCGAATAGTCACACCAGCGATAAGCAACCAATAAAAGAAGACGCTTGCCCACACCAAAAACTGATAAATCTTATCCATTTCAATCCACTTAGACCCAAAACATCCCCAATATAGGCTGTTAAGAAACAGTATGCACTGTATTTAGCTATGCATATTCCCAATCGCGAGGCAGACGGGAAGTATTTTCCAACTCAACAGACAGTTGTTAATAAATCTTTGTCACTAAGTGTTTATAAAGTAATTAGAAGGAGGGCGGAAATGGGGAATTATGTTGGCTGATCGAAAAATATAGCGCGATCGCTTCAAATTTTATTCTCTAACTGGTTTACTTGCCATGCCTGTGCATCAAACAGGAGTTTTGAGTTCTGTAATTATAAGTTTACAGCCTGGCGATCGCTTCCCAAGGAAAGTCGAACATTACCAGGACAAGAACCACCCAGTTAACTCTCGCTGAATGAGGCTGTCAGGGACGAATTGGGTATAACAACATTAAAAATTTTTAGAGAGTGATTATGGCAAGCGGTAATAGAGCCCAATTTTCTTCCCGTTTAGGGTTTATTCTTGCCGCCGCAGGTTCTGCGGTGGGCCTTGGCAACATTTGGGGTTTCCCTACGCAAGCGGCTAGCAATGGTGGTGCCGTCTTTTTACTGACCTACCTCGCAATGGTATTTATTCTGGCTTACCCACTGTTAGTGGCTGAACTGACCATCGGTCGTTACGGTGCATCTAACCCTATTCGTTCCCTGATTTCTGTTGCACCAAAACAAAAAGTGCTTGGCTCTGCGGTAGGTATCGCCGGTATGTTGGGCGTGAGTGGCATTCTCAGCTTCTATGCCATCGTGGCGGGTTGGTTCTTTGGTTTTCTCGTGGGCCCGTTGCTGAGCGCGGTGGGAATGGATGCAGCAGCGGCTTGGCTGGAAGGCTTCAGTATTGAACGCAATCTGGTATTGATGTTGCTGTTCATGGTGTTGACGATTCTCGTGGTTCGCAATGGTGTCGCAGACGGTATTGAAAAATGGTCAAGCCGTTTGATGCCGGTGTTGTTTGTGCTGTTCATCTTGATGGTGATTTATACCCTTTTCCAACCGGGTGCTGTTGATGGCCTGAAGATGTATCTGGTTCCGGATACTTCGCACTTCTCTCCTGATCTGATGGTCAGTGCGATGGGGCAGGCATTCTTCTCTCTGTCTATCGGTGTGTGCACCATGATGGTTTACGGCTCATACCTTCGCAAAGATGCGGATCTGCCTAAAACAGCGGCTCAGGTTGCTTTGCTAGATACGGGTGTTGCCTTTGTTGCGGGCCTTCTGATCCTCCCTGCAATGTTTGCGGCTCAACACAACGGTGTGCAGATTTACAACGAAGCCGGTGGCCTCTTAGATGGTGATACATTGGTATTCAGTGTGTTGCCAGCAATGTTTGACACCATGGGCAGCGCAGGTCTGATTGTTGGCGTTGCGTTCTTTGCACTGATGGTTATCGCAGCACTGACCTCATCGATTTCTATGCTTGAAGTGCCAGTATCTTGTGCTTCTGAAGAACTGAACAAAGACCGTAAGACAGTCGTATGGTGGATTGGTGGTGCAATTGCGCTGTTCTCAACCGTTATCATCTTTAACTTTGGTTCACTGTTTGGTCTGGTGATCAGCATTACCACAGAGTACATGCAGCCAATTCTGGGGCTTATCATGGCGCTGATTGCGGGTTGGATTTGGAAGCGTAACCAGGTACTGGAAGAGTTGCGTCAAGGTAACCCAGAAATTTCGGAGAGTCTGTTCTGGAAAGTGTGGCCAACCTACGTTCGTGTAGTTTGTCCAATCCTGATGGCGTTGGTTTTCCTATGGCCCTTGATTAAGTAATCCTCATCAAGCGCAAACTCAACCTCGTATCCCCGGTAAATACCGGGGATTTTCTTTTCTGATTAGAGAAATTTGGGGCGATTGGGTTTACACTCTGCGCTTATTTTTCCGCAGCGACAGGTTTACCCATGTTCAGTCTGGTTTTTCAGAATGATGACTTTCTGGTCATCGATAAATATCCCGACATTAGCGTTCACAAAGACGATAATGATCAGCCTCTTTTGAGTGAAGTGGCGAGGCAAACGGGGGACGAAAAGCTCTACCTGATCCATCGACTGGACAAAATGACCTCTGGCTTGCTTCTATTAGGACGTCATCAACAAGCGGCGTCTGAGCTTTCTGCAATGTTTGCTGATAAAACGGTGCAGAAGTTTTATCTGGCTGTGTCTGCAAAGAAGCCGAGTAAAAAGCAGGGAACCATTATTGGTGATATGACCAAAAGTCGCCGCTCAATGTGGAAGCTTCTATCCACCAAAACCAATCCTGCTATTACCCAGTTCTTTTCCACGTCTGGTGGTGAAGGTAAACGCTTATTTCTCTGCAAGCCTTACACAGGAAAAACTCACCAGATCCGGGTGGCGCTAAAAAGTGTTGGGTCGTCAATTATGGGTGATGAAACCTACAGCGGGGCGGGGGCAGACAGGGGATACCTTCATGCATTTGCCCTTAGGTTCAATCACGGTGGCGAGGCATTTTCATTCCAACAAAAGCCAAGCATTGGCAGTGAATGGCCTGAACTGCCAGAAGAATGGCAAACACCGGAAGCGTTAAACTGGCCGAAGTTGCCGCACCAGAAATAGTAATTAAGTACTCCAAGGATGGAAGTATGGAGTCGAAAATGGCACTTAAACAAAAGAAAACACGCACGCTTAGAAAGTCAGGCTCTTCGAGTCGTTATTGGAGCTTGGCGAACTTTCGTCGCCAACTGAGAAAGAAAAAAGCGCGCGGGTGTAACCGCCGCAACTGTGAATTTTATAACTTGCAGTTGAGCAGTCAGATTGTCGAACAGAATGTCTTTACCGAAAACGCAAAGGAAACGATTGAATGATGAATGCCGCTTCGCTGCCTACATTTTTTGACGTGCTTAGCGCTCGCCTTGCTGAATGTAACCAAGAAGTACGCCGTGTTTTCCATGGACGTGGGCGTTGCTACGAAGGTTTAGAGCAGCTAACCGCAGATTGGCTGGGTAAAGGCGTGCTTCAGATTGCGATATTCAAAGAATCAGATAGTGAATTCTATGCAGCGTTGCAAGAAGGCATAAGCGCTTTGGTAGCAAGTGATGTGTGGACGAAATGCCAAGGTACGACGGTCATTCTTCAGCATCGCGACCGTGAAGGCTCAGAAACCGAAACCTTGGTGGGCGAAATGCCAAACCAGATTGAAGTGGTTGAGAATGGCCTTAACTACAAGTTGGACTTGGGTAAGCGCCAGAATAACGGTCTGTTTCTGGATATGCGCCTTGGCCGTCAATGGGTGCAAGAAAATGCAGCTGGCAAACGCGTATTGAACTTGTTTGCGTACACCTGTGGTTTCTCTGTGGCGGCTATTGAAGGTGGCGCAGAAAAAGTGGTGAACCTGGATATGGCGAAATCTTCGCTCTCTAGAGGCCGAGAAAACCATCACCTGAATCAGCACGATTTGAGCAAGGTAAGTTTCCTTGGTCACGAGCTTTTCAAATCATGGGGCAAGGTGAAAAAGTTTGGTCCTTACGATCTGGTGATAATCGACCCGCCTTCATTCCAGAAAGGCAGCTTCGTACTGACCAAAGATTACGCCAAGATCCTGAGACGTTTACCAGAATTGGTCGCTGACGGTGGTGATGTGCTGGCTTGTGTTAACGCGCCAGACGTGAAACCTGAATTCCTGACAGAGCAAATGAAAGAGCAAGCTCCAGCGTTCAGCTACATCTCTCGACTCGATAATCCACCGGAATTTGAAGATATTGATACTGACAGTGCGCTGAAAGTGATGCATTTTAAACATAGGGCTTAATTTAGGTTCGAAGCTTTATGGATGCCTTCCAACGTATAGAAACACTAGACTCAGGTCATTATGACGTTCGGTACAAAGATGAGCGTTGGGGACTTTCAGTGAAGCGCTACAGCAACGGACATGCGGCAAAAGTTTACGCAGAGTCTCTGGCGGGATCTGATTTTATCAGCGGGAATTTGTATCTTGTTGATGATATCTGGTCGTTGAAACCCTGCGAAATGCCGAGAGAGAAAGTGATGTCATTTATTCTCGGTTTCGAGCTACAAAAATAATAAAGCCCGCGTTTGCGGGCTTTGTTTTATAAGTGTTTTTCGCAATCTTCACTGCGAATGATTCGTTCTAAAACCGGGCGCCCGCGTGCATCGCGGAAAAGCAGTTTGTAGTGCACGCCTTTTTCCATCAGCGAATAGATTTCGTTATCCGTACAATAGGTTTTCTCCAAACCTTCAGCCAGTGCAGCGGGGGCGACATCTCCACTACCTGAATACAGCAACGTCAGTTCAATTTCAGTGCTGTTAGATTTCGCGCGCACCAAGTTGTATCCGTTCATTTGAATCGGTACTAGTTTGCTCAGCATGTCTGCACGCTGTGAAGCGAAGGATTCCGCTATCTCGAGATCTGAAGTGCTTGAACAGGCCGAGAGCACCAGTGCTGCGGCACTCATCAGCGCGATACGTCCTGTTTTAAGAGTCTTTCGCATTGAACATTCCTGTGCGTTTAATCTGCCGCTGAAATTACGCGGGCAAAACTTTTTTAAATGGCTTCACGATAACGTCTTTGTAGACGCCCGCCTCGATATAAGGGTCTGCATCTGCCCATGCTTTGGCATCTTCCAAGCTATCAAACTTAGCAATCACGGTTGAGCCAGTGAAACCCGCTTCGCCTGGATCTTCACTGTCGACAGCTGGATTTGGGCCTGCCACCAGAAGACGGTCTTGAGCTTCCAAATCGCGTAAACGGGCGAGGTGTTGTTCCCTCACTTGCATTCTTAACGGCAAACTGTTTTCAACATCTTGTGAAAAAATGACGTACCACATCCGTGCTTTCTCCGAGTTTTTCTCGCCTAGTGTCTTCGGCCTATTGTATGCAAGGCTACACGATTGCGCAGGCAAGTTTTTCTGATTTATGACTTATTTATCGGTCTTGGGCGCCCATCACCATCAATAGCAACATAATTGAACGTTGCTTCACAGACTTTGCGGCGGGTTCCAATGCCGTCTGTTGCCACGGGTTTCACCCATACTTCCAGGCTTACACTCATCGACGTTCGGCCAATACGGGTACATTCACCATAACAACAAACGACATCGCCCACTGAGACAGGAGTTTTGAACACAATTTCCTGAACAGAGACGGTAACCACGCGACCGTGGGAGATCTCCTTCGCCAAAATGGCACCAGCTAAATCAAGCTGGGACATAATCCAACCGCCAAAAATATCACCATTAGCATTGGTGTCAGCGGGCATAGCAAGCGTTCGCAGTAAGAGTTGACCGCGAGGGCAATTATTCGTTTCCGACATGATACGACTTCCGGGAAATGAAATTGAAAAAGGGTGAGCCTAATCACCCTTAGAGTGATTTATATGCGAGTTATTGTTCTTCTGAATCGGTTTCTTTTGGCATGTGCTTGTAGATGTAAACTCCGCTCACCATGGTAAATACCAACGTCAATGCTAACAAACCAAACACTTTGAAATTCACCCAAACATCCAGTGGCATCTGATAGGCGACATAAACGTTGAGCACCGCCAACGCTGCAAAAAAACCAACCCAAGCTGAGTTGATGTTTCGCCACACATTGTCTGGCAGGGTAATCTCTTTGCCAAGCATACCTTTGATAAGTGGTTTCCCCAGAACCTGAGAAACCATCAACCCAATGGCAAACAGGGCGTAAACGATCGTTACTTTCCATTTGATGAAATTGTCATCTTGGAAAAACAGCGTCATGCCGCCGAAAACAGCCACCAATACCGCCGTTACAATCTGCATTTTCTCGACTTTTTTGTAGAGCACCCAGGTAACGGCGACTTGAATGATTGTGGCGACAATCAGCGCTCCCGTTGCCGTGTAAATGTCGTACATCTTGTAAAGCGCGAAGAAAATAATGAGCGGGATAAAGTCGAGAAGCTGTTTCATTCAGATGGTGATCCTTGTGGCAGAGCTTTAGGCTTGCTCAATAAGACACAAAGTTTACCGAAAACTTCCGGCAGTTAAAACGCAAAGGAGCCAGAGAAAAGAAAAGGCCATCGGATGATGGCCTTTAATATCGGAGATTTGGGACGGCTTCGTCTTACTTGGTTGTTGCGGCTTTCATGTTTGCAACGAACTCGCCAAGCTCTTTCAGCATGTTTGCTTCATCAGCAACATTGCGCTCGATGATTTTCACCACCGCTGAACCTGAAATCGCCCCCGCAGCGCCTGCAGTAATGGCTTCTTTAACTTGTGCTGGCTCTGAAATACCAAAGCCCAGTAAAGGACGAGGTGCATCGAATACCGACAGTTGAGCGAACAGGTGCTCAATTGGTTTACCTGCTTTGGTTTCTGCACCAGTAACACCAGCACGGGAAAGCAGGTAGGTGTAGCCACCGCCTAGTTCAGAGATGGTTTTCAGGGTTTCTTCGTTCGCATTTGGTGGCGCGATAAAGATAGCGTGAACACCATGTTTGGCAGCGGACTCACGGAACTCGGCAGATTCACCTGCTGGCACATCAGCAATCAGCACTGAATCTACGCCAGCGTCTGCGCATTTCGCGTAGAAGTTGTCGATGCCATTAGCGAAAACCAGGTTCGCATACATCAGAAGGCCAACAGGAATATCAGGATGACGCTCACGCACTTCCTTCAGAATGCCGAAGCAATTGTCTGGCGTAGTGCCAGATTCCAACGCACGAATAGTAGCGCCTTGAATGGTTGGGCCGTCGGCAAGTGGATCTGAGAACGGAATGCCCAGTTCCAGCGCGTCAGCACCATTTTCAATCAGGGTTTCAATGATACGCAGTGATTGCTCTGGATTTGGATCGCCAATGGTGACAAAAGGAACGAATGCGCCTTCACCTTTAGCATCCAGCTGTTCGAACATCGCTTCATAGCGGTGAGACAAGGTAGCAGCCATTACATCACTCCTTTTTCTTTCAAAATGTCGTGGACAGTAAAGATGTCCTTGTCACCGCGGCCTGACAGGTTCACTACAAGCAGCTGCTCTTTTTCTGGGTTTTCTTTTGCCATCTTCAGCGCATACGCCAAAGCATGAGCAGATTCCAATGCAGGAATAATGCCTTCGTGACGAGCCAGTTCCTGAAAAGCATCCAGCGCTTCGTCATCGGTAATTGCCACGTATTCGGCACGGCCAATAGAATTCAGATGCGCATGCTGAGGGCCAACCGATGGGAAGTCGAGACCGGCAGACACAGAGTAAGACTCTTCTACCTGACCATTTGGATCCTGCATCAGTGGCGCTTTCATGCCAAAGAAGATGCCGAGTTTACCGTGTTTGAGCGGCGCACCATGTTGGTCTGTGTCCAGACCCAGACCTGCAGGCTCAACGCCAATCAGACCCACATCGGTTTCTTCGATGAAGTCGGCGAACATACCAATAGCGTTAGAACCACCGCCCACACAGGCGATCACGTTATCAGGTAAGCGGCCCTCGATTTCCAGAATTTGCTGCTTGGTCTCTTCACCAATCATCTTCTGGAATTCACGAACAATCGTCGGGAATGGGTGAGGGCCCGCCGCAGTACCCAGCAAATAGTGGGCTTCTTCGTAACTTGCAGACCAATCACGCAGTGCTTCGTTACAGGCATCTTTCAGCGTGGAAGAACCAGAATGAACAGGGATGACCTCTGCGCCCATCAGCTTCATACGGAATACGTTCGGGCTTTGGCGTTCAACGTCTTTCGCGCCCATGTATACGCGGCATTTCAGATCCAGCAGGGCACAAGCCAGTGCTGTAGCAACACCATGTTGACCAGCGCCAGTTTCGGCAATGATTTCTTTTTTGCCCATACGCTTAGCCAGTAGCGCCTGACCCAATACCTGATTGGTTTTGTGTGCTCCGCCATGGAGCAGGTCTTCACGCTTCAGGTAAAGCTTGGTTTTGGTCCCTTTGGTCAGGTTGCGACAAAGGGTGAGGGCAGTAGGACGACCCGCATACTCTTTCAGAAGAGAAATGAACTCTTCCTGAAAAGCTGGATCGTTCTGTGCGTCAATAAACGCTTGCTCCAGTTGGTCTAACGCTGGAACCAGAATTTGAGGAACATACTGTCCGCCAAACTCTCCAAAATAGGCGTTCAACTTAGTCATAACAGTCCTTAGTAATCTCTCAGCGCCGTAAATGCAGCGTCCAATTTGTCTTTATCTTTGATACCCGGTTCGCTTTCCACGCCCGAGTTAAAATCGAGTCCCGCACAGCCGATTTGCGCGGCTTCTTTTGCGTTCTCTGATGACAGGCCACCGGCCAGCATCAGGCTTTCTTTTTGTTCATCCGGTACCAATGACCAGTCGAACTGTGTTCCTGTTCCGCCGCTTTGATTGCCGACACGGCTGTCCAGAAGATTACGGTCAGCGTGAGGCTCAATGTGAGGAACCGTGTCGCTTACGCCATGCGCTTTCCAAATCTGAGTATCTTTCGGCAATTCGGCACGAAGTTGTTTCACATATTCGCTGTCTTCAGCGCCGTGAAGTTGAACCGCTGCCAGATCCAGCGCTTTTGCGGTGTCAGCGACATGGCTCAGGTCGTGGTTCTGGAACACGCCAACGTATTGCAGCGGCGCGCCTTCCATCACTTTTCTCGCTGCTTCTAAATCGACATAACGAGGCGACTTCTCAACGAAGATCAGGCCACCGTAGTTGGCATAAGAATCGTAAGCCGCTTTGGCGTCTTCCGAGCGGGTCAGGCCACATACCTTATTGTCACCATAAAGCACACGGCGAACCGCTTGCTCGACATCCGCTTCTGCCATCAGCGAGCTGCCAATCAGGAAGCCATTCGCAAACGGTGCTAATTCGCGGATTTGCTGGTGGGTATAAATACCCGACTCTGAAATTACAATGCGGTCATCAGGCAGACGAGGTGCCAGTTCTTTGGTACGGTTCAAGTCGATGCTAAGGTCACGCAGATTGCGGTTATTGATGCCAACAACTTTGGCATTGAGAGCAATCGCACGCTCCAGTTCTTCTTCGTTACTGACTTCCGTCAACACACCGAGGTTCAGCTCATGCGCGACCGCTGCGAGTGTGCGGTATTCTTCATCGTTAAGTACAGACAGCATCAACAGGATGGCGTCGGCTTGATGGTGGCGCGCAAGGTACACCTGGTAGGTGTCGACCATGAAATCTTTGCAAAGCACAGGACAAGGGACTTGCGAACGAACAATTGGCAGAAAATCGAAATTGCCCTGGAAGTACTTTTCATCCGTCAACACTGAAATCGCAGCGGCATGTTTGCCGTAAACACCCGCGATGTAGTTCAGATCAAAGTCATCACGAATTAGCCCTTTGGACGGTGACGCCTTTTTGCACTCGAGAATGAACTTTGCCGGGTTGCCAGAGAGCGCGTCGTAGAAGCTACGATCGCTGGGTACGACGTCGTTAATAAAACTCTCTAGTGGTTGCGACTCTTTACGCGCCGCTACCCACTGTTTTTTGTCTTCAACAATTTTTGCCAGTACCGTTTCCATTAGTTGCTCCGAGATGCCAGTTGCTGAACCAGTTCGAATGGCTTACCACTATTCATTACATCCAGCGCTTTTTGCGTGTTAGCTTTGAGATCTTCTTGTCCAAACAGGCGCAGCAGTAATGCCACGTTAACAGCGACAGCAGATTGCTGCGCGTCGGTGCCATTGCCTTGTAGAATTTGCGAAATGATTTCGCGGTTTTCTTCTGGGGTACCGCCTTTGATGGATTCAAGCGGGTAGGTTTGAACGCCAAAGTCTTCCGGTGTCAGTGTGTATTCAGTAATCACGCCGTCTTTGATTTCCGCGACCGTTGTTTCACCGTGAATCGCTACCTCATCCAAACCACTGCCGTGAACAACGGCTGCGCGTTTCATGTTGAGGTTCAGCATGGTTTCGGCGATTGGGCGAACCAGTGCCTTGTCGTACACACCCATCAATTCCAGCGTTGGCTTCGCAGGGTTAATCAGTGGGCCCAGCAAATTGAAGATGGTGCGGGTTTTCATCGTTTGGCGAACCGGCATCGCATGGCGAACACCGCTGTGATACTGAGGTGCAAACAGGAAGCACACGCCCAAGTCATCCAGTGCGCGGCGTGCGGTGTCTGGGCTCATTGCCAGGTCGATACCAAATGCCGCTAGCAGATCAGAAGAACCCGACTTGCTTGATACACCGCGGTTACCGTGCTTGGCGACTTTCACGCCACATGCTGCGGCAACGAATGCTGCGGTGGTTGAAATGTTGATGGTGTTTGCGCCATCACCGCCGGTGCCAACGATGTCAGCAAAGTCGTAATCCGGCGTTGGGAATGGGTTGGCGTTTTCAGTGAGTGCAGACGCTGCACCTGCAATTTCTTCTGGCGTTTCGCCTTTGATTTTCAATGCGGTCAGCGCTGCTGACAACAGAATGGGGTCAAGCTCGCCTTTGATAATGGTATCAAACAGCTGATGGCTCTCTTCCTGTGACAAAGATGTCTGGTCGTAAAGTTTGTTAATAATCGCTTCCATAATGCTCTCCTTGTCCTTGTCGATCAGCGCGCTTGTGTAGCCCAGTTAATGGTATTGGTTAAAAGGTCTGCGCCTTTTGTTGTAAGAATGGATTCCGGGTGGAATTGGAAACCCACGACTTTGTCTGCGTCGTTAACGACAGCCATCACCAATCCATCCACATCCGCAATCACATCAAGTGAATCTGGTACCTTGGTCGCGACCAAAGAGTGGTATCGGGCAATCGTCAACGGACTTTCGATGTTTCCAAATACATCGTGGCCGTTGTGTGTCATGAGTGACGCTTTGCCGTGAACAATTTCACCTGCGCCGGCAACAGTACCGCCGTAGGCTTCTGTAATCGCTTGTTGGCCCAAACAAATACCAATCATGGGCACTTTGCCTTTCAGCTTTAGAATCAGCTCTGGCATACAGCCTGCTTCTGAAGGTGCGCCAGGGCCGGGCGACAGCACAACCACTGGGTTGTTGAGTTCAGACAGCGCCTGTTCGATTTGGTCTGCACTCAGGCTGTTTCGGTAAATCGTGACCGGATAACCGAGTGAGCGGAACTGATCGACCAGGTTGTAAGTGAATGAGTCGAAGTTATCGACGAGCACAATATGTGCATTGACCTGATTGCTCATGCTTATGCTCCTGTATGTGCTGCGCGAATGGCGGTAAGAACGGCAGCGGCTTTGCCACGGGTTTCGTCTGCTTCTGCCTGAGGCAAAGAATCAAACACCACACCTGCACCGGCTTGTACCTGCGCTACGCCATCTTCTACATAAGCAGAGCGGATAACGATACAGGTATCCATATCGCCGTGACCGGTAATGTAACCGACTGCGCCACCATAGCTGCCGCGACGGCTTTGCTCGAACTCACGAATCAATTGCATGGCTCGGATTTTCGGGGCACCCGTCAAGGTACCCATGTTCATGCAGGCTTGGTAAGCATGCAGAGCATCCAAATCATGACGAAGCTGTCCGACAACGCGCGACACCAAATGCATCACGTGACTGTAACGGTCAACTTGAAGAAGATCAGCAACATAGCGGGTACCAGGTTCACTGATGCGAGCCACATCGTTTCGCGCCAAATCAACCAGCATCATGTGCTCGGCTTTTTCCTTGATGTCGTTGCGAAGTTCAAGTTCTATACGACCATCCAGATCAAGGTTGATGGAACCATCACTGTTTTTACCGCGATGGCGTGTACCTGCGATCGGGTAGATTTCAACTTGATTGGTGTCTTTGCTGTATTTCAGTGCACTTTCCGGAGACGCGCCAAACAGGGTGAACTCCTCATCCTGCATGTAGAACATGTAAGGGCTCGGGTTGCCTTGTTTGAGTTTCAGGTAAGCGTTCAGTGGAGAAGGGCATGGCAAAGTGAAGCGACGGCTAGGCACGACTTGGAAAACATCGCCTTTTACCACATAGCCTTTGAGCTCATCGACAGCATTGCAGAAATCTTCGTCGCTGACAGAGACTGCCACATCAACACTGTCCAGTTGCTTCGCAGAAGGCATTTCGGTTGGATTCAGGCAGCTTTCCCGAATTGCCTGTAAGCGACGGCTTAAATCAAAGTAGGTTTCGGTGTTTTCGTTGCCACCAAACTGGGTTGCCTGAAGCTTGGCTTTGCGACGTTGGTGGTCGATAACCAAAAGGGTTTCCGCAACATAAAACAGGTAGTCAGGACAACGGTTACCGGATTCCACTTCTGGCAACGGTTCAAATTGTGCGACTAAGTCGTAGGCAAACAAACCACCGACAAACAATGCTTCGTCTGGCAGACCATCCAGTTTGAAAGCATGCTGAACCAAACGCAGCGCATCAAAAGGGGATGGCTGGCGCAGACGGGCGTCTTCATCCAGTGTGCGGTTTTCTTCAGCAAAGTGTAAGGTCAGCAGCTCTGGCTGACGTTCACTTTCAATAGCAAGTTGTTGGCTGGTGAGTTCAGCTTCAACGGCATCAAGCACGTTGTGGCCGTTTTGGCTCTTAGCTTCGAGTTCAACCGTGCGGCCACGACAAACGATACGCACAGCTGCATCGACCAACATCAGGCTTTTGAGATCCTGTTTGGAATCAATCTCGGCAGATTCAAGTAACAGGCTATGTGGGCGATCCTGACAGATCGCCGCATACAGTTCAGTGGGTGCAGCGACGTATGGCACATCCAGGCTCAATACGTCGAGTTCGCCTTTATTTAAAGCGTGGTTTTTCACAGCGTTCTCCCTGCTGCTTCTACAAATGGTTTCAATTCTTGCATTAACTGCGCGAACATTTCCCCTGTCAGTGCTTGATGCCCATCTGACAGCGCTTCTGCTGGATTGAGGTGGCTTTCAACGATGATACCGTCGGCGCCTACCGCTGCTGCCGCACGAGACAATGGAATGACAAGCTCACGTACGCCGGTGCCATGACTTGGGTCGACGACCACTGGCAAGTGGCTGCGCTGTTTGATGTAAGCGACTGCATTTAAATCCAAAGTATTACGCGTTGCTGTTTCAAATGTACGAATGCCGCGCTCACAGAGAATAATGTTCGGGTTGCCAGCATCATAGATATATTCTGCCGCCAGCAACAGTTCCTCGATAGTGGCGGAAAGTCCGCGTTTTAACAAGACCGGTTTACCTGTTTCGCCAACTGCTTTTAACAATCCGTAGTTCTGCATATTGCGTGCGCCAATTTGCAAGCAGTCGATGTATTCACACAATGAATCAACTTGACCGACTTCCATGACTTCAGAAACGGTTGGCATGCCGGCAGCTTCACTTGCTTGTTTAAGCAGTTTCAGGCCTTCAACGCCCATGCCCTGGAAGTCATAAGGGCTGGTGCGGGGCTTGTAAGCGCCGCCACGAAGGGCAACTGCGCCATGACCTTTGACGACATCTGCAACAGACATCAATTGTTGTTCGGATTCTACAGAGCATGGACCTGCGATAACCGCGAATTTGTCGCCGCCAACTGGCACATTACCGATGCGGACCACGCTGTTGTGTGCCTGTACTTCGCGGGACACCATTTTGTATTTGGTCAGGATAGGTTTGACTTCTTCAACCAGTGGATCGCTGTCCAGATGAAGCTTCTGCAATACGCGTTCATCACCCAGTGCGCCCAAAACAATGCGCTCTACACCCGGCATGTAAAGTGGCTTCAGGCCAGCGTTCTCAATCTTGTTCAGGATGTGTTTTGCTTCTTGTTCTGTTGCCTGAGGCTTTAGCACAATGATCATAATCTGAGTCCTTAGCTTGTCATTCCCAATCCAGTTCCCGGGAAAAAAATAGGAACAAAAAAACCCGCGTTATGCGGGCTTGGTGTCGTCTTTCCTTGAGATATCACTCATCACACCGCCCGCTATTGGGAGTGCCACCACCAGTTAATCAGTGCTGTTTGTTGGATGAGGTTATGCTGTACCATGAAGACGAAATCCATTTGAATAAGTAATCGTGTACTAGTTAACTAGTATATGGTGGCGAAGTCAAGCAACAAATAGAAGAAAATGAATGCTATTTGATCTACATAGCCACACAACAGCGTCGGATGGGCGCTTCACACCGGAAGACTTGGTCAAGCGCGCGGTTGATTTTCGCGTCAATGTACTTGCGATTACCGATCACGATACGGTGGCAGGGCTGGAAGAAGCCAAAGCAGTGGTTGCCCGTGACAATCTGCCATTACACATCGTCAATGGTATTGAAATATCGACGGTTTGGGAAAACAAAGACATCCATGTCGTCGGTCTCAACATCGACCCAGAATCTCCTGAATTGCAGAAACTGATCGTTGAGCAGTCAGCACGCCGCGATGAACGTGCAGTACAAATTGCAGAACGCTTGGAAAAGCAGCGTATGCCCGGCGCGCTCGAAGGCACAAAAGCGCTGGCAGGCGATGTCGCGCTTACACGCGCCCACTTTGCCCGTTGGATGGTGGAGCAGGGGCATGTGAAAAACATGCAGGCCGTATTCAAAAAATATCTGACCCGCGGCAACCCAGGTTATGTACCACCAAACTGGTGTACGATTCAGGAAGCCGTTGATGTTATTCACAAAGCGGGTGGTCAAGCCGTGCTGGCTCATCCTGGTCGGTATAAACTTACCGCTAAATGGCTGAAACGCCTGCTTCAGGTTTTTGTTGATGCAGGTGGTGATGCAATGGAAGTTGCACAGCCACAACAATCGCCCAATGAACGTCGTCTGCTGGGCGACTACGCTATTCAGTTCGGGTTAGCCGGTTCCCAAGGCTCTGATTTTCATTACCCTTCACCGTGGCTGGAGTTGGGTCGTAACTTATACTTACCGAAAGGTTGTAAGGAAGTCTGGGAAAACTGGTCTTTGCCCGAGATTGCCGAGGCAGAAATGTCTCATGAGGAGGAAGTGTGAGCCAATTCTTTTACGTGCATCCTGAAAACCCGCAAGCACGTCTTATCAATCAAGCTGTTGCGATTGTTCGCAACGGTGGTGTGATTATCTATCCAACGGATTCTGGCTATGCGCTGGGTTGCCAGTTGGAAAACAAACAAGCACTTGAGCGAATCTGTCGCATTCGTCGACTGGACGACAGACATAACTTCACGCTGATGTGCCGTGATTTGTCTGAACTTTCGGTCTATGCCCGCGTCGACAACAGTGCTTACCGCCTGATTCGTAACAACACGCCGGGTTGTTACACTTTCATCTTGAAAGCGACCAAAGAAGTACCTCGCCGACTGATGAATCCTAAGCGTAAAACCATCGGTATCCGTGTGCCGGACAACCAAATTGCGCTGGATTTACTTGAGGCGTTGGGCGAGCCGATGATGTCCACTTCGCTAATCTTACCGGGGAATGAGCATACAGAGTCTGATCCGGAGGCGATCCGTGACCAGTTGGAACATGCCGTCGACTGTATTCTCAACGGTGGTTACCTGGGCGAGCAGCCAACTACAGTCATCGATCTCAGCGAAGATGAGCCTGAAATTCTCCGTCGTGGTACAGGCGATACCTCTCCTTTTGAATAGGCTAGAAGAGGGGCAATTGGGCAAAAACTCTCAGTTAAATAAAATGGCTGAGTGCAAACGAAAATTGCCAGATTCAGCCATTATCGATTCCGTGAAATTATGTGGTGTCATTGTGTGCATTTTGGCATAATACGCCGTTGCCTTAGATCCGCGCTCAGTCGCGCCTCCAAAGGTTTTCTTTCCGACATCGACGCCTGTGAAGGCGACAGTAAGGTAGTTAGTCAATGAGCGAAAAATTACAGAAGGTGCTGGCCCGTGCAGGTCTTGGTTCACGTCGTGAAATCGAGGGCATGATTCAGTCCGGCCGAGTGAGTGTTAACGGTGTAGTAGCAAAACTGGGTGACCGTTTGGAAGACCTGAATGCTAACGTACGTGTTGATGGTCACCATGTGCAAATTTCTGCGTCTTCTGAACAAGTTTGTCGTGTTCTGGCATACAACAAGCCGGAAGGCGAATTGTGTACCCGCAGCGATCCAGAAGGTCGCCGCACCGTGTTTGACCGCCTGCCACGCCTGAATGGCGCACGCTGGGTGGCAGTAGGCCGTCTGGACGCAAATACCTCGGGTCTTCTGCTTTTCACCACAGATGGTGAACTGGCAAACCGTTTGATGCACCCAAGCCGTCAGGTGCAGCGCGAATACATGGTTCGTGTATTCGGCGAAGTTAACGAAGAGATGGTTCGTAATCTGGTTCGCGGTGTTGAACTGGAAGACGGTGAAGCACGTTTCGAAGACGTGGTTTACGCAGGTGGTGAAGGTTCAAATCACACCTTCTACGTGGTGATCACTGAAGGTCGTAACCGCGAAGTACGTCGTCTGTGGGAAACTCAGGGCGTGACTGTGAGCCGTCTTAAGCGTGTTCGCTACGGTGATATCTACCTGAGCAAAGAATTGCCACGTGGCGGCTGGATGGAGCTTGAACTGAACGATGTGAACTACCTTCGTGAGATGGTAGAACTGCGTGCAGAACAAGAAACCATGATCGACCCAGAAACCAAGAAACGTAAAGCGCGTGCGCAAAAGATTCGCCGTGCAGTACGCCGTTATGAAGAGCGTGTTGAGTCTGGTGAAACCCGCAAACCACGTAACCGTCGTGGTGGTCAACCAGCTGGTAACCGCACCCGCACAGGTGGTGGTCGTCCAGGTAAACCTGGTGCAAACCGTTCCGGTCAGCCTTCTACCCGTCAGAAGAAGACAGGTGGAAACCGCAAGCCACGTTAATGGTTTGGAATATATAAAGAAAAAGCCAGCAGAGATGCTGGCTTTTGTCGTTTTCTAGCATCTAGAGCCTAGATGCTTTATTTCGGCTGAGCATCAATACACTGACCATTCACGTCTTTGCCTTCAGGTGCCATCAGGTAAAGGTACAGCGGCATGATATCCAATGGTGTTTTAAGGTTGTTGGCATCTTCAGCAGGGAAAGCCGATGCACGCATTTTAGTGCGTGTACCACCTGGATTGATGGCGTTGACCTTCACCGTGGTGTTGCTGAGCTCATCAGCCAGCACTTGCATCATACCTTCAGTCGCGAATTTAGAGATAGCATAGGTGCCCCAAAACGCACGTCCTGAATGCCCTACTGTCGATGAAGTGAAAACGATACGGCCATCTTTAGACTTTTGAATCAAAGGCATCAGTGCCTGAGTCATCATGAAAGTCGCTTTCACGTTCACCTGCATGACTTCGTCGTAGGCTTTTTCTTCGATTTGGTCGAATGGGCTCAGCACGCCCAGCATGCCTGCGTTGTGTAAAACACCGTCCAGCTTACCGAACTGCTGCTCGATGGTGTCGGTCATATCCAAATAATGCTGGCGGGTTGCACCCATCATATCGAGTGGAATGATCGCTGGTTGCGGGTAACCTGCTGCTTCGATTTCGTCGTAAACGCTTTCCAGTTTCTTCACTGTGCGTCCCAGCAAAATAACTGTTGCACCGTGTTGTGCGTAACTGATGGCAGCCTGGCGGCCAATACCGTCGCCTGCGCCGGTCACCAGAATCACTTTGCCATTCAATGCGTCGGCTGCTACTTGATACTCCACGTTACAATATCCTTTTCATTTTGATCTTGCGTGCCTGCTAAACTTGCCACTCGTCATCATGCGAGTGAAAGGCACTGTTGTAAGCTCGCATTTTAAGGCTGCTTGGGAAGAAGAAACAACCTGGTGATGTAAAGAAAGCGACATACGAGGTTGTTTGGGTATTCATGTCTAGTAGAATGACAGGATTCACATAAATCTGTGCTCAATAAAAGTACACAGAAACAAAAATAAACGAGGAACTAAGTTTGGAATTCTTGCTTGATTACGGCCTTTTCCTGGCGAAAGTGCTGACCTTTGCAGTCGCCGTGATCGTCGTGCTTATTATTGCTAAAAGCGCTGGCGGAAAACAGTCTCAAAAAGGTGAGTTGGAAATCACTAACCTGACTGAAAAACATAAAGATTTAGTGCATTCGATGGAATCGCATCTTTACGATGAAGCGGCATTAAAAGCGCGCGACAAAGCAGATAAAAAAGCGGAGAAAGCGAAGGCTAAAGATGCCAAGAATGAAGCGAAGAAAATGACAGATACGGCAACGCTGGAACAAAGCCGTAAACCACATGTTTTCGTCTTGGATTTTAAAGGCAGTATCGATGCACGTGAAGTGGCTTCTTTGCGAGAAGAAGTGACGGCAATTCTGGCTGTCGCCAAAGAGGGTGATGAAGTGCTGGTGCGCCTTGAAAGTGGTGGCGGTATGGTTCACGCATATGGCCTTGCTTCTTCACAACTTGATCGCATCAAGCAAGCAGGCATACCGTTGACAGCTGCGGTGGATAAAGTGGCTGCAAGTGGCGGTTATATGATGGCATGTGTGGCAGACAAGATCGTTGCAGCACCTTTTGCCGTAGTAGGTTCCATCGGTGTAATTGCACAGTTGCCAAACTTCAACAAACTGCTTAAAAAGCATGACATTGAGTTTGAGCAATTGACTGCAGGTGAATTCAAACGCACGTTAACCATGTTTGGCGAAAACACAGACAAGGCGCGTGAGAAGTTTGTTAGTGAGTTGGAAGAAACTCACACACTGTTCAAAGACTTTATTGCCGACCACCGTCCATCGTTGGATCTTGAAAAAGTGGCTACTGGTGAGCATTGGTTTGGCAATCAGGCACTGCCACTGGGATTAATTGACAGCATTGGTACCAGTGACGATTATCTGGTGTCGGCAGTTAAAGAAAAAGATGTGCTGGGCGTACGTTATGTTCAACGTAAGAAACTGGCAGAAAAACTGGCCGGTGCGTCGGCAGAAGCGCTAGACCGCGTGCTGCTGAAGTGGATTAGCCGCGGTCAGCGACCAATCGTTTAGGAGTAAAAATGAACAATCAAAAGTGGGCACTGCTCTCGTTTGAAGGCCGGATGCGACGCCGAGATTACTGGCTGTACAGCGTGCCGGTATTGATTATGGTGCTGCCAACTTTCTTCTATCAGGGCGGGAATGTGGTGCTTGATGCACTGGCATTGGCGATTTCACTGTTTGCCATTTATGCTTCTATCGCGCTGAACATCAAACGGCTGAAAGACAGAAACAAGAGTCCTTGGTGGATTATTGTGACTTTTCTGCCGTTGGTAGGTCCTATCTTCGCGCTGGTGGAGTTAGGCATTCTTGATGGAACGCCGGGTCCAAATCAGTTTGGCCCAGATCCAAAAGGACGCGGTCAGAAGCCGGGTTCTGGCGGCGGTGATGATGCCCATCAGGACGAGAAAAAAGACACAGCAGTGTTTGAAGGTTAAAGATAAAAATGCCACCGAAAGGTGGCATTTTTATCACTGAATCCAGCATTTTCAGGTCATTTGAGTTTATAAAACTACTGAATCGTATATTGCTTTGACAACTGGTGTGCCAGGTACTTAAACATATTAAATACGGCAGTGGTTTTAGGGGTTGGCAGTCCGTTGTCGTCTAAAAAATACTCCCCTTTGAAGACCATGACGCCGGCTTTTTCTTCGACAGAGTCAGTGTTCATGCCTTCGATGTAAGCATCGTGCTCACGGATCATTTCGTTTGCGATTTTCAATAAATCGTCAGCGCTGATAGGTGTTTTCTCAGCCATTTTCTTCTCGATTCGGGTAGTGAAATGAAGGGGCATTATAGCGCCGGGAAAGGAAAAAACAGTAGGTTTGAACAAAGCCTCATTATTTTGCGGCTTCCGCTACTTATTGTGAGCCAAGCCAGAAAAATTCGATGTGAAATGGTAAAGATGCTTCGGTCAATGGTAATGATTAGCGCGCCTGTCTGCTTTAGGCTGCACTTTCAGTCATGCTTTCTTAGCAATGACGAATAGAGGGTAAAAGTGCGGCGCTAAAGGGCTAGCGGTCTAAGATATCCTCGACTAATAAAAGTGAGACGGCAACATTTCCCTGATAGTGCAGACTTGTTGTTAACAAATGAACAACAACTGGGGAAGCAGCGACCAATCAGGGGAAATTAGATAGAAACTGGTTGATATTCGGATCGAGTCGCTCAATATTAAAAAAAGCGTCAGCATGGCACTGGAGTTGGAAAGCTCATCGATTGCCAGCGATCTGAATGAATTTTATGAATGAGAAACGCGAGGGCGTATTGGGTCACTATGGGTAAATCTCTCGTTATCGTGGAGTCCCCGGCAAAGGCAAAAACGATCAATAAATATCTGGGCAAAGACTTCATCGTTAAATCGAGCGTAGGTCATGTCCGAGATCTGCCTACCGGCGCCGCGCAAGGCGGCAAGAAAGCAACGCCAGTTTCAACCAAAGGGTTGAGTGCGGAAGAGAAAGAGCGCATCAAAAAAGAGAAAGACAAAAACGCGCTGATCAACAAAATGGGTGTCGACCCATACCGCAACTGGAAAGCGAATTATCAAATCCTGCCGGGCAAAGAAAAAGTCGTGCAGGAACTGAAAACGTTGGCAGAGAAAGCTGACCACGTTTATCTCGCAACGGATTTGGACCGCGAGGGAGAGGCGATTGCCTGGCACTTGCGGGAAATCATTGGCGGTGACGAAAGCCGCTTCAAGCGCGTTGTGTTTAACGAAATCACCAAAAACGCAATCCAGCAGGCGTTCGAAGCACCGGGCGAGCTGAACATGGATGGCGTAAATGCTCAGCAGGCGCGTCGTTTCCTCGACCGTGTTGTGGGCTTTATGGTATCTCCGCTGCTTTGGAAAAAAGTCGCGCGTGGTTTGTCTGCGGGCCGTGTTCAGTCAGTTGCTGTGAAGCTGCTGGTTGAGCGTGAGCACGAAATCAAAGCCTTTATTCCAATGGAATACTGGGACATTCACACTGATACCACCACGGCGAGCCAAAATGCGTTGCGTCTGGTTGTTGCCCAGCAAAATCGTGAAGCGTTTAAACCGCTGAACGAAGAGCAGGCAATGGCAGCAACGGCAGCGTTGCAGAAAGCGACTTACAAAGTGGTTGACCGTGAAGACCGTCCAACCTCAAGCAAGCCGTCTGCACCGTTTATTACCTCGACGCTGCAACAAGCGGCGAGCACCCGCATGGGCTTCGGCGTTAAGAAGACCATGATGTTGGCTCAGCGTCTGTACGAAGCAGGTTACATCACCTACATGCGTACTGACTCGACCAACTTGAGTAAAGAAGCGGTTGAGGCAGCGCGCAGTTTCATTGGCTCAGAGTATGGTGACAACTATCTGCCATCATCAGCAAATGTCTACGGTTCAAAGGGTAATGCACAGGAAGCGCACGAAGCGATCCGTCCTTCAAGTGTGGATGTGAAAGCTGATGATCTTCAGGGCATGGACCCTGACGCACATCGTCTTTACGACCTGATCTGGCGTCAGTTTGTGTCTTGTCAGATGGTGCCAGCGAAGTACGACTCCAGCACCATTACTGTGGAAGCAGGCGAATTTACCCTGAAAGCAAAAGGCCGCACCTTACGCTTTGACGGTTGGACACGTGTTCAACGTCCAATGGGTAAAAACGAAGACACCACACTGCCGCATGTTGATGTGGGCGAGATTCTGTCTTTGGAAAAAGTGGATCCGAAGCAACACTTCACCAAGCCGCCTGCGCGCTACACAGAAGCTGCGCTGGTTAAAGAACTTGAGAAGCGTGGCATCGGCCGTCCATCGACTTATGCAGCGATCATTTCTACGATTCAGGATCGTGGCTATGTGCGTGTAGAGCAGCGTCGCTTCTACGCAGAGAAGATGGGTGAGATTGTGACAGACCGCCTGGATGACAGCTTTGCTGATCTGATGGACTACGATTTCACTGCGCGTATGGAAGAGCACCTCGACCAAATCGCGATGGGTTCAGAAGATTGGAAAAATGTTCTGAACAACTTCTTCAAAGACTTCACCGGCGATCTGGAAAAAGCAGAGCTGGAAGAAGGTGAAGGTGGCATGAAGCCTAACAGCATCGTGATGACCGACATCGACTGTCCAACCTGTGGCCGCAAGATGGGTATCCGTACTGCATCGACTGGCGTATTCCTGGGTTGTTCTGGTTATGCACTGCCGCCGAAAGAGCGTTGTAAAACCACTATCAACTTGATGGATGAAGAAGGCATCGTTAACGTTCTTGAAGAAGACGTTGAAACCGCAGCACTACGTGCGAAGAAACGTTGTCCGAAGTGTGAAACGGCGATGGATGCTTACCTCATCGACCAAGACCGCAAGCTGCATGTTTGTGGTAACAACCCAAGCTGTGATGGCTATGTGGTTGAGAAAGGTGAGTTCAAGCTGAAAGGTTACGACGGCCCAGTGGTCGAGTGTGACAAGTGTGGTTCCGACATGGTGCTGAAAAACGGCCGTTTCGGTAAGTACATGGATTGCACCAGCGAAACCTGTAAGAACACCCGTAAGATCCTGAAGAACGGGGAAGTCGCGCCACCGAAAGAGGATCCAGTTCACTTCCCTGAACTGCCTTGTGAGAATTCAGACGCGTACTTCGTGCTTCGTGACGGTGCATCAGGTCTGTTCCTGGCGGCAAGTAACTTCCCGAAATCGCGCGAAACCCGTGCACCATTGGTTGAAGAACTGGCACGTTTCAAAGAACGCCTGCCTGAGAAGTTCAAATATCTGGCAGATGCACCATCGGAAGATCCAGATGGTCGCAAAGCAGTGGTTCGCTTTAGTCGTAAGAGCAAAGAGAACTACGTGCGTACCGAAGATGACGGCAAGCCTTCTGGCTGGACGGGTCTGTTTATCGACGGTAAGTGGGAAATCACTGACAAACGCAAGAAGAAGTAATCTCTTCACGCTAAAAAGAAAAAGCACCTTCGGGTGCTTTTTTTGTGTCTGTTCCGAGCCTTAAGGCAATCTCTATCTTTTCTATGGCCTATGCTATCTAGCAATACTTCGACAAGGAGAAAGTCATGGCACTAACCCCATTTCATGTCGCCATTCCAGTGCGACACTTGGAAGAATCCCGACGTTTCTATGCGGATATCCTCAATTGTGGAGAAGGGCGCAGTAGCGATGAGTGGGTTGATTTCAATCTCTATGGTCACCAACTGGTGATTCATCATGATCCAAACATTGGCGAAAACAACACACTCAAGCTTCATCACAATGCTGTTGATGCCAAGTCAGTGCCTGTTCCGCACATTGGTGTTGTGCTGGAAATGGAAGACTGGCAACAACTGGCGGATAGATTGAAATCCAAAGGCGTCGAATTTGTGATTGAGCCCTACATCCGTTTTGTTGGCCAGCCCGGTGAGCAGGCCACCATGTTTTTCCTTGACCCAACCGGGAATGCGCTCGAATTCAAAGCCTTCAAAGATATCGAAGGCCAGCTGTTTGCCAAATAATCCCGGCTACTTGCCGCATGCGCTTTCAACCTTACGCTGATACGGCGTGATTGAAATCGGCTTTGCGTTCCCAATAAATTGTCCTAATTCCGCCACGCAGGAGCCGCAGCCGGTTCCTGCGCCATTTAACTCACCCAGCGATTTCACAGAACAAACACCAGTGTTATCGATGGCATTCTCAATGTCTGCTTTGGTGACTTTTTTACAGGTGCAGATGGTTCGTGATTTGGCTTTCAGCGTGCCGGCAAGAAAACCGTGCATGACTTCTGGCACTGTTTCCGCTGAAACTAACTGGGAAATATCGGGTTGAGACCCGGCTAGCGATGATGGATATATCGCAGCAGCAAGTTCGAATTCTCCTGACCTAAGAGAGACTACCCGTTGCGCCTCGCCACTGGATGCGGTGACCAGAATAGGCTGCCCATCATCCATCAATGCAGCTAATAAATCCTCCAACTCCAATGTTTTAACAGTTAGTTTTAGTGAATACAAAACGCCGCTATCACATTGCTGTGATACCCAAAAAGCAGCGGGAATCGCGTTTAGCTTGGTTTTGTCCAATGGAGACTTGGAAACAATCTGCGCATCGAGATAGGTTTTTACCGATTTCACCTCAACAGGCGTCGCTTTGAACTCAGGTTGACCAGAGAATGGATCCGTGTTGGAAGGAATGACGGTACACACCTTGCCATCTGAACAGTTGGTATGTGTCCAATGAATAGGGGCATAGCATTGCCCGACGGAAACCTTGCTAGTGACCTTGGCAATGAACATCTGTTCTCCAATGGCACTCACGACTTTTACCAAATTTCCGTCTTTGATGCCTCGATCGGCTGCATCAAAGGGATGGATTTCAAGCTGAGGCACGCTGTCGTTCTCTGAAAGCGACGGAGAGAGCCCAGAGCGGGTCATGGTATGCCATTGGTCTCGAATTCGCCCAGAATTCAATATAAGCCCGTAGCGCTCGCTTAAAGAGAGTGCGGGTGGCTTGAAATCAACGGCAACAAATCTGCCTTTACCATTCGGCGTCACATAGTTTCCATCGCCAAATAGACGTTCTGGGCAAACACCATCTTTTGCAGGCCATTGCCTAGGTGGAAAAGATTGATAACTTTCTGGCGTCATACCTGAAAGGCTTTCCAGCGTCAGGGTACGTGCGGTTGGTGTGCCGACTTCATTTCCCAATCGGGTTTGCTCTACATACTCGTTGAAAATATCCAGTTCCGAGCGGTAGCTGAACTGCTGTTCGAATCCCATTTTCTTTGCGACTTCACTGACTATCCACCCGTCGGGCTTGCCCATACCAGGGGTAGCCAACAAGCGACGCTGACGCGAAATCCGGCGTTCGGAGTTGGTGACAGTGCCTGACTTCTCGCTCCAACCTTGTGCGGGGAGGCGAACGTGGGCGTACTTCAGGGTGTCATTGCTTTCAACACAATCAGAGACGACAACATAGGGACAGCTGGCGAGGATCGCATTAATCCGGTTACTTTCGGGGAGGCTGACGGCTGGGTTGGTTGCCATCACCCAAAGAGCCTTAATCTTTCCTGTCTCAATCGCCTCGAACATGTCCATGGCTTTGAGGCCGGGCTTAGTCGCAAGGTTGGAGGTATCCCAAAATTCACTGAGTAGTTCTGATTGTTCTGGATGACCAAATTCCATATGTGCGGCCAGCGTGTTGGCCAGACCGCCAACTTCACGGCCTCCCATGGCGTTAGGTTGTCCAGTGATGGAAAACGGCGTGGAACCCGGCTGACCAACCCGACCTGTTGCTATATGGCAGTTGAGAATGCTGTTTACTTTGTCTGTCCCACTGGTGGATTGGTTGACCCCCTGCGAATACACAGTCACGGTTTTCGGCGTTGAGCGGAACCACTGGTAGAAGGTTTCTATGTCGGCAGTTTTGAGGCCAGTAGCCAAAGACACAGACGTGATATTTGAGAAACGCTTAGCGAGGTCTAATGCTTCATTAAAACCTTCGGTATGCTGATCGACATATCGCTGATTAATCTGATTCAGTTTGGCCATATAGGCGAGTAAGCCGTTGAACAAAGCAATGTCAGAGCCCGGGAATAAGGGAAGGTGGAGGTCAGCAATTTCGCAACTTGCTGTTTCTCGTGGGTCGATGACCACGATCTTAGTGCCATGACGTGCTTTTGCGGCTTTAAGACGTTGATACAAAACCGGGTGGCACCATGCGAGGTTTGAGCCTGTGAGAATCACAAGATTAGCTAGCTCCAGATCTTCATAGTTGCCAGGCACTACATCTTCGCCGAATGCGCGTTTGTGTCCGACGACAGAAGAGGCCATACATAGTCGGGAATTGGTATCGATATTGGCGCTGCCGATAAAGCCTTTCATCAGCTTGTTGACGACATAGTAATCTTCGGTCAGCAACTGTCCTGACACGTAAAAAGCGACCGAGTCTTGTCCGTACTTGGCGATGGTATCGCTGAAGGTGGAGGCGACATGGGAGAGAGCTTCATCCCATGAGCAATCTTCGCCGTGAACGGAAGGGGAGAGCATGCGCCCTTGAGTAGTGACGGTTTCCCCTAGCTTTAAGCCCTTTGAACAAAGCTTTCCCAAATTTGCTGGATGTTCTTCATCGCCACGAACTTCCAGCTTTCCATTCGCTTGTACTTTGGCCTCAATGCCACAGCCTACTCCGCAATATGCACACGTCGACTTTATCCAACTGGAATCATTATTTTCAGTCATTTTATTCCTCTGAGATTCTCTTATCTCTATTCGGGGGAATAAAGCAACTCTCACGCCAACTACTCATTGTTAAATATGATTTTTTATATTCGAGTTTTTATTTAATGAAAACCAATGAATAAGCATGAGAAAAGTTTTAGATATTAACTTTCACTGAAATAGTGCCAAATAAATTAAAGTAATAAATTGCGCAATAACAGTGCATTAATGAGAGCTCAATGCACTAATTCGAAGCGAAAGATCTATTTGAAATCTATTTTTTATTCTGGTTCTCTAAAGCTTTTCAGTAAAAATATAACTTTTAAAAACATGACTTTATATCAGGATTTTAAATCTAGGTTTTCCTAATGGCACCCAAATTGCTCTAGCGAGATGAATAACACGCGACATGAGGGGCAAGGATGTCCACCGTTAAAATTACATCTTTTAAACGAGGACACGTCTCATTGGTGGGGGCCGGACCAGGTGATCCGGACTTGCTGACCATTAAGGCACTTCGTTGTATAGAGAATAGCGACGTGGTGGTTTATGACAGACTCGTCAGCAAGGAAATCATTGATCTGATCCCTGAGGGCGTCGAGCTGGTGTATGTGGGTAAAGCAAAAGGGAAGCACAGCGTTCCTCAGAGTGAAACCAACCAGCTATTGATCGAACTCGCCAGCCGAGGCAAAAGAATCTGTCGTTTAAAAGGCGGTGATTCCTTTGTGTTTGGTCGCGGTGGTGAGGAGATGTTAGAGCTACACCGTGAGGGTATATCCGTAGAAGTCGTTCCGGGTATCACCGCAGCGTCAGGATGCACCAGCTATGCAGGTATTCCTTTGACACATCGGGGCCTTTCTCAAGGGGCAACTTTCGTCACGGCACATGCGGAAAAAGAGCTCTCCATCAACTGGCAGGCGCTGGCCTCGCTGAATCACACGCTGGTGTTTTACATGGGCTTGTCGAAGGTTGGGCAAATTGCTCAGTCACTTATCCAGCATGGCCTTTCTACCAGCACGCCGGTCGCCATTATTGAGAATGGCTGCACGCCGCAGCAGCGGGTTTTTACCGCCGATTTGCATTCAATTGAAGCCACCATTCAAGGAGAGGGCGTCAAGTCCCCTGCGCTTGTAGTGGTGGGGGAGGTCGTCACACTGGCTGATGAGCTCAACTGGTTTATCTCTCAGGCTGAAACACAGCTAGAGAAGCTTTCTGCATAGGGAATAACAATGGAAAAGAAACGCATCGTTGTCATTGGTAATGGCATGGTTGGGCACAGATTTATTGAGGAGTTGTGCGACAAAAATGCTGAAGGCACCTTTGAGATTATGACCTTCTCGGAAGAGCCAAGACTGGCTTATGACAGGGTTCAGCTCAGTGGCTATTTCAGTGGGAAATCCGCGGATGATTTGATGTTAACCAGTGAAGAAGCCTACGACGAAAAGGGTGTTCACTACTTCCTGAATGAGAAGGTCACCGCTATTCGTGCTGAAAATCACTGCGTTGTGACAGACAAAGGCAGAGAAGTTTTTTACGACAAGTTAGTGGTCGCTACCGGTTCTTACCCTTTTGTTCCACCTATTGAAGGTAACGATCAGCCACATTGTCATGTTTATCGCACCATAGAAGATTTAGAGGCGATTGAAGCTTCTGGTAAACAAAGTGAATCAGGCGTCGTTATCGGTGGTGGCTTGCTTGGGCTTGAAGCCGCAAACGCTCTGAAATGCATGGGCGTTGACACCCATGTTGTGGAGTTTGCGCCAAGATTGATGGCCGTTCAGCTGGATGAGGGCGGCGGTGAATTACTCAAAGAAAAAATCGAATCTCTGGGCGTTAAAGTCCACACCGAAAAAGCCACCAAATGCATTACGGCGGGTAACAATTCGCGCTATAAACTGATGTTTGCGGATGGCTCTGAGCTTGAAACTGACATGATTGTTTTCTCTGCAGGTATCCGTCCGCAGGATGAGCTTGCGAGGGAGTTTGGCCTTGAGATTGGTGAGCGTGGCGGGATTGTGATTAATGATCAGTGTCAGACCAATGAAGAGGATGTTTACGCCATAGGTGAATGTGCGCTATGGCAAGGCAAGATCTTTGGTCTGGTGGCTCCGGGCTATCAAATGGCCAAGGTGGCCGTCGCCAACATTTGCGGTGAAGACGCCGCTTTTAAAGGCGCTGACATGAGCACCAAGCTCAAGTTGCTGGGTGTTGATGTGGCAAGTATTGGTGATGCGCAAGGCAACACGCCTGGCGCGCAATCTTACACGTATGCAGACAGCGTGGAGCAAATCTACAAACGCATTATTGTCTCTGAAGACGGCACCAAACTGCTGGGTGCTGTGCTGGTCGGAGATACCGAGAGCTATCCGACTCTTCTGCAAACCATGTTGAACGACATGCCATTGCCAGAGTATCCCTCAGTGTTACTTCTGTCTGACGGTGCGGCTTCTTCTGACTCTGGCGCGGCTGGTGTTGCAAACCTTCCTGATGAAGCACAAATCTGTTCTTGTTATGACGTCACGAAAGCAGACATCAAAGCAGCCGTTGTCGCGGGTTGCACCAACATGGCAGATCTTAAAGCGGAAACCAAAGCATCAAGCGGATGTGGCGGTTGTTCAGCACTTGCCAAGCAGGTGATGGACGCAGAGCTGGCAGCGCTTGGTCATGAAGTAAACAACAACCTTTGTGAGCATTTCCATTACACCCGTCAGGAACTGGCAGACATTGTTCGAATCAAGAAAATCAAAACGTTCGACGAACTGTTAGACAGTCATGGCGAGGGTCTGGGCTGTGACATCTGTAAACCTGCTGTCGGTTCAATTCTGGCGTCTTTCTGGAATGACTATGTGTTGAAAGAAGAACACATGGGATTGCAGGACACCAACGACATCTACCTTGGCAACATGCAAAAAGACGGGACGTATTCTGTCGTGCCGCGTGTGTCTGGCGGTGAGATCACGCCAGATAAGCTGATTGTACTGGGTCAGGTGGCTAAGCAGTTTGACCTCTACACAAAAGTGACTGGTGGTCAGCGTATCGACTTATTCGGCGCGCAATTGCATGAGCTGCCTGAAATCTGGCGAATTCTGGTCGATGCAGGTTTCGAAACCGGCCATGCCTACGGGAAATCTGTGCGTACCGTGAAATCCTGCGTTGGTTCTACCTGGTGTCGTTACGGCGTGGATGACAGTGTGGGCTTCGCGATTGATATCGAGAACCGCTACAAAGGCCTGAGATCGCCGCACAAGCTGAAGTTCGCTGTATCGGGATGTACTCGCGAGTGTGCAGAAGCGCAATCAAAAGACATCGGTATTATCGCGACAGAAAACGGCTGGAACCTCTATGTGTGCGGCAATGGTGGTATGCGTCCGCGCCACGCTGACCTGTTCGCATCAGACCTGGATAGTGAAACCCTGATTAAATACATCGACCGCGTGTTGATGTTCTACATCCGAACCGCAGACCGCTTGCAACGCACGTCAGTTTGGCTAGAAAACCTCGAAGGAGGATTGGACTACCTGCGTCAAGTGGTGATCGAAGACAAGCTCAACATTGGTGAAGAGCTGGAAGCAGAAATGGCGGCAAGCCTGGGTAACTATCAATGCGAGTGGAAAACCACGATTGAATCACCGGAGAAACTCAAGCGCTTCAAACATTTCGTGAATAGCGAAGCGCAGGATGAGAGTTTGAAATATCAAACTGTTCGTGGTCAGCGTATTCCTGCTGAACTTGCATCGCAAAATATCGATATCGTCACGCTGGAAAGTTAAGGAGAAAGCAATGAGCCAGTGGCAAACCATTTGTGAAAAGTCTGACTTGGTCAAAAACACCGGCGTGTGCGCATTGTTGGAAGACAAGCAGGTGGCGGTATTTCTTTGTGGCCGAACAGACTCGCTATATGCCGTTGATAATTATGATCCAATCGGAAAAGCCAATGTGCTTTCTCGCGGAATGATCGGCTCGATAGGTGACAAAACAGTGATCGCCTCACCGCTCTATAAACAGCATTTTTGCCTGGATAGCGGTATTTGTCTGGAAGACGAAAACGTATCGATCACCACCTACCCAGTCCGTTGTCATGAAGGTGCTGTGCAACTGAGTCTGGTTTAAATATTTATTCCCCTGATTACCCAATCAGGGGAAGTTAAAAATTTTCAAATTAAGTTTGCTGTGATTAAAACATCGCGGCACAGGGATTGTTTGTTTGAAGAGGAAGTCAATAATGTCATCTAGTGACAAGTTCAATATATTTTCCTTTACCGGAAAAATGAAAATTCTCCATTTAAGTTGGTTCGCATTCTTTATTACCTTTGTGGTGTGGTTTAACTTTGCGCCATTGCTACAATCGGTAAAAGAATCGCTCGGCTTAACCACCGCAGAAATTAAAACTCTGCTTATTCTCAACGTTGCTTTTACCATTCCAGCGCGTGTTTTAATCGGCATGCTCACGGATAAATATGGCCCGCGGCTAATCTACTCCTTACTGCTCGCTATCTGTTCTATCCCTTGTTTTGTTTTCGCACTTTCAGATAGCTTCGTTCAGGCTGCCATTGCCCGTTTTGCCCTGGGTCTCATCGGTGCAGGCTTTGTTATCGGTATCCGTCTGGTATCTGAGTGGTTCCCACACAATGAACTGGGCACTGCAGAAGGCATCTATGGTGGTTGGGGTAACTTCGGCTCAGCCGCCGCTGCATTCACCCTGCCAACCGTGGCTGTGATGTTCGGTGGTGAAGATGGCTGGCGTTACGCTATGGGTATCACTGGCTTGATGAGCCTGGCTTTCTCTTTCGTGTTTTATCGCAACGTGACGGACACGCCAAAAGGTGCAACCTACTACAAACCAAAGAATGGCGGCGCCATGGAAGTCACCTCAAAAGGCGACTTCTACCTGCTGCTATTCATGAAAACCCCAATGTACGGCGCACTGGCACTGCTGGCTTGGAAACTTTCGCCAAGCGGTATCGGCATGTTTTCTGATACAGCCGTGTACGGTATCTATGCGGTACTTGCGGGTATCTACCTGTTTGATGCCTCCCAAGTATGGAAAGTGAACAAGCATGTCTTTAAAGAAGAGGTGCCAGAAATTCACCGCTACCAATTTAAGCAGGTTGCTGTGCTGAATGTGCTGTACTTTGCGACCTTTGGTTCTGAGCTTGCTGTGGTTTCAATGTTGCCATTGTTCTTCTCTGAAACCTTTGAACTGACCCCTGTAGTGGCGGGTATGGTGGCATCCGCTTATGCCTTTATGAACCTGATGTCACGTCCTGGTGGCGGCTGGTTGTCTGATAAATTCGGTCGTAAACCAACACTGCTTATCCTCACTGCGGGTCTGGCATTGGGTTACTTCGTGATGGGTCAAGTCGACAGTGCGTGGCCAGTTTGGCTGGCGGTTGTAGCGGCAATGGGTTGTTCGTTCTTTGTGCAATCCGGTGAAGGCGCGGTATTTGCGGCTGTGCCACTGATCAAGCGTCGCATGACAGGCCAAATCGCAGGTATGACAGGTGCTTATGGTAACGTGGGTGCAGTTACTTATCTGACGATTTTGTCCCTGGTTGATTACAGCACTTTCTTCTACATCATTGCAGGTACTGCAGTTGTGGGCTTTGTGACGCTACTCTTTATGGAAGAGCCGTCAGGCCAGATTGCTGAAGTGAATGATGATGGTTCAATCACCATGATTGATGTGGCGAAAGCATAAATATGAAACCAGAGTTTCATGAACAGGCAGCGTCGTATGGCGCTGCCGGTACTGAAAACGGGGAGACGCAGGGAGCGGCTTCCCGTTTGATCGTTCGTGCGGGTGGCAGCTCGGTTGCCGGGCGCAAGCCACCTAATCAGGATGCTTTTGCTGTTTACTTGCCAAAAAAGGTAAGCGAGCTGAAACACAAAGGTGTGGTAGCGGCGATAGCGGATGGTGTCAGCACCAGTGAAGTCAGTCAGAAAGCCAGTGAAATGGGCGTGACTGAATTCGTCAACAACTACCTTGATACGCCAATTACCTGGCCAGTGAAAGATGCCGCTGGAAAGGTGATGAAATCTCTCAATTACTGGCTTTACCATCATGGACAACAAGCGGGCACGCAAGCCAGTGCCATGGTGGCTGCTTTTTGCTCGGTGATTGTGAAATCGAATACTGCTCATGTTTTTCATGTCGGAGATTGTCGCGTCTACCTTTGGCGTCAGCACAGACTGAGCCAGATTACGCAGGATCATCGGCACTACCAAAGTAAAAACCAGCACCACTTAACCCGCGCGCTGGGTATTGATAGCCACTTGAATGTGGATTATCAGCCCGTAGCACTTGAGCGTGGTGATCTGTTGTTTCTCGCGACAGATGGTATTCATGACACCATGACAGAGCGGGAAATTGCCCAGCGTCTTTACGCTTCTGATACCACGTCTGATCTCGAACACTTAGCGGCATCGTTTGTTGATGACGCTTATAAGCTGGGAAGCGATGACAACATCACTTGTCTGTTGTTAGCTGTCGATTCTCTTCCTGCTGCGACCTATGGCGAAGCGCTTCGCGATTTATCAGAAAGAAAAATTCCGCCTGTTTTGAAAGAAGGGCAGAAGATTGACCACTACACAGTGGCGAGGGTGCTTTACAGCGGAAGCCGGAGCCATATCTACCTGACGCGCAGTGACTTGGATGGCCGTCAGTATGTATTGAAAATGCCATCGCTCAACTTTGCGGATGACGCAGTTTATCTTGCGGGCTTTATCCGGGAGGGGTGGATTGGTGAACAGGTGAAATCACCCGGCGTGATGAAGATTCATCCGCCATCGAGTTATTCGCCATACCTCTATCATGTCTGCGATTACATCGAAGGTGTCACGCTCAGACAATGGATGATCGATAATCCAACGCCGACGCTCACTCAGGTTCGTACGCTGGCAAAAGGAGCTATTCGAGCGGTTCGGGTGCTTCAACGTCTTTCGGTGGTTCATCGCGATATCAAACCGGATAACCTCATGGTCGACAAAGACATGAATGTCACTTTGATTGACTACGGCACTGCGCAATCAGCGGGCTTAGAAGAGCTAATGGGGAGTGAGGAAGAAGGGTATCCGGTCGGTGACTTAAACTACGCGGCACCGGAATATCTCAAAGGCAACAAAGCCAATTTCTCTTCTGACTTATTTTCATTAGGTATGACGGTCTATGAACTTTTGACCGGACATTTACCTTACAAAGCAGTGAATGCCTCCAACCCCAGAGCGGCAAACCGTCAAAACTATGTACCAGCAACGGTCTATTGTCCTGCTGTGCCGGATTGGTTTGATGAAGCACTCAAAAAAGCCTGTCATCCGATCCCGAAAGCCCGCTATCAGGCGCTTTCTGAATTTGAACAGGATTTGATGAAGCCTAACCCCACGTTCAAATCTTCCAATGAAAACAGGCCGCTTTTAGAAAGCGACCCGTTGCGTTTCTGGAAAGGACTAAGCCTTATCCTGTCCCTGATTGTTCTGGTACAGTTTATTTTTCTTGTCGGTTAGCTCGCCTGTGAAATTAAATCTTCCACTTCGTCTTCATGAATCGGGCGAACAATACGGTCAACTTCCAACCCATCCTGAAGCAGGATCAGAGTTGGCCAGAGCTTCACCTTAAAGGCTCGACCTAAAGGCTTGCCCTTACCGTCGTAAACTTTGGTATGAGGGAAAGACTTTGCTTCCAGCACGGCTTTTACCGCGGGTTCAGCCGCTTGGCAGTGCCCACACCATGGCGCGCCAAACTCTATGATAGTGATGCCTTTTTGATCGCTAACATCCTCAAAAGACGGAGCATCTTCACTGTATTCGGGATTAAAGCCTGTTTCTGTGGCGCGTATCGACATACTGTCCTCCATGACAAGATGAAAAAGGGCCTAGCTAATAGACCCGCTCTGACAGCATATTACGTCCAGCGTTTAATCGCATCTGCCGTGTCGCTTGGATTGGTATTGAAGCAAATCGTCGCCTGTGGCGCGGCTTTATGAACGGCATTCACCAGTTTTTCAAACACCAGAAAATGGTCATCATCACGACGGACGCCTGCGCCAATCAGCACGCAGTCATAAGGTTTGCCAGTTAGTGCTTCAGTCGCTGCATCAAAAGCGGTTTCACCGTCGCGGATATAGTGCAGGTCGACAGCATATCCGAGGGTAAGAAGTCTATCGCGATCGCCTTCCAGTGCCGCGCGGAGTTTCTCTGCAGTCATGCCTGGCCACTTGTCGTAATTCACCACGTCTGGATGCCAGCCAAACAGTGCCACTTTCTTGTTATCCATCGTATCTCTCCTTGTATTGTCCTTCGCTAATGTATCGTGGGAGAGGGACATTCACTGTTCTAAATACGATAAAAAAAGCGAGCAGACCGACGACTGGCTACCTGCTCGCAAGGTTGTTTGGGTTTAAACAGTGTGTGTTTGATATGGAACTAAGTGAGGTCTCGAAGGGGTTCCCACTCACCGTCGTTGTCGCGTGAGCGAACCGCTGCATAAACAAATGCCATACCGTATGCGCCGTCCTGGACGGTTGGGTTCCACAGGCTCAGTGGTTCAGGAGTTTCGCCTGTCAGATCATCAACGATGTTGGAGGCAAAGTCGTAGTAGAGGTTGGCAAATGCCTCGCGATAGCCCTCCGGATGACCGATAGCGACATGGGAAACACGCTCTCCCGCACCTGAAAGACCTTTGCCACCTTTTGTCAGCACATAAGCAGGTTTATCGATAGGGCGGACTGTCAGCTCGTTAGGCTGTTCCTGATGCCATTCCAGGCCGCCTTTGGTGCCGTAAATGGTAAAGCTCAAACCATGCACACCGCCTGCTGCGGCTTGAGTGACCCAGAAGATGCCACGTGCGTTATTGGGGTAGCGAAGTAATATACCGCAGTAATCATCTGCTGTGCGTCCATCGACCAATGCGGTCACGTCTGCGCTCAATGAACTGGCTTCCATACCAGCGACATAACTGGTCAGGTGGTAGCTATGTGTCGCGATGTCGCCAAGGATCAAAGAAGGACCAGCAAGCTCAGGCTTCATATGCCAGTTAGAGCCAGCAAGCTCAGATTCTGTCAGCGCTGCCAAGTGTCCCTGAACGTAATTGCTTTGCACCATGGTGATGTCACCAATCAAACCCTGCGCCACCATTTCACGCGCTTGACGCACCATTGCATAGCCGCTGTAGCCGTAGGCGACGCAGTAACGCTTACCCGACGCTTTCACCCGCTTCACCAAGTCAGCAGACTCATCTTCAGTCATGGTCAGAGGTTTTTCGCAGAACACGTTGAATCCAGCGTCTAATGCGCGGCATGACAGCTCATAGTGACTGTTGTTGGGCGTCATGATGGCGAGCGCATCTATAGGCTCTTCCGCCGCTGCTTCTCCGGCAAACAAGGCATCTGGGTCACCATAAGGACGCGCAATACCCATGGATTTACCAGCAGCAATTGAGCGCTCAGGATTTGAGGAAAACACACCCGCGACAACATCAAACTCTTCATGCATGGTGGCAGATGAGCGGTGAATGGAACCGATAAAGGAATCTGGCCCGCCGCCTATTACGCCGAGTCTTAAACGTCGCCCGAGCTTCTTATACGCCTTGCTCATCGTCACTCCTTATCTGCTGCCAGGAGCGTGAGCACTCGCATGGCTTCTTGCTTCAGTGCAGGCATTGCTTTGCCCGCGAAATATTGTTTATCAAATTTATTCGGTTCTTCAGCCATGGCTTCACGAATGGCGTTGCCAAAAGCCATTCTAAGTGTCGTTCCTACGTTGAATTTACCGATTCGGCGGGTTTTGAGTTCGCGAAGATCAGCTTCAGTGATACCTGTGGTGCCGTGAATCACCAGAGGCAAGCTGGTAGCCGCTTCGATCTCATCAAGCAGGGGGAAATTAATAGGACTTCCCGCTTCTGTCATGCGATGGACATTACCGACTGAAATCGCAAGCACATCGATACCGCTTTGTTCGGCGTAAATACGTGCTTCTTCCGGGTCGGTAAATTCGGATTTGATGTGGTCGCGACCTTCCTGATAAGGCACAGAGCCAAGTTCACCTTCGACGGAAACACCAACAGCATGGGCGGCATCAGCAACCGCTCTTGTTCGGCGGATATTTTCTTCGAGAGGTAATTGTGAACCATCAAACATCACCGAACTGAATCCGGAGTGAATGGCGCGGTACACGATGGCTTCGTCATAGCAATGATCGAGGTGAACCACCACAGGTACAGAGCTGGCATGTGCCATGGGGAGCAGCATGCCCGCCATGGATTCCACACCGGCGAGATCCACCATGTCTTTGTTCACGGCGAGTATCACGGGCAAATTCAGTTCTTCAGCGGCGGCGATAATCGCCTGCGCTTCTTCAATACCAAATACGTTACAACAAGGCACCGCGCCTTGGGACGACGCGGCTTCCAGCATAAGGTCGTTCAGGGTAACTAGCATCCTTGTCTCCGTTATTGCAGGGTAAACAGACCCAAAGCGTTACTTGAACTTGGCGACCATGTCCTTGATGCCGGGAATCGTGTGTACCTGATACTCATGGTGAGGGTCGAAGTACTGCACGAGAGACTTACTCTTTTCACCGACAATGATGGTGAAGTAGTACATCTCATAACCCGGTGCGGCGACGGAAGGGTGGTAGCCTTTGTCTATGGCGATGACGCTTCCGGTTCTGACGTGGTAGACAGGTCCGTAGTCGTCTTCGTGCTCATATAGGAATTGTGCCCCAAACCCGTGACCCGGATTGAATCTGAACTGGTACACCTCTTCGTAACGCGTTTCTTGCGGCGGCCGTTCTTCATCATGTTTGTGGGGAGGAAATCCTGACCAACCTCCTGCGCCGACAGTAAACAGTTCGCTGACGAGCAATCTTCCGCGTTGGTCTGCGTTTTTCTGTCCGAGGATATGTTTGATTTTTCTGTGTGTTTTGGTGTCATCGCTGCCGTATTGCACTTTGTCTGTGTCTTCGGGCTGGATGGCGAATGGGGTGAGTTTTTCGCTGTTTTCTTCCGGCTCATAACGTCCTCCGGCAATCAATACATCGGCATTCTCTGAAACACAGGTAATGGTGGCTTGGCTACCTGCAGGCACATAGACAGCGGCGGGATCACCATCCCAAACTGACGCACGTTTGCCTATGCTGCTGAATGTTTCACCATCCACGGTGATATCGCAGGTGCCTCCAGCCAAGACAACGGCTGATTCGTATTCGTTAAGTTGGTAGCTGTACTGCTCGCCCGAAGCCAGTTTGACCGGGTTGAAATAGCAGAGGGGTGTGGTGTCGTCATTGATACCGATAACTGGCTCGTTACGGTTATCAAATGGCGCTATGTGTTTTCCCATGGTTAACTCCTTTTACCCAATTAGTGGAACTGTCACTTATCATCAGCGAAGTGATAGTCCCGGCTGCGCATGAACGCCTGAAGTGGTGCGAGAGAAGACATCGCATCTGCGCAGGTATCGCCCGTGACATTAATGGCAGCATTGGCTGCCCCCATGGCCACGGCGTCTTGTAGACAATATTGATTTAGCAGACCAAAAAGCAGGCCGGCAGCAAAGGCATCACCAGCACCGTAAGGCTTGCGCGCTTCTACTTTGAATATAGGTTGAGACAGGCTGGCGAGATTATTATCGTTATCCAACCCAAAGACATCACACCCTTCAGCGCCGCCTTTTACGATGACCAGCTCAGTGCTGCCACTTAACAGCTCTGACGCTGCGCTGACATGGCTGTCTTCGATGTCATGGGGAATGCCCATGACTTCGAATTCCTCGCGGTTACCGATCACTACATCACTGAAGGAGGTGGCGAGGCGATAAAAGTGCGGGGGATCTTCCGGCGACGCCCAAGAGTAGGGACGATAGTCGAGATCGAGCACCACCAGAGTGCCCGCCAGCTGCGCCATTTGCATGGCACAGAAGGTCGCTTCCCGTGAAGGACTGGTGGACAGCGCGGTACCTGAAACAAACAGACATCGGGCGTTGCTGAGGTAGCTGCTGTCTATGTGTTCAACACAGAGCGCAAGGTCAGCCGCGTTATTACGGTAAATCACCACTTCGGGTTCTGGACGCAACTCTGCCACAGCAAGGCTGGTGCGGTATTCACCCGTGAGCGTTGCCACACCATCCAGGTTAATCCCTTTCCCTTCCATGTAAGTGCGAACATAACGCCCCTGGGCGTCATCCGTCAGACAGGAAATAAAACCTGCTTTGGCGCCAAGTTCCGTAAGACCAATCGCTACATTCGCAGGTGATCCGCCGACGCATTTTTTGAAGCTGGATTCAGCGTTGAAGTCTGCACCGTCCGTATTGCCATAAAAATCGACCCCAGCGCGGCCCAGACAAACCACGTCTATCGGACGGTCCCTGTTGGCCTGCCAATCTGAAAGGTGAATGGAATCAGTCATAGTCCACCCAAACGGAACCGTTATCGGCCGATTTCACACAGGCATTCACCATCTTCACACCATCGATACCGCCGTCGATATCTGGGTACCAATGGCTTTCAAGGAAGGCTTTGTCATTGCGGTTGTAGGCATCAATCGCAAGTGCGTAGCGGTGATAAAGATTTGCCCAGGACTCGAAGAAACCTTCAGCATGACCACCGCCTTGACGGTTGGCTGAAACGCCAGGATCATCGTTGTGTAGGTAGCCCATACCACGCTCAAGAATACGGACAGGTTCTCCCTGAACTTCATAGCGAAGTTGGTTTGGATATTCATCCCACCATTCGAGGCTGGCTTTCTCGCCGACAATGCGGACTTTCTGCTGGTGCATCGAGCCGCTGTTGATGGCGCTCGCCCACAGTGTGCCGACTGCTCCACCTTCAAATTGGAACACCACATGGGCGTTGTCTTCCAATGGCGCGCGGGATTCGATAAAGCTTTGGCGTGAGCACATCAGGGATTTCACTTTTAGCCCCGTGATCATGCCTGCCATGTAAAATGGGTGCGTACCGCAATCGCCAATGATGAAACTTGGGCCAGATACTTCAGGGTTCATGCGCCATTTTGCGCCCGGGCTGTTTTTTTCAATCTCGGTGTTGTGGAAACCGTGGGCGAAAGACATCTGAATAACACGCACGGCGCCGATGTCACCGCGACGCACCATTTCTCGTGCCTGATGCACCATCTGGAATCCGGTGTAGCCGTACATCACCGCCAGCATCTTGTTTTGTTTTTCCGCCAAGGCTTTCAGTTCAAGCGCATCTTCAACATGAATGGTGGCGGGCTTTTCACAAATCACATGCAAACCCGCTTCCAGCGCCGCTTTGGCAATTTCATAGTGAGTAGAGTTCGGTGTGGCGATAGACACAGCCTGAATGCCGTCTTCGCGTTTGGCTTCTTCTTCAAACAGGGTTTTGTAATCGGGATAGCAGCGCTCGGGAGCAAGACCCAGCTTGGTCCCGAAGTCGCGTCCACGTTCTGCATCCAAATCCAGTGCCGCTGCAACAAAGGTAAACAGACGGTCACGCTGGGCTGCAGCGCGGTGCGAGTAACCAATCTCACTACCGCGGCCGCCGCCAACCATTCCCCAACGGATCGGTGCATCTAGCTGGAATTCTTCGTTAAACATGCGTGTTCTCCTTGTTGTTATTACACGCCACGACGCTGATTAACGCGTCCCTGTTCCCAGTTATCCCGGGCTTCGATGATATTTGGATCGTCAGAGACTTCTGACAGACCGACTTCCCACCACGCATCACAAGACGACCATTTGGTATCGTCGATGTCGACGACCAATACATAGGTGCGATCTGCGGCTTTGGCACGTTCGAAAGCGGCATCAAAGTCGCCCAAGCTGGTGACTTTCTCTGCATGTGCCCCCAGGCCTTTTGCATGACTGACAAAATCGACGCGCGGCAGGTCGTAATCACGCTCGGTGGTGCAGTCTTCCAACTGGTTGTTGAAAGCGGTGTTACCTGTGTTGGTTTGCAGCTTGCGGATCACCGCGAAACCGCCGTTATCACACACCACCACAATCATCTTGTGTCCGGTCAGTACAGAGCTGTAGATGTCGGAATTCATCATCAGGTATGAACCATCACCGACCATCACTATAGATTCATGATCAGGTCTGGCAATCTTGTTGCCCCAGCCGGCGGCGACCTCGTAGCCCATACAGGAGAAACCGAATTCCACATCCAGCGAATACGGATAGGTCGCCTGCCAGTTCATATTGATTTCAGCAGGTAAGCCGCCGGCAGCAGTAATAACCCGGTCGCCCTCATTGATAAGACCATTCACCTTTCCAATGACCTGCGCATATGAAGGCAAGGTTGTCTCCGCAAATGCCGTGCGGCCGTTAACGATATCAGTCCACGCCGCTTTTTCAGCCTTACCTTTTTCAACCCATGCAGCTTCCGTCGTCCAATCGCCGAGCTTGGCATCAAGCGGCTCAATGGTGTCTTTTGCGTCAGCAATGATGGACTGCGCCATGTGCTTGTTGGCATCAAAACGGCCAGCGTTGATGCTGATAAGTTTCATGCCGGGATCGCGGAACAGTGTCCATGAACCTGTGGTGAAGTCTTGTAAACGGGTACCAATGGCGAGCACTAAATCCGCCTCATTACACATGTGGTTGGCACTGTCTGATCCCGTTGCGCCAATCGGGCCGCAATTCAGTGGGTGATCGTCTGGCAACAAGGTACGGCCTGCGATGGTTTCCACTACCGGGATTTGGTGCTTCTCGGCAAAGCTAACCAAAGCGTCACGCGCACCGGAATAGAACACACCGCCGCCAGCAATGATCAGCGGCTTCTTGGCAGTTTTCAGCGCTTCAACGGCTGCATCTAAATCCACTTCTTCCGGCTGTGGACGGCGGATACGGTGAATTTTGGGTTCGAAGAAGCTTTCAGGGAAATCCCATGCCTGACCTTGCACATCTTGTGGAAGGGCAATCATCGCTGGGCCACAATCGGCGGGGTCCAGCATAGTCGCAATCGCTTGTGGCAATGCGACAGTCAGTTGCGACGGCGCATTGATGCGATCCCAGAAGCGGGTAACGGATTTGAATGCGTCATTCACCGTCAGTGAAGGATTGGCAAAGTGTTCCGTTTGCTGGAGCACAGGGTCAGGTAAGCGGGACTGGAATGTATCGCCGCAAAGCAAAAGCAAAGGCAGGCGGTTAGTGTGTGCTACGCCTGCCGCTGTCACCATGTTTGCTGCGCCAGGGCCTACCGACGAGGTGGCAATACCGATGCGCTGGCGCTTGTGAGCACGGGCATAGGCTACTGCAGCCAGCGCCATGGATTGCTCATTCTGTCCCCGCCATGTAGGGAAGACAGACTGGTTCTCATACAGCTGTTGCCCTAGACAGGTCACGTTACCATGGCCAAATATCGCAAAGGCGCAGCCAAACAAAGACTCCACCTTCCCATCAATCTCGATTTGCTGTGCGGCGAGGTAGCGCACCAACGCCTGAGCAGTAGTTAGCCTTATGGTTCCCATCCTTGCTATCTCCAATAATTTTCCTTGTTTGATGAAATAGTAGTCATGTAATGAAAATGTTTTCAAATGGTGAAAGCTAAAAAATCAGATTTAGCGCTCATTTTTCATTCTAGAACGCCAATCACCCGCAAAAAGCCCACTTTTGAGACGCCGTTTGGTTTGACAAAGTGAAATCATTACCATAGATGTTTAAAAAGTGTTAACGAAAAGTTTGATTATCGAAAGATTAAATCGTTTGGCGTTTGAAACGGGTTTAGCCGCGAAGCGTTAAACAGGGATGGAACATTGAATCAAGGAGACATTGCCTTGGAACTGAAAATAGCCAACGCACCATGCTCATGGGGAATTGAGTTTGCTGACAACCCGGCAAACCCAACATGGCAAACCGTATTGGATGAGATTGCTGGTGCTGGGTACGGGGCAACTGAGCTGGGACCGTTGGGTTACCTGCCGACCGATAAAGCTGCACTCAACGAGGCATTGTCAGTACGTTCATTGGGTTTGATTGCGGGGACCTTGTTCGTGCATTTGCACAAGCCGGAAGAACGCGATGCGATTCTGGAGAAAACGCGAGTGACTTGCCAAATCCTCAAGGAGCAGGGCGCGGATTTTCTGGTGGTGATTGACCACGTTTCATCACCACGCACCGATCAAGCGGGTCAGGTAGAAACGGCAACACGTCTGAATGACGAGCAATGGGCGGAAATGATGGAAACGTTACGCGGTGTCGGCACAGTGTGCGCGGAATATGGCATTACGCCAACGCTTCATGCCCATGCTGGTACTTACATTGAATACCGCGACGAGCTGGACAAAGCCATGCGTGACTTACCGCCAGAGCTGATGTCGCTGTGTGTGGATACCGGCCACTGTGTTTATGCAGGCATGGATCCGAGCGAAGTGCTCCGAACCTACAAAGAACGCGTTAAGTACCTGCATTTCAAAGATATTAACGCCGACGTGCATGCGGTATCCGTCAAGGCTGGCACGGATTTCTATACTGCAATAGGGAATAACATTTTTTGTCCATTAGGGCAGGGTTGTGTCGATTTCGACGAGGTAAGACAAACACTTATCGATATTGATTTTAACGGTTGGGTCACGGTTGAGCAGGACACTGACCCGGCAGCGAAAAGCGATGCGAAAACTGATGCCGAGAAGAGCAGAGCTTTCATTGAGAAAGCGGTGATCGCGAAAGTTGCGTAATCGAAAAAAGCTGTCATCCGGCAGCAAGGAGTCGGGCGAAAGCCCGAATACAGCAAGGAATTTGGAGGCAAGTATGTCGGTAAAAGAAGCCGAATCAGGGACAGATTCAAAACCGCTCGCACCGGGAGATGAGCGGGTTCGTAAAGTTTCAACGCTCAATCGTATGTTATCCCGCCCGGAACTGGGTTCTGTATCCGGTGCCATTCTGGTATTCGCGTTCTTCGCACTCGTCGCCTGGGACTCAGGCATGTTCAACGCTGATGGTGTCGTCAACTGGACGGTGGTGTCAGCGCAGCTCGGTATTATCGCAGTCGGTGCATGTCTGCTGATGATCGCCGGCGAATTCGACCTTTCCATCGGCTCAATGATTGGCTTTGCCGGGATGATGATTGCTATCCCTGCCGTATATTGGGGTTGGCCAGTCTGGGCTGCAATCCTATTTGCCTTTGTTGGCGCGATGGCCGTGGGCTTTATCAATGGCTACATCGTGGTTCGTACCGGGCTACCGTCTTTCATTGTTTCCCTCGCTTTCCTCTTCATTCTGCGTGGTCTGACAATCGCACTGTCTATTGCGTTGACCAATAAAACTATCATTTCTGGCGTAGGTAATCTGGCAGAAGGTGATTGGCTGGCTGCCATGTTTGGCGGCGAGATAGGGACAGGGCTATTTAACTGGCTTGGTAGCGCCGGTTGGATTGAAACCTACTCTGACGGTACGCCAGTAGTCACTGGCATCCCAATGGTCGTGGTGTGGTGGTTCTTGCTGACCGCTGTGTGTTCCTTCGTGCTGCTGCGCACCCGTTTCGGTAACTGGATTTTCGCTTCTGGTGGTGATGCCAACGCGGCGAAAAATGTTGGTGTACCGACTGACCGCGTGAAAATCCTGCTGTTCATGTTCACCGCATTCTGCGCAACGGTGTTCGCCGCTTGTCAGGTATTGGAGTTTGGCTCCGCAGCGGCTGACCGTGGTCTCTTGAAAGAATTCGAAGCCATTATCGCGGCGGTTATCGGAGGTGCACTGCTGACTGGCGGTTATGGCTCAGTCATTGGGGCTTTCTTCGGCGCATTGATTTTCGGTGTGGTGCAGATGGGTATCTTCTTTACAGGCGTGGATTCTGACTGGTTCCGCGTATTCCTCGGCGTGATGCTTCTTATCGCGGTGCTGTTTAACAACTTCATCCGCAAGAAAGTCACGAGCGCCCGCTAAACGCGGATCAGGAAACGGAATTCAGGAGAAAGACAATGGCAGAGAACGATAATTTTATCCTCGAACTGAAAAAGGTAAGCCGTTACTTCGGTTCGGTGATTGCCCTGAAAGATATCGATATGCAGGTGAAGATGGGTGAGGTGCACTGTCTGTTGGGTGACAACGGTGCAGGTAAATCTACCCTGATTAAAACCCTGGCAGGGGTGCACAAACCGTCAGAAGGTGAGTTTCTGATGAACGGTAAGCCTACCACCTTTGAATCACCGCGTGATGCGCTTGATGCGGGTATTGCAACTGTTTATCAAGACCTTGCGCTGGTTCCTTTAATGAGTGTTACCCGTAACTTCTTCATGGGTCGCGAGCTCACCAAAAAAATCGGTCCCTTTGAAGTGTTCGATACCAAAAATGCCAACGAAATTGCCAAGGCAGGTATGAAGGACATGGGTATCGACGTGCGTGACCCTGAGCACCCGATTGGCACAATGTCGGGCGGTGAGCGTCAGTGTCTGGCGATTGCGCGTGCAATTCACTTCGGTGCGAAAGTGCTGATCCTCGATGAGCCAACCGCAGCACTGGGCGTAAAGCAGTCTGCTAACGTGCTCAAAGTCGTTGCAAGGGCGCGCGGCAAAGGCCTTGCCGTGATCCTGATTACACACAATGTTCACCATGCTTACCCCATCGCTGACCGTTTCACGCTGCTGAACCGCGGTAAGAGTCTGGGTACTTGGTTGAAGAAAGATGTTACCCGTGAAGAAATCCTCGAGATGATGGCTGGTGGACAAGAGCTGGAATCACTCGAAGCAGAATTGGCTGAATTCCAGCGGGCAGATGCTGCCACGGCGAATTAGGCTTTTAGTAAGAAGAGTTAACGTGACGGGGCAGTTCGCTGCCCAACCCTTAGCTGTAACCGGGTGGGCAGCTGTACAGCTCGCCCCATGGATACAATAAATAATATAACTTGGAGACACCGGATGAATACCCTACTTAAATCTGTAGCAAAGAGAGCGTCCGTCCTTGTGTTAGCAATGGCAGCCAGTTTGGCCGCAATGCTGCCAGGTACTGCACTCGCCGATGGTGAGCGCTTTGTCCTGATCAGCCACGCACCGGACTCAGATTCTTGGTGGAACACCATCAAGAATGCGATTGGTACAGCGGGCGAACAGCTCAATGTAGAAGTGGAATACCGTAACCCTACTACCGGCGACTTGGCTGATATGGCTCGCATCATCGAGCAGGCCGTTGCGTCCAATCCTGACGGTATTATCACCACCATCGCGGACTATGAAGTGCTGAAAGGTCCACTGGAAAAAGCGAAGAAAAAAGGTATTCCTGTTGTCACCATCAACTCGGGTACTCACCAGCAAAGTGAAGACGTGGGTGCAATTCTCCACGTTGGACAACCAGAATATGATGCGGGTTACGGCGCAGGTAAACGTGCTAAAAAAGACGGCGTGAAAAGCTTTGTCTGTGTTAACCACTACATCACCAACCCAGCTTCTGTAGAACGCTGTCAGGGTTTTGCTGATGCTCTGGGTGTTGAGCTTGGCAGCCAGATGATCGATGTGGGTCAGGATCCAACAGGCATCGAGAAGAAAGTGTCTGCTTACCTGCGTGCGAATCCAGATACAGAAGCCGTGCTGACACTGGGTCCAACATCTGCTCACCCAACTATCCGTGCATTGGATAAGAGCCGTCAGCTGGGCAAAATTTACTTCGGTACGTTTGACTTGAGCGGCGAAATTGCTCAGGGCATCAAAGACGGTCATATCCAGTGGGGTATCGACCAGCAACCATTCCTGCAAGGTTATGTGCCTGTTATGGTGCTGACTCTGTACAACCGTTACGGTATTTCTCCATCTAACAACATCAACTCTGGTCCAGGTTTCGTGACTAAAGAGAACGTTGAGTTGGTAGAAAAACTGGCTGGCGAATATCGCTAACCATGAAAAGCGCCCGGCAACCCTCCGCCGGGCGCGCTCTTTTCAGACTTCCTTCACTTGAAATTGTCTGAACCTGACCAGCACTTTTAGTCATTTCTAATGAAAAGGCGTCGGCCCAGCTTGTGCAGCTGAAAACATTTTCATTATTATGGTGTTGCGCCTGGGGCTATATACCTGAGGGCGAAGGAACGACATTGTAAGCAGGAAAGCGTATGACGAAAGAAACCAACGTTGCCGTTGCAGCAACACAGATTCAGAAAAAACGTAAAGTCACTGTCGTTGAAGTGGCTGAAGCGGCAGGCGTTTCTGTCTCTGCGGTCTCCCGCGCGTTTAATCCTGATGCGAGTATTTCCAGACCACTGCGCGAAAAAGTCTTTAAAGCGGCAGCGTCGTTAAACTACAAACCGAACCGTTTGGCGAGGGGGATTAAATCCCGCTCTAGTCTTGTCGGCATTCTGATGACCGACTTCAACAACCCGTTTTATCTGCCCATTCTTTCCCGCTTTACCACTGAAATCCAAAAGCGTAACTGCCATAGCCTTCTTATCCACGTCGATGGTGAGATGGATATTCAGGAAGCCGTCGAGCTGGTGATGGAATACAACGTTGATGGCCTAATCATCACGTCGGCATCACTACCGCAAGAGCTTGTTGATGCGTGCCACTCCCAGAATACACCGGCAGTTATCTTTGGTCGCGACTCCAGTGAAAACAGTGTCACTGTAGTGAGTTGTGACAATGTGCTGGCAGGAAATATGGCGGCAGATATGCTGCTCGATGCTGGCTATACCAAACCGGCTTTTGTGGCAGGACCGATTGGTACATCAGCGACGATTGACCGCCAACGCGGATTTATTAGTCGCCTGATGGAGCGCGGCTGCAATCAGTGGCAAGTCGTTGAGGGTGGAGAGTTCAGCTACGACGCTGGCTACGATGCCACCTTGCGTATTTTCCAGCACACAGAAAAGCCAGACGCGTTGTTTTATGCCGATGACATCATGGCCTGTGGTGGTATGGATGCACTGCGTTATGAGCTTGGCCTGAGTGTGCCTGAAGATATTGGTGTTGTCGGCGTCGATGATATTCGCCTTGCGAAAAGTCGCTCCTACAACCTTTCCACGATTCGTCAGCCGAACGAGCAGATGATTCAAAGTACCATTGATGCCTTGTTCGAGCACATCGCTGATCCACATTTACCGCCACAGTCCATTACCTTACCGTGTGAAGCGGTGGTGCGCGGTTCAACGCAAAAGACGCGCACTTGATATCGGTGTAAACTCTGCCCAGTTCCCAAAAGTCAACAGACCCTATAAAGCATGAACCCTGCACTCCGTTATTTGGGTGGTTACCCTGAAAACCTTATTGAGCAAGTTTCCCGTTTGATTGAAACCGGCAAACTCGGCGCGTGGCTGGAACAGCGCTACCCACACATACACGACATCAAGTCTGAAAAAGCGCTTTACGATTATGTGCAGGAGATAAAGAACCAATACCTGAAGAAGTCTTCGCCGATCAGTAAAGTGGCCTATGATGGCAAAATCCATGTGGTGAACAATGCGCTTGGGCTTCACAGCTTTGTGTCACGCGCTCATGGCGGAAAGCTAAAGGCCAAGAATGAAATCCGCATAGCGTCGATGTTCAAGGACGCGCCGGAGCCTTTCCTTCGAATGCTGGTGGTTCACGAACTGGCGCACTTGAAAGAGAAAGACCACAATAAAGCCTTCTATCAGCTTTGTTGCCATATGGAGCCGGATTATCACCAGTTGGAATTTGATGCGCGCTTGTATCTGATTCATATGGAAAGCCAGAAAAACGCGCTGAAATAGCGCGTTTTTGCCATCTGTGGAATTATTGGATAGAAAACCGCCCAACGATCTGATTGACGTTATCGGTGATTGCGGTGAGGCCATGCGCTTCTTTTGATAGTTTCTCAGCGCCCGAAGCTGTGCTCTTACCCAAGTCATTTAAATGTTCTACGGACAGATTAATGTTTGTTACGACAGTATTTTGCTCTTCGGCAGCGACCGCAATCTGGTGGTTCATGTCTCTGATACTGGCAACTGTGCTGGAGATGGTGGTGAGGGCATCACGAGCCTTATTCGCTTTTTCATATGTCGCGTTAGCTTCGTTTGCACTCACTTGCATCGATTCAACAGAACGCTTCGACTCGCTTTGTAGTCGTGAAATCAGCTCCTGAATTTCTTCTGTGCTTTGCTGAGTGCGACTGGCAAGGCTCCGCACTTCGTCAGCAACGACAGCAAAACCACGCCCTTGCTCACCAGCCCGGGCAGCCTCAATAGCGGCATTGAGAGCGAGTAGATTGGTTTGCTCTGCGATTCCCCGGATGGTATCTAAAATGCAGCCCACATTATTCGTTTCAACTTCAAGGTTGGCGATCACCTGGCTTACTTCGCCAATGTTACCCACGAGATTTTCAATGCTGTTTTGCGTTGCCTCCAACGTGGATTGGCCTTCATGGGCAGCATTGTCAGCTTGATTGGAAAGATCAGAAGCATACTGTGCATTCTGCGCGATATCCTTCACCGTACTGGAAAGTTCATTTATCGCAGTTGCGGTCTGATTGAGTTGTTCAGCCTGTGACTCTGAGTTTCGAGCCGTTTCATCGGTGACCTCTACCAGTGTGGTTGACGCGACATTCAGGGATTTCATTGATTGAGAGAGTTGCTTAATGATATCCCTAAGGTTCACAGTCATTTCCCGCATTGCTGCGTATATACCCGTCACCTTTTTCTCTGGTGAGAGTTCTTTCTTGAGTATACCCTCAGCAATTTCCCGTGCCATGGCCTCAATTTTTCTGGGCTCGCCACCAATAGGTCTACGGATGGTTTTAGTCATAAAAATGCTGAGTAATATGCCAACAAAGATGGCGATACCAGAAACAACAAACACCGCTGTTAAAGCATTGCCACTTTTTTCTATTGTTTGTTCGCCTAAAACACTCTGAGACTCGAGCGACGACATTTTGTAGTTAGTGAGATTTCCGGTGACTTGTGGCCCTACAACATCAATGACTTTAAAGACGCGGTTCGTGCCTTCTTTTACGATTTTTGCGATGTCTTGTAGTGCAACAATATAGTCCATATGGGCATCAGCAAAAGCGTTTAAAAGTTCGTCCTCCTGTCCCGCCAAAATGCCTTCTAGCGAAATAAAAGGTTGGAGTGCTGCATTGAGCTCGAGCAGTGCTGTATTCAAGTCTTGAGGGGAGTAGCTGATGAGATATTTTGCGGTGAAAAGTCGTCCCAAGAGCAGTTTTTCCTGAACTTCAGAAGCGAAGAAAATGACCTCTACATCACCGATGGCTTTGGCATTTGTCATGATCTGTTTGGTGGTCTGGTACATACTCAGGCCATTGGGGTCTAGGCGTTGCTTGACGACATTATTCATGTCCTGAAAATCTTGTACCACTAACGCAAAAGTTTGTGCGTATTCTTCCAGCAAGGTCCGTGACTCTTCTAGCCAAGCCTTGCGCTCTGAATCGGTCTCATTTGCTAGGATGAAGGCTATCTTTTTTTCCACCTTAGTCAGCTTTTCCCCGACCAAGGTAGCATCTTCCGGGTTTTGCGTTTTAAAAAATCTTTGAGCGACAACACGGGCATAGAGTAGGGCAGACTGAGCTTCCGCTGCATGGTTAGAGTTTATCGCTAATGCATGATACTGGCGGGTATTCGTGTAACTATTTGACAAGCCATTGTAGCCAACGACTGATACTACGAGTAGCAAAGCAAGGACGGCTGAGAAAGACAGGGTCAATTGCTTCGCAAGTGTAATTTTGCCTAGCATGGGTCTCTCCTAAATTGGCTGGCACCTCTGCAAGAATTGCGAGCTTCCGCTTTTGTGAGAAGGTCTTGATTCCGGGTTATGCAAAAAAGGCTTACTGACTTAACACTCGGTCGTAATACCAATAACGCGCAGCGAATCTTCAATCCAACAAAAGTGAAACAATCAATCAATAAGTGATTCACATGCGAGTCGCGTGGTTATGGTTTTTTACAGTTATGGGAGTCATGGTGAGATGTGGAGGAGTACATTCCGAAGTTTATAACCGGAAGAGGCTTGCATTGCTCAATGAAATAGCCCCCGGAGGAGGGGGCTAATTCATTACATGGAGAAGAAGTGCGATGGGTTAACCAATCGAGAATTTACCCACGATCTGGTTTACGCCGCTGGTAATCGAAGTAAGTCCGTGGGCTTCTTTCGAGAGTTTGTCTGCACCGGATGCCGTGCTCTTACCCAGCTCATTCAACTGTTCGACCGCTTGGTTAATGCTGGTCACCACAGTGTTCTGCTCTTCTGCTGCGACCGCGATTTGATGGTTCATGTCACGGATGTTCGATACCGACTCTGTGATGGAAACCAGTGCATCGCGGGTTTTGTTTGCTTTTGTCGATGTCTCTTCCGCTTCAGATGCGCTTTTACGCATGGATTCTACCGAACGTTTAGATTCGTTCTGCAAACGGGTGATCAGCGTCTGGATCTCTTCTGTGCTCTGCTGGGTACGGCTGGCAAGGCTTCTTACCTCATCAGCAACCACCGCAAAGCCCCGTCCTTGTTCACCGGCTCGGGCAGCCTCAATCGCGGCATTCAGTGCCAGCAGGTTAGTCTGCTCTGCAATGTCACGGATAGTATCCAGAATACTGCCAACGTTTTTGGTTTCGTTTTCCAGGTTCTCAATAATCTGACTAACTTCACCAATGTTACCCACAAGGTTTTCGATACTCTGGCGGGTATCATCCAACACACTCTGGCCTTCCTGTGAGTAACGATCAGCTTCATTGGCCACATCAGACGCACGCTGCGCATTTTGGGCGATGTCATCCACCGTAGAGGTTAACTGATGCATCGCGGTTGCGGTTTGACCGAGTTGGTCTGCCTGAAGCTCAGAATTTCTGGCTGTTTCCTCAGTGACGTTGACCAAGGTGCCGGAGGCATTGTTCAGAGTATTCACTGAGCTGGACAACTGGCCGACAATCTCTTTGAGGTTGCTGTTCATATCGCCCATGGCGGCAAAGATGCCTGTCGGCTGACCTTTGCTATCGAAAGACTGGGTCAGATCGCCGGTTGCAATGTTACGGGCAAGCTGTTCAATCTGTCTTGGCTCACCGCCAATAGGTCTCCGGATTGCACGCGTGACCACAATGCTCAGGAAAACCCCCACCAAGACGGCAACGGCAGACACGATAATCACCGTTTGAACTGAAGACTGGCTGTCAGACTGAGCCTCTGGCCCCAGGGTATCCTGAGCGGCACGAATGGAGGATTTAAAGTCGTTGAAGTTGGTCGTCACCTGCGGACCAATCACGTCAAGGGTGTTCGAGATACGCTCGTTTCTCGCATTGATAATTTCTGCGGTTTTCTGGAGTGCCGAAATGTATCCAAGGTGTGCATCAGAAAACTCGTTCACCATTTGTCGCTCTGCGGAAGAAACCAACAGGCGTTTGAGGTTGTTGAGGGGAGCGACGACATTGTTAAGTTCAGTCAATGAACGGTTCAAATCGTCATCAGAGTTACTGATCAGGAACTTGGCGGCAAAAAGTCTTCCCAGTAGGAGCTTCTCTTGAGCTTGGGCTGCATAGAACAGGGAATCAACTTCACCGTCTGATGATGAGTCCTCGATGATTTTTGTCATCGTCTGGCGCATCTTAAGGCCGTTAGGATCTAACTCTTGGCTGACTACCGCGTTTCGGTCTGCAAAGTCTTTAACCACCAAAGCAAAAGTTTCGCCGTATGTGGCCATCAGTTTTTTGGACTCGCTGAGCTCATTGATGCGGTTCTGGTCAGTTTCATTAACAAGAATTTTTTCGATGACTTCGTCAATGTGAGCCAGTTCTTTCTCGACCTTGCCGATTTGGGCTGGGTCTTGGGTCTTCAGGAACTTTAACGCTGCAAGTCGGGCGCTGAGTAGTGCCGACTGTGCCTCGCTGGCTTCATTGGAACTTCTCGCTAAGCCGCGGTAGTCGGTGAAATTCTTAAAGCCTTCAGAAAGACCACCATAACCCACGACAGATACAACAAGCAGCAGTGCGATGACAGCTGCAAAAGATACGGTAAGTTGCTGTGCAAGCTTAAGTTTGCCTAACATCTTAGCCTCCCGCTAAATGGCATTAATATAAGTCGCACAAAGCGACGCATGCTTGAACGTGCGTATCACTCCAGTCGCTACTGACTAAGGCTAACAAACCTAAAGCGCACAGATACGGTTTTCTCTCCTTGAAAGGCACGTACTGACAAACTGCTTTTTTTGCTAGTCAATGAAAGGCATTGAGTTATTTGTCAGTTATTAAACAAATAGTTCAATTGTGAGATGCCTTCCACAGCGTCTGACACTTTCGGTGCGCTGATGAGTTGAGTTGAATGAGAGCGCGTCAATCGAAGAAATCGTGAGTATCCCGGAATTTCGGCGCTGATTGATGCTTAATGCGCGCGATATTGATGATATTCGTCGAAACTAATCAGCACAAATTACATGGTGATTACATCGCCTTCCACTGTCGAACTTCTGTACAGTAAAGAAAAAACTTTATTAAAAAACGAAGCAAAAAAGCCGGGGTGTTCCGGCCATGTCAGTCGGCAAAAGGAGATGCGATGTCAGAAGATAATTTCACCTATTTCTTAAAACGGGCTTTGGTTCTGGGCTTGCCACTTGCTCTACAAAGTTTGTTATTCAGCAGTGGCGGTTTCATCGACAACCTAATGGTCAGCCAGTTGGGTACCGAAGAAGTGGCAGCTTCGGGTATTGGCGCTCGTGTATTTTGGTTTACGGGTATCTTCATTTGGGGAACAGGCACCGGCATGGGAGTGCTACTTGCCCAATACTGGGGAGCCAATGACGCAGAAGGATTGAGACGTAACTTTGCACTGGGCGCATTAGTGGCGTCTTTGGCGTCTTTTTTGATTTTCCTATTCTGTTGGACATCACCGGAAGTGGTGCCAGCCATGTTTAAGGTGGAAGGTGAAACAGCCGCGCTCGCAACCGAATATCTTCAAATCATCAGTATTGCACTTCTGGTCGCAGGCCCTTCAATTGCGATGGATGCCGCGCTGCGCGCTTTAGGTAAAACCCAAACTACCTTCTACATGTCCTTCATTGAAATCGCGCTGAATATTGTACTGAGTTTCATCTTAATCTTCGGTCACTTTGGTTTGCCCGCGATGGGGTTAGCAGGAGCGGGATGGGGAACCGTGATCGCCCGTTTGTTCCGTGTGTTCATGTCTCTACTGGTCATTATTTTCTACAACAAGGTGTTGATTCTCGGCCCCGCTGATTTCAGATTCAGAAAATCCACGTTCCAGAAATATGTGAATGTAACTGCACCTGTGATTGTTGGCAGTCTCATATGGAGTGGTGGCATCTTCACGTATCAACTGATCATGGGGCGCATCGGTGAAAATGAACTGGCAGCAATGGCAATCATTTCTCCTCTTGAAGCCATTACCTTATGTGTGGCCTCGGGTTTGTCGGGCGCAACGGCGATTATTGTGGGTAATGCGCTTGGTGCAAATAAGCTTGAGACCAGCGAGAAATACGCAAGGTATGCACTCAAAACAGCTGTGCTAACAGGGCTGACAGCATCGGCTCTTATTCTGATGGCGCAAAGTTATATTTTGTCTCTATATACCCAGGTGAATGACGATGTGCTGGTATTGGTTTCACTTTGCTTCCCTGTTCTCGCTATCAGTGCCTTAGTCAGAAACACCAATATTACTTTGATTGTGGGCGTACTCAGGGCAGGTGGTGATGCCAAATTCTGCATGAACATGGATGCGGTTTGCCAGTGGGTGTGGGCAGTACCAATGACCGCCATCGCAGCGATGTGGCTGGAATTACCGCTACCTTATGTATTTTTGATGATGACATCTGAAGAAATCGTGAAGTTGTATCCCACCATCAGGCGTGTGTTTGGAAACAAATGGGTAAACAACCTGACAATTGAAGAAACCGTATAAATACAGCGGGCTATCTATTAATAAAGTACGATCTAAGCGCTCGTACTTTTTAATTGTTTAAATGTGGCTTATATGATTCTAAGTATTGATAATGTGTTTTACATTTCCGCCATGAATGATGAATTTTAAATAAATCCTTACCGAAATTTATTCTAATTCACTAATATTTGGTATTTTTTCACTCCAAACAATCCATCTTAAATCATTCCAATCTAATTTATTTCTCATGCTTAGGTTTGATATTGTTATTAACATTCGAGCCCTTGTTTGCTCACCTATTTGAATACGTATAAAACGTTTACACCGTGGCTAACTTGTTATTTAGTTGTCTCTAAAGTGAATCAAAACACTGACTGTTTGATAAAACAGTATGGTGATGTTGATGGCGGCAACGATGACTGCTTCCCACGGTGTGTGACTGGAACAACTGCATTTTGTATTTGCAACGCACAAGGATGTTTCCCTCAAATTCGTATTGTTGAACGGCACATCTTTTGGGTTGGAGAAAGGCCTTTCCTGACCATGTTCTTATGTGAAATAGCAGCAACCATGCCCCACTAAAAAAACAAAGATACCCAAACATCCTTCAAATAAAGGCAATAGGTTATGAATAAGTTATTTAGCATGCTGACATGGGTAGTAGGACTATCTATTGCGGTATCTATTAGCAGTGCAGTAAACGCAAACGAGTCTTCGGATGACACGCCAAAAGGTTGCATTGTCAGCTTGGAAACAGGTGCTGAATATTGTCTCCCGGTGGGACAGCGTTCAGGCTACTCCCTGCCAAGCTGGATCAAGTCCCATGAGGTTCGTGTTCAGGCGGAAGAAGGCGCAGCAGTGATGCTGTCTGATTGGGATAATCTCTCGTACAACCGTCTGGCGGTATTTTCGGGTACTGTCACCAACAGCGAACTGACTAATGTTCGTGCGTACAATGGCCAGAACCTAGACTTCTCTGCACCACGTTCTATGCGCGTTGTAGCCAGCAATGACAAACTGGGTTGTATTGTTAGCCTCCAAACTGGCGAGCGTTACTGTCTGCCTGTGGGTAAACGGTCTGGCTACTCACTCCCGAGCTGGATCAAATCTCACGAGGTTTATGTTCAGGCGTCTGAAGGGGCGGCTGTCATGTTGTCAGACTGGGATAACCTTTCCTATAACCGTTTAGCGGTATTCCCAGGTACCGTTGAAAACCAGAAACTGACCAATGTCCGTGCTTACAACGGCCAGAACTTAGATTTCTCAGCACCACGCTCGATGCGTGTTGTGGCTAGCAACGAGAAACTGGGCTGTATCGTGAGCCTAGAAACTGGTGAGAGGTACTGTCTGCCAGTGGGGCAGCGTTCAGGCTACTCACTGCCAAGCTGGATTCGCGCGCATGAAGTGCGTGTTGAGCCATCAGAAGGTACAGCAGTCATGCTGTCAGATTGGGACAACCTTTCTTACAACCGTTTAGGTGTTTTTAACTGTGTGACGCCGAACAGCCAACTGGAAAATGTGCGTGCGCGAAACGGCCAGAACCTGGATTTCTCAGCACCACGTTCAATGCGTGTTTTGGAAGGTACCACAGCGTCTGACCAAATAATTATTGGTACGTCGGGTGACGATGTTCTTCATGGCTGTTCAGGCAATGACACCATTACTGGCTTCAAAGGCAACGACACCATTTACGGTGGTGCAGGTAACGACACGATCAATGGCAGTGCTGGCGACGATGTACTTTACGGCGGTTCGGGTAATGACACCCTGTACGGTGCGGGTGGCAATGATTCATTGTTTGGTGACGAAGGAAACGACGTCCTGCACGCGGGCTATGACGATGACATCGTCATGAATGGCGGAACGGGCCTTGATATCTACATCGGTAGTGAAGGTAACGACACCATGTTCTTTGATCAGGAAGATTTTTCTGATGTGAACTTCCTTACTGAGAACGGAAACATCTACAACGGTGATCGTGGCTTTGACCAACTGATTGTTACTGGTGATGCTAACGTCGACCTCACTGGTGTTTCATATGGTGTCACCTCCGGTCCTAAACCTATTGCTCAGGTTGAAGCGGTGATTGGCGCTGAAGGAAACCAAGCGGTGACCGTCAATGCATTTGCAATCCATGCTCAGTCTGATGGCTTTCAGTCGGCATCTCTGACTGATCCTGGCGATTGGAACGGCTTTGTTGCTCATCTTGGCGCTGGTAACGACACACTGAATGTCGATGCCGGTATCTGGAGTTACGATGCAAATGCATCTGCGTCTGTTGCCATTTCCAATGAGATGATTGAGTTCATGGGTTTGAGCTTCGCGCAGGTGACAGAGCTCCGTGCTTACGTTTTCACTTATGCGGACGAAAAAATCACTATCTGGACGGATGCTGAGATCGTTAAATCCAACGGTAACAACATCTAATTCAGAGCCTTAGTAATGTGAGCCCGGTACTTGGTTGTGCCGGGCTTTTTCAATTGTTGGATGTCGTTTCTATCGCCGCGTATGTGATTGGCTGGGAGAGTGAATAATTCCTGAGTCAATTGCTCTCTTTTTGTTTAAAGCGCGTCAGAAAAGTTCCAATGATGCTGCTGCTGAACCCCGCTCTAGTTCCTCTATTAGGTTAAAACTCATACTTAACTCATTACTATTTAAATAAGGGCTAGAAAGTGCTACTGAGATTAGCGTGATCTTGCTTCAACTCTATTGTTCTTGAGTGTCTTGTCATTAAAACTCTTGTCACATCAAGCGCGGAATGAATGTTAGTAATCTCATATATAAGCAAGTACTTGTAAATGAGGGTCTGCTATGGGAAAGCGGTAGATATATTCCAGCAGTTTCATTCGCGCCATATAAAACCAAGATCAAGATTATGAGGACATAGGTATGGCAGAAATTAATGGAACGACTAACGCAGATTTTTTGTATGGTGATGACAACAATCAAAATCTGTTGATGAATGGTGACTTCGAAGATTGGGGTAACGATTCGTCTGATCAGTGGGGTTTGTTCCAGGATCACCAAGTGGCTGGCTGGTACACGCCAGGCAGTATGAAAATCGAACTGCAACAAGGCGACTTTGGTGGCACGCCAACCAATTCCTCATCTAACACCGTGCTTGAACTGGATTCAACGGGTAACACCTGGGTCCAGCAAGACGTAGACGTCAGCAGCCTGACTTCTTCAGGTGATGCGTCATTGTCACTCTCTTTCGATTACGCAAACCGCTATAAAGGCGACAATCACTCGACCAGCCAGTTCGAAGTGAAGGTTATGGACAGCGATGGCAATGTCCTTTACAGCAAATACTTCGACAACACCCAGTCAAACGAAAGCTACCACAACTTTGAAGTCGACTTCTCTGTACCTGCGGGCACCACAGGTGTGACGCTGCGTTTCGAAGGTAAAGGTCAGTCTGATAGCTACGGCGCGCTGATTGATAACGTATCTCTGACTAATAATGCCAATGGCAGCCTGAACGATAAGATCAACGGCTTTGAAGGCAATGATTACATTGATGGCGGCCAAGGCAACGATACGCTGTACGGTGGCGAAGGTAACGACACCATAAAAGGCGGTGAAGGCGACGACACCATCTACGGTAACAAAGGTTTTGGTGTTGGCGAACGCGAGTTGATGGTTAACGGCGGCTTCGAGCTGACTTACGGCGACAACGTTTCTAACCAGTGGGGCCTTTTCCACGATCATCAAGTCACTGGTTGGTACACGCCGGGCACGAACAAAATCGAACTGCAGCAGGGTACGTTTGGCGGTACACCACAAAACGATGTGACTAACACTGTACTGGAGCTGGACAGCCACACGAACACTTGGGTTCAGCAAGATGTGAACGTTTCAGGTCTGTCTGCTGATGGCGATGTGGTTCTGGATCTGTCATTCGATTACGCGAACCGCTACCGTGGCACAGATACAGCAACCAGCCAGTTTGAAGTGAAAGTGTTTGATAGTGCAGGCAAAGTGCTGTACTCCAAGTACTTCGCTAACACTCAGGCGAATGACCACTACGAGCAATTCTCTACCGAAGTTGTACTGCCGCAAGGTGTTGATTACGTGACTATCCGCTTCGAAGCAGAAGGCCGTTCAGATAGCTACGGCGCGTTGATCGACAATGTGTCCCTGAAGCAAAAAGTGAACGTGGAAGACGACAACGACACCATCTACGGTGGTGCGGGTAACGACACCATTTATGGTGAGCACGGTGACGACGAGATTCACGGCGGTGATGGTGATGACACTATCTACGGCGGTAACGAAGCGAGCAAAACCTTCGACCTCGAACACATTGACGGTGCGACAGTTTACAACCTGCAGGGCGAAGACACGGTGACTATCTCTGTTAGCGATTTTACCCACAGCGCAGGTTACAACAACAGCATTGGTTACTACGTGGTTGACGCGAACGGTAACATTCTCCGCGCAGAAGTTATCGCAGACAACGTGAAAAACGTGTCTGACCTGAGCGTTGATATTGACGTATCTGGCGGTGTCTCTTTCGGTATGTTCCTGATCCCTGATGGCGACCGTAAAGGTTTCGATGTGGGTTCCGTTAACCTGAACCTGTCCGGCACAGCTTCAAGCATCACTCAAGGTACAGCAAGTTCAGTGGTTTATGTTTCCAACGCGGCAGAAAACGGCGATGGCAAAGACCATGAAAAAGTAGACGGTGATACTTCCAAGTGGGAAGACCTCTGGAATCTGGGTGATAACGATTTTAACGACACCACCTTCACCATCACTGTCGAGCAACAAAAACTGTACTCAGACAACGACACCATTTACGGCGGTAACGGTAACGACTTTATCCATTCCGGTGGTGGCGACGACGTGGTCTACGGCGATGCTGGCGACGACAACATCAACGGCGGCAAGGGTGATGACATCCTTTACGGCGGAGACGGTAATGACACCATCTTGGGTGGTCAGGGTAATGACACCATCTACGGTGGTAACGGCGATGATATCCTACGCGGCGCAAGCGGTAGCGACAAGCTGTACGGTGGTGCAGGTAACGATTACCTTGAAGCAGGCTATGATGATGATTACATCCTTGATGGCGGCGCGGGTCTTGACCTCTACGTAGGTAGTGAAGGTAACGACACCATGTACTTCGATCAGGAAGACTTCTCTGACCTGAACTTCCTGAAAGAAAAAGGCACTATCTACATTGGTGACCGTGGCTTCGATAAGCTGATTGCTGACGGTGATGTAAACGTAGACCTTACCGGAAAATCTTATGGTTTGACTTCAGGTCCTAAGCCAATTGCACAGGTAGAAGCTGTGATTGGTGATGAAGGCAACCAGACTGTGACGGCAAATGCTTTCGCAATCAATGCGCAGTCCGACCCATTCCAGGCTGAGTCGTTGACTGACCCGGGTGATTGGGATGGTTTCGTGGCTTACCTTGGCGCAGGTGATGACACCTTTAACCTAGAAGCAGCTGGTTGGACTTATGATGCAGATGCAGCACCAACAGCTGAACTGTCAGCAGACATGATTGCCTTTATGGGTTTGACGAATACCCAAGTTGGCGAACTGGATGCGTATGTGTTTGAGCACAGCTCAGGTGAAACCATCACTGTTTGGACTGACGCCGAGCAGTTCACACAAGACGGTAACGATATCTTTTAAGAGACGCTCATCTCTATTTGTTCAGCCCGGCATTTGCCGGGCTTTTTTTATTCAAAAAGCACGTCACGATTGGTTTAAGGCAGGTAATCATTAGAAGGGCTCTGTTGTTCTTCCAATATCCTAAACTAGCTGTGTTAACTATCTGGACATGATGCCGAAGAGCTGTATTAAACTAATTCTTTTGTAATCATTCCAATGGCACTTCATTCATTATGCTTTTCAACCGTACTAATTCCACTCGCTGACTATATTCTGAATCTGCAATAGATTTGTTGTTTGAACCTGTCTTATCAATAAAACTGTTGTCACAGCAGTCGCTGACTTATGTTAGTTTTCTCGAATATGAGCATCCTCTAAAAAGCAAACGGATGCTCAATAATATTCATACCTTCATTTGTCAGCGTAACCTTAAATGGATGACGAGGACATTGGTGATGGCAGACATTAACGGAACTTCAGGCGCAGACACTCTTTACGGCGATATTGGTAGCAGCAGCGATCAGAAAACCGGTGCAGTATTTGTGATGGGCGCTGATTTCAACATGGACAGTGGCAACTTCCACACTTGGTCTTTCCCGCCAACGCTCAGCTTCACAGGCTCTACGTCAACCGTGACTTACAATGATGACGATGGTCAGCTAAATGGTGATGACTACTGTAACGAAGTTTCTGACGACAAATCCCAGACGGTTTCTATTGATGGTCAGGAATATTCAGCGAACGTTGATTACAGTCTTAAATACTGCGACAGCGACGGCAATATATATACCTTTGCGATCGTTGATGTAGATTCAGATGGTAATGGCCACCACTACTGCAATATTGGTGAAAACGGCAAAATCCTGATCCAAATCGACGGCCCTGAAATCACCAGCGCGACTGACCTGACCTTGGTTCCTAACTCTTACCAGAACGTTAGTAGCCTGAACTACGACGACATCACTGAGCCACAAACTGTCAACCCAGCTGATCTGGATGACACCATCACAGCGGGCGGTGGGGATGACACCGTTTATGGCCTCAAAGGTAACGACCACATTTCCGGTGAAAACGGCAACGACAAACTGTTTGGCGGTGACGGTGACGACATCATCTTTGGTAACACTTCGACTCCAAACTTCAGTGACGAACCAACCGTTACCGTGTTCCAAATGGGTAAAGATTTCACCATGGACAGCGGTAATTTTCACACTTGGTCTTTCCCACCAAAACTGGCGTTTGACGGCACCACCACGAAAGTGACCTTCCAAGACGATGACGGCGTGCTCAATGGTGATAACTACTGCAATGAGTATTCAGACGACAAATCGCAGACCGTGACTATCGACGGTCAGACTTATCCGGTTAACCTTGACTACTCACTGAAGTACTGCGATTCAGACGGCAACGTATATACCTTTGCGATTATTGATGTGGATCTGGATGGTAATGGCCATCACTACTACAACCTGAACGAGAACGGTAACCTGCTGTTGCAAATCGACGGCCCTGAAATTACGGATGCGACCGATTTATCACTGGTTTCCAATTCATACCAAAATGTTAACTCTCTCAACTACGATGATATCGCCATTGAGAAGACAATGAAGTCTAACGACAACGACTACATTGATGGCGGTGCAGGTAACGACACTATTTACGGTCAGTGGGGCGATGATGAGATCCATGGTGGTTCAGGTGATGACATCATCTACGGCGGGAATGTCGCAACGGAAACCATTGAAACCGATCCAACGGCGAAAGTGTTCGTGATGGGTGATGACTTCTCGATGCCATCAGGCGGTGAGTTCCACACCTGGTGCTTCCCATCAAAGCTGGCGTTTGATGGCGGTATGACCGAGGTGACGTTCCAGGATGACGATGGCGTACTTAATGGTGACAACTACTGTAATGAGTATTCAGACGATAAAACCCAGACCGTGACCATTGGTAACAACACTTACGCGGTGAACCTGGATTACACCCTGAAGTACACCGACGGCACCAATGTATATAAGTTCGCGATCATTGATGTGGATCTGGATGGTAACAATCATCACTATTGGAACCTGGAAGAAAACGGCAAAATCCTGCTGCAAATCGAAGGCCCTGAAATTACATCAGCAACCGATTTGACTTTAGTTCCTCACTCCTACGAGAACTTGAGAGAGCTTGATTACACCGATTTCGCTGAAACCACTAAAGAAGTGACTGTGAGTGATAAAGACACCATCTACGGCGGCGATGGTGATGATTTTATCCACGCGGGTGACGACGACGATGTGGTCTACGGCGATGCAGGCGACGACAACATCAACGGCGGCAAGGGTGATGACATCCTTTACGGCGGCGACGGTAACGACACCATCCTGGGTGGTCAGGGTAATGACACCATCTACGGTGGTAACGGCGATGATATCCTGCGCGGTGCAAGCGGTAGCGACAAGCTGTACGGTGGTGCAGGTAACGATTACCTTGAAGCAGGCTATGATGATGATTACATCCTTGATGGCGGCACGGGTCTTGACCTCTACGTAGGTAGTGAAGGTAACGACACCATGTACTTCGATCAGGAAGATTTCTCTGACCTGAACTTCCTGAAAGAAAAAGGCACTATCTACATTGGTGACCGTGGCTTCGATAAGCTGATTGCTGACGGTGATGTAAACGTAGACCTTACCGGAAAATCTTATGGTTTGACTTCAGGTCCTAAGCCAATTGCACAGGTAGAAGCTGTTATTGGTGATGAAGGCAACCAGACTGTGACGGCAAATGCTTTTGCTATCAGCGCACAGTCAGACCCATTCCAGGCTGAGTCGTTGACTGATCCGGGTGATTGGGACGGTTTCGTGGCTTACCTTGGTGCGGGTGACGATACCTTCAATCTGGATGCAGGTGGCTGGACGTTGAGTGAAGGCGCTGCACCTACGGCCGAGCTGTCAGCAGACATGATTGCTTTCATGGGTCTGACCAATACTCAGGTCGGCGAGTTGGACGCTTATGTCTTCGAAAGCAGTGCTGGTGCGACCATCACGGTATGGACAGATGCGGAGCACTTTACTCTGAATGGTGACGACATCATCTAAAACAAATGACGATATTGTCTGAAAATCCGGCCTCGTGCCGGATTTTGTTTTTGGTCATACTTAAGTCAGCCCTAATGTATGTCCGTATCTCATACTGTAAATAATCAAACATCAGGAAATAGACTGACTTTTGATTGATCATCCGTCGAAGGAATTGTCTCATTTTGTCTCGTCCCTGAATATTCCCCTGAAACGCGCGTCCAGCCCAGGCTCGATTTTTCGGTGCTTCTATTCTGAAAGTCTCTTCCGCACCGGTCATGCTGTTCAGCCCTATTTGGTCAGTGCGATATAAAAAAAGCACAGAGGACAAAGGTATGGCAATTATTAATGGCACTAGCGGTGTCGATACGCTCTATGGCGACATAGAACAAAGCAATAATCTTCTTATCAATGGCGATTTTGAAGCCTGGGGTGATGATTCATCCAACACTTGGGGGCTGTTCGACGACAACCAAGTAGCGGGCTGGTACACACCGGGCACCAACAAAATCGAACTGCAACAGGGTACTTTCGGCGGTACACCGACGAACAGTGTGACCAACACGGTTTTAGAACTCGGCAGTCACACCAACACATGGGTGCAACAGGATGTCGATGTCACCACATTGACTGAATCTGGCGACGCAACACTCAACCTTTCTTTTGATTATGCCAACCGCTATCGCGGCTCGGACACGTCAACCAGTCAGTTTGAAGTCAAGGTGTTGGATAACGAGGGCAACCTGCTTTACAGCCAGTTTTTCGATAATACCCAAGCGAATACCAGCTACGTAAACTTTGAAATCGACTTTTCGGTACCTGAAGGGACAACCGGTATCTCGTTGCGTTTTGAAGCCAAGGGTACATCTGACAGCTATGGCGCATTGATTGACAACGTTGCGCTGACAACGTCTACCGTGGGTGATGTTAACGATACCATCAATGGCTATGAAGGCGATGACTTTATCGATGGCCTGACGGGTAATGACACCCTCTACGGTGGCAACGGCAATGATGAAGTCTATGGCAGCGAAGGCGATGACGTTATCTATGGTAACGATGGCTTTGATGTCAACGGCACCCGTGAACTTCTTATCAACGGCGATTTTGAAGATTACGGTAACAACACCACCAATCACTGGAGCCTGTTGGACGACCATCAGGTCACGGGTTGGTACACACCGGGCAGCAACAAGATTGAGCTTCAACAAGGCACTTTCGGCGGTACGCCACAGAATGACGTCACCAACACGGTTTTAGAACTCGACAGCCACACCAACACATGGGTGCAGCAGGATGTCGACATCACAGGTCTTGCCGAAAACGGTGATGCCACACTGTCACTGTCTTTTGATTACGCTAACCGTTACCGCGGTTCTGACACTTCTACCAGTCAGTTTGAAGTGAAAGTCTTCGACCAACAGGGCAATGTTATCTACTCCCAGTTTTTCGATAACACCCAAGCCAATGATCACTATGTATCGTTTGCAACTGACGTGACCATTCCACAGGGCATGGATTTCATCAGCATCCGCTTTGAAGGCAAAGGAAAGTCCGACACCTATGGTGCGCTGATTGACAATGTTTCTCTCAGACAAACACCAGACAGCGAGGGTGACGATGACATGCTGTTTGGCGGTGAAGGTAACGACACCATTTGGGGCGAGCAGGGTGACGATTACATCGAAGGCAACGATGGTAATGATGACATTCGTGGCGGTACCGGGAATGACACCATTCATGGTGGCGCCGGCAATGATGTGCTCTACGGGAATGCGGGTGATGACGTCATATATGGCGGTGAAGGCGACGATTTGCTGAAAGGTGGTAGTGGCAGTGATCAGCTTTACGGTGGAGCGGGCAACGACTACCTTGATGCCGGGTTTGATGGAGACATCATCCTTGATGGCGGCACTGGCATGGATATCTATCGCGGTAGTGAAGGTGATGACATCCTGCTTTTCGATGCGGAAGATTTCTCAGACATCAACTTCATCAACGCCAACGACAATGTCTACTTGGGTGACCGTGGCTTTGATCAGCTGATTATTGAAGGTGATGCTAACGTTGATTTCACGGGTGTTTCTTATGGTGTTATTGATGGCGGAGAGAACCCCATCGCGCAGGTAGAAGCCGCGATCGGTGATGCGGGCGATCAGTCAGTCTCTATCAGTGCGTTTGCCATTCATGAACAATCCGATCTGCCTCAGCCGACCACCTTCACAGATCCAGGTGAATGGAATGGTTTTGTTGCTTACCTTGGAGATGGTAATGATTCATTCAATCTGGAAGCAGGTGGCTGGACTTACAACGCTGCTGCCACTCCATCAGCCACGCTTTCATCTGAGATGATTTCCATCCTTGGTCTGAGCAGCGCACAAGTCGGCGAATTGCAGGCGTATGTTTTCGACCACGCTGTACATAACACCATCACTATTTGGACAGATGCAGAAAGCGTCTATCAAGACGGTGTCAGCATTATCTAAATCGCGCGCAATTATGAAAACACTGAGCCCGGCAACCGCCGGGCTTTTTTTATGCTTTTTGCTTTTCCTTCAATTGAGCAAGGGAAATGTCAAAGGTGTCCGCATCCATGTTTTCATCCAGTGCCCGGCAAAGCAGGGCTTCCATTGTTTCCGGCGCCAGTCCGCCAATCGGTGGATCGGTATCCAGATTGGTTGGGAAGGCATAGCCATCTGCAGCGGCTGTGGCGATGGCGGCTTTTTCAGCCGATGACAGTGAACCGTTTTGCCAGATGGCGCGAAGGGTCGGATAAACTTTGCGACAAATTGCTGCAGAATCGACCGTTTCCATAGGCTTGGCGAAAGCTGAAGAGATTTGTAGTAGATTGGCACTGCGATGGAAATCTTCGGTGACGTTTGCACCTGCTGCATGAAATAAAGCAGGATTAAAGAACACAGCGTCGCCTTTTTCCAAAGAAACCTGAATGTAGTGGGATTCAAAAAAGTCCTGAAAGGCTTTCTGGTGGTATGCGATATAGCCAAGCGGGTATTGCTGGGAAAAAGGCAGCAGCTTGGTTGGGCCACTTTCCAAAGGCATGTCGGTATGCGCGACCGCACCTTGCAACGTCAGCATCGCTGACATCTGCTGTGCATGCAGTGGGTAACGAACCGTTTCTTCCGGCACCTGAAAACCAAGATGATAATCACGGTGCGAAACCTGTGCCTCACCACCGGGACGCACAATATTGACCTGTGCCGTGACCTGATAATGTGGCCCCAACCAAGCTTCACTGACGGAAGTCAGTAGCGGATTTTTGTAGTAATCAACAAAGGTTTCCGGGTCAGCTTCCGCACTTTTCTGAAACACATTCCAAATCCGACCATTGGCTTGTGGACCTGTTTTACCAAAGTGGTCTCCTGCACCAAATCCCTTCTCCGCTTCAAGGATCTTTTCAAATACCTCGCTCATTTCATCAATGACGGTGGTGCTGTCATAGAAATGTTTAATGGCAATCACACCCGGTCCGTATTGCAGCGCATGAGCTATTTCGTCCTGAAAGGCTCCGACATTTGATCCCGCTGATCGCATGGCATCGCCATCAAAAATTACCACGTTATCAATGACGTCATCAGCCAAGGGATAGTCGGTTTTGTTGGTGGATTGTGACGTGCAGATCTTGCGAAAAACCTCAATGTCACAGCTTGCTTTACCATAAAACGATAGGCGAGGAGGGGAGTGCAAATCCATAGCGTTACCTCTTTGGCTGAGTTGTGTCATTACGTTCTTTGTTTCACTATAGCGCGAATTATGAAATGTAAATTTCACTTTGTTGAGAATTGAAAAATATGTTCTATTATTGGCAAGTGGATCTTCAACTATTACATGATCAGTCACGACAAGGAGCCGTTATGTCTGACTTGCTATCTAAACGCAGTCTTCCTGATGAAAAAGGGCGCTATCAGAACATTACTCCCGCCTCTGCCGGCTGGAAATATGTGGGCTTTCAGGCTTACCAAATTTCGCCAAATCAAACGATTACCTTCAATGCCAGCAGTGACGAGGAAATCTGTCTTGTGCTGGTGGGCGGTAAGGCAAATGCCACGTTGGCAGGTGAATCACTGGGTGAAATTGGCGACCGTTCAGGGCCGTTTGAAAAGAAAAAACCGTACTCGCTATATATCACTGCGGGTGACGCTGCTGAACTGACTGCCACCACGGATGTTGAGCTTGCAGTATGTCGCGCTCCGGGCAAAGGCACCTTTCCTTCTCGCCTTATCAGTCCTGAAGAAGTTGGCGCAGAAGCGAGAGGAAACGGCAATAACAAACGCTATGTACACAACATTCTCCCAGACAACGAGAACGCAGACAGCCTGCTGGTGGTGGAAGTCTATACTGACGAAGGCTGTACCAGCTCATACCCCAGCCACAAACATGACAGGGACGCACCGCCGGAAGAAACACACCTTGAGGAAACCTATTACCACAGACTGAACCCGTCTCAGGGTTTCTGCATTCAGCGGGTTTATACCGATGAACGTGACCTGGATGAATGCATGGCTGTTTACGACGGCGATGTGGTCATGGTTCCCCGCGGCTATCACCCTGTGGCGACGATAGCGGGTTACGACAGCTATTACCTGAATGTCATGGCGGGGCCAGTCAGAAAATGGTTGTTCACCTGGGAAGAAGACCATGCGTGGGTGAACAGTCCTGAATATGCCAACAAACACAACAATCAAAAATAGCAGTAGCAAAAGGAGAGGCCATGTTTAATATCGCGTTATTCGGCTGTGGGCGGATAGGGAAAGTCCACGCAGTGAATATAGACGCTCACCCGCTGACTCAAATCAAAGCGGTGATAGACCCTTATCATGAAGGCGCTGCCAAACTCGCAGATGAATATAATGCCGAGGTGATGACGACCGAAGAAGCCATGGCAGATCCGGATATTCATGCCGTGGTGATTTGTTCCGCGACAGATACCCATGCGGATTTGATTGAGCAAGCTGCGCGAGCGGGCAAAGCGATCTTTTGTGAAAAACCAATAGACCTGAGCTTGGAGCGAGTCAGGGGGTGCCTGAATGTCGTGAATGAAAATAATGCCAAGCTACTCGTTGGTTTTAACCGTCGCTACGACCCTCAATTCCGTACCCTGAAAGATTTGTTTGAGTCTGGCGCAATTGGTAAAGCCGAAACCTTGGTGATCACGTCCCGCGACCCATCGCCACCACCTGCTGAATACGTGAAAGTATCCGGCGGCATTTTCCGAGACATGTCGATTCATGATTTAGACATGGCACGTTTCATCATGGGTGAAGATCCGGTTTCAGTATCAGCGCACGGCTCATGCTTGGTTGACCCAGCGATTGGTGAAGCTGGCGATATCGATAGTGCCGTTGTGGTCATGCATTTCGAATCCGGTGCGATGGCAACCATCATTAACAGCCGCCGCTCTGGTTATGGCTACGATCAACGTATCGAACTGCATGGCAGCAAAGGCATGCTGAAAGCTGGCAATGTCCGCGAACATCAGGTTGAACATTGGGGCGATGAAAGCTGTGCTGCGGCTAAGCCTCAGTACTTCTTCCTGGAAAGGTACAAAGAGGCTTACATTGCTGAGTGGCAACACTTTGTTGATGTACTGGAAGGCAAAGCAGAGCCGCAATGTACTGGCGTGGACGGCGAATTGGCCCTTTACCTCGCGGAATGTGCGCTGGAATCGCTGGAAATGCACCAAACGGTGAAAGTGAATTAGTTTCCTCCGACAATATAAGGGGATGTAGTCTCATGATTGCGTCCTCTTTTTTTTGCGCGAATCGCAATTAATATGTATAAATATACAGTATTGGTGTTCACACAAAATACGGGGAAAACATGGAACGTTGCAGCTGGGCGAATGTTAGCGAACTGGACCAGAAATATCATGACGAAGAGTGGGGTGTGCCTGTTCATGATGATCAGCAATTGTTTGAAATGCTGATTCTGGAAGGCGCGCAAGCAGGATTAAGTTGGACCACCATTCTCAAAAAGCGTGAAGGTTACAGAGAAGCCTTTGATAAATTCCACATTGAAACCGTAGCAGCTTACGACGAAAAGAAAATCGCCGAGCTGTTGGAAAACCCAGCCATCGTCCGTAACAAACTCAAAGTGAATGGCACAGTGATTAACGCCAAGTTGGTGTTGGAAATCCAGAAAGAGTTTGGCAGTTTCAATGAGTACATCTGGCAGTTTGTGGGTGGGAAATCCATCATCAATCACTGGGAAACCTTAGCAGATGTGCCGAGCTCCACACCTGAGTCTGATGCTATGAGTAAAGCGCTGAAAAAGAAAGGCTTTAAGTTTGTGGGTACCACGATTTGTTATGCGTATATGCAAGCAACGGGCATGGTGAACGATCACCTGACCAGCTGTTTCCGCTATGGGGTTGATGTCTCTTCCTGATTCCGTTTCAGCCGGCGCTCTTCTTTACTTTGTTGCCAAGCAGCCTCTTGGGCTTGCTTGGCATGAGATATCTCAATCGCTTCTTTACCGTAAATCACGTCGGTTTGCATATGTTTATAGAGGAAATACCCCGCTAAAACCAAACCTATGAGGCCATAGTAGGTCGCCGCGATATCTTGGTGGCGCTTTTCGTAAAATAAACACCCGCAAAGTACGACGCCCATAGGGTAAGCAATGATCATCAGAATGAAATAGTACAGGTAATTTGAGGCTGCCGGCGCTTCACCCATTATCGGCTCCCTTTCTCAGTATTGATGTCAATACCAATCCTAGTAAATATCTGCTCATCCTAGCTTGTTAAAATGCTCGATAACTGCGTTGAAAAATTTGATTGTAGAATAACTACTTATCGAAATTTTCCTCCTTGTTCTCGAGCATTTTTCCTGCGCTATTTCTGATCAGCTACCTACTGTGATTGGTATAGCTACTTGATAGGGGGTTGAGTTTAGCCGATGTATTCTCAAACTTGGCGATCATTTTTTGCTCTTTTGCGATACGTTACCTTTTGATAAATATCGTAATTATGACTTCTTGTTGATCCTCACCACCGCATAAACCACCAGAATCATCCCTAGGCCGTGCCAGATGGTGAATGCTTCATCAAGCAGGGTAATTGCAAAAAGTGCGGTCACAGCGGGGCCAATATTGCTGGTCAGGCTCAGCACAGAAGGGGTTAACCTTGCCATGGCCGCAGCGACAAAGTACGAAGGCAACACCGTACAGAAAAAACCCAGCACGACGCCCAGCGCAATAAGCTCATTCGACATATCACTGAATTGCGCCCCTTTTACCTGATACTGAGCCATGATCACCAGACCCGCACTCCCCATACCAATACTGGTGAAAAGTTGGGAACCCATCTGGCCAATCACTTTCTTGCTCAACACCAGATAAACAGCAAAGGCCAAGGCTGCTGCAATGGCCATCACACTGCCAAGCCAAACCTGTGAACCAAATGAGCTGAAATCATGCAGCACAATCATGGCAACGCCGACATAACCAATGGCAATGGAGAGAAACGTACCTTTTCGCGGTGCTTCTTTCATAAAGACCCAGCTGATGATCACCACAAATGATGGAAACAGGAAGATCAACAAGCGTTCCAGCTGAGCTGAAATAAACTCCAGCGCCATGATGTCCAGCAATGCTGCGAAGTAGTAGCCAAGCACACCAACCAGCGCTGCTTGCCAACCAAACTGTCGTACTTTGCTGCGTTCACTGGCATTACGGCATAGCCAGAGCAGGATGAGGAAGTAAATTGGAAGGGAAGACGCCGCGCGAAGACTCATGATAGCAGTGGCATCACCACCCATTGTGTACGCGAGCTTGATAAGCACAGGCTTGATGGAGAAAAGCACCGTGCCAATTAAGGCGTAAATGATACCGGTTCGGTAATCGGAGGAGTCTTGCGTACTTAAAGACGCGTCATTCATTGTTCACTTCCTTGATATGGGTTTGTTGTTTTAATCAAGGCTGTGAGAGGGCGACATCCGGCTGTTCTACTCACAGCCGGAAACGAGTCACTCTACCGACTGAAGGGCATAAGAAGAAGTAGCCAGAGTGGTAGAGATTGGTAAACCATAAGTGACTCTTTTTTTGGTGATGAATTTTTAAACTACAGAAATAGAGACGGGTGGGCAAGTGAATTTTGGGGGCATAAAGCTGGTAGGGGTACTTAGTTGTGTTTATTCCCAGTTTTCATTCTACGTCGTTCGCTACATAACAACGATTCTCTGTTTGCCAGCATTCATTCCTTTTGTTGGTTGGTTTCGGTTTGACGATTGAATAGGAGGTACAAAACAGACTGAGTTTCCTTCTTACTTTTGAAACCTGTACTTCTCACGTTACTGTGTACTATCGCGATGGCATATCTTTCAAATTTTTTGTGAGGCTGAAATCCAACCATGTACAGGGAAGAAAGGGCAAGTAGCAAGGAGATGAAGTTGTGAAAGGCCTCTTTGGGAGATTGTTGCAGGCTCTGGCTAAAACTAGAGCCGGTTCTTACGTCAAAGAAATTGAAATAGCTCCTGAAAAAAAGATGGCTAGTATGGGCGAATTTACAGACAGCGAACGCGCTGAATTGGCCGCTCAAGGCGTGGTTTTCTATCGAAATAAAGCTATATTCAGAGCGCGTGAACCTATCACCGTAGCAGAAATAGACGCTGTTGAGTCTGCATGCGGCCAGCCAATTCCTCGAAGTGTTTTAAAACTCTGGCAACAATGCTTTGGTGGAGAACATGAATATAATCTCCTCGCTGATTTTTCCGGTTTTGTAGAGACTTTAGGGCTCAATAATATCTGCGCGCCCAAAGACAATGGATATAAAGATCTTTACGGTTGGATTGAAAATGAGTGGCAAAACAGTGATGGAGACTCTATTCCCTCACTGCCCGTAATGGCAGGACAAGACTATATTGAAAGACTTTTTGTTGACTTTAAAAACAATGAAACGGCTTCAGCTTTTCATTGCGGAATCGCTGGATGGGAATATCGGGTTCCTAACGCCGACTTCTTCGATTTTAAAGATGGGTTGAGCTCAGTCTTCGATCATCTCTTTTTATACCCTAGCTATTCTCCGGACGAGTCAAATAGATTGGTGTACGAAATACCTAGCACCTTGATTGAATACCGACGCAAAAATGGATGGACAGACAGTGATCCACCTGATGGTCTTGACGACGCAGTATTAAAAACTGAAAACCCTGAGATTATCGCGAAGTTTAAAATGCTACAAATCGCCAATATGCTTGATTGGAGAGGAGCTCTCGAGCAAGGCACGATAATAAAAGATTGGCGGTTGCCAATTCTTTCTATTGAGGCAGCAATACTTGCAGAAGATATTCACCTTTTGAATCAGCTTGAAGCAGCCGGGTGTGATTTATCTCGCCCATTACAGAGAAATATCCTGCCAGTTGAATTTGCGCTTTTGAACGATAAAGGCACGGTGTTCCAAGTGCTAAGGCAGAGATCATTCAGTTCTCCAAGATTGGCACGTATTGCCCTTGCGAAGAAATCTGACGCAATCATCATCGAAGATATAATAAAAACTTCTCCAAGTTTTGACTACAAAACGTTACTTGAATTTTTGAGCATGCCAGTGACAGATATTACTCTGCTCAACCTCCTATTTGACCACCTCAACAAAGATTGGGCTGATAGTTCTGACTTGAGCATTCAGCAAATCGAACACCTTATTCAGGTGGCAGAGAGAAAGATAAAGTTGTATCAGTCGGATTACGACTCTGTCATGTCTTATAAGTCAGTGGGAGGACCAGGTAACCCGCAGCTAGAAAGGTTTATGGCAGGTCTCAAGGAGGTTATAACTTCCGCAAAGCCGAACTGGCAGGCCGATTTGAAAAACAAGCGTATTCGAGATCGCCCTACGAGCGGATACTTCGCGCTGCTTGAAGCGTTGGTTACGGACAATGTCGAAATCATCGAAGCACTCACTGCCCAAAGCGTTGACTGTCATAAGTACCGGTTCGTCTCAAGCTGGGCGCATAACACAACCCCTCTTCTTTATTGCGCGTTGAACGACAAGCCTAACGCCTTTAAAGCACTGCTCATAGGCTCACATGATCTTTTCGATGTGCTAAGTTCAATGATTTCATGTGGTTGCAATAAATACTACATCGAAACTTTAGTTAATCATTTATGCTCAGTCGGGAAAGAGATCCCCATAGATTCGGTTGTGCATGCGGCTAGCACAGGTAATCTCGATATCGTACAGTACCTTTTGACAGTATTCGGACAGTCGCGAGTTAATGATGAGTTGCTAGACCTCGCGGCGATATTCAATTTACACAGATATGCGTTGGCAAATGAAGAACAAAACCCAGAACTTTCCACCAGAATTACGGACTGGGTTACCAATTGGAAGGGGCGCCTCACCTACAACTCTTGCTTTGGCACTTCCGCACCAGCGTGGACAATGCTCTCTGGGGCAATTTGCTATGACGACAATATTGAATCACCTAGAGAAATTTGGCCACTTTGCTGGGCTAACCTATACTCCGGCCCATTACTTCTGGGTCTGTACGGTGAACTCGGTTTTGAGTACATCACTCGGACTCAAGGGTTCCGGTCTCAATTCAGCTTTGAAAACCCTCCAGAAGAAGCGGTGAAGTTTAGAGGTTTATTATCAGGGTTTCTTGTCCAAGAGCTTGATTTCCCAGATACCTCTTCATTTCTGAATTCGTTTCTTGAGGTGGTTATAAATTGCTATTGGGCGCATCAGAAATTGGCGCTGGCTAGACTCGATGATGCAGATAGAATTGCTATCGATTTGCAATTTTCACCAGAATTTCGCCGTACTCTTAATTCTCTTGCATCGACAAATTTCGATTATGCTCTGGAGCGTGAGCAACTGGCTGATCATACACTCACAGACTCTATGATTGACCTAGCGCATGCGCGCATGGCGTATCTGGCAAATCGACTAACACACAGAGAATACTTGCTGCTTTGCGCGCTCTGGCAACCTCTGGTCTATATACACTTCAATACATGGATAGATATCTATGAAAGCCTCAAGAAAAGCGATCTTGATACTAATTATGTGGATTCGATTTTAAAGGTCATCGAAACGCACTGTTTATCCAATCCACCTCTTAATCGAACAGAAGATGGTGAGGAAGCAGGTCTCTGGAGAGATATAGAATTCAAATTGCCGACGCGTATGCCAAAGTAACTTTTTATCCATGCGCCAGAAAGCCTTCTCGAAACGAACGCCTAAGGTGATAATTGCGAATTCGCTTTTGTCTAAACCGATACAGGTTAGTTGCTAATGAATGTTGCTCAAACCACCAAATCCCGAACCTTTCTGGTCGACCCTTCTTCCAGCACTTGCTGCTTTAACACGTCTTTGTACATATTGAACATGTATGCCTGACCCGCTTGAATACCCATGCCATAGCCTTCATCTAATTTGGATTTTTTCATGGTAAAGCGACCAACAGGGAAGGTGTCTGGTGGCGCAATCACATTCACCACGCAATCCTTTGGCGGATTCTTAATAAACGCCAGCGAGGCGTTATAACGCTCCGCACGTTTACGCATCGCATCTGCAACGTGAGGGTATTTCTTCAGCAGTTGATCCATCAGCTTTGGCATTTTCATTGGAGACATTTCATAGTCGCCAGGCTGTGACAGGATAACTGTGATTTCTCGCGCACCGCGTCGATAGGCTTCTGCAACCGGAATGGAATCTGCCACGCCGCCATCCGTGTAGCAACCGCCAGAGAAACACGGCGTCGGGCGATAAGCGATTGGCAGGGCAGTGGTCGCTTCAATCACTTTGGACATATTGTCTGGCTTAACCCAGTAATAGTCTGCATCACCAGTATCCACATTGGTCACTGCTGCCAGCAAAGGGATATTGTTGAAAAGGGTATTTATGTCGAGAGGGAAGCGGCTCAGAGATTCCTGTTCCAGCCACTGAACGTCAACCAGATTACCGCCACGAACAAAACGTGCAGGGTTAAAGAAAGCATCATCGGTCGCCAAACCAGTGATCACCTGATAGCTGCGGTTAGACTGCTGAGCAAGATAACCCAACAGGTTAGAGGCACCAGCAGATACGCCAATGGCGAAATCAAAAGGATTAAAATTAACGTCCAAAAACGCATCTAACACACCGCTCGCGAAAATACCGCGCATGGCTCCACCTTCAACGACCAGTGCTTTCTTACCTGACATGTTTCTTATCTCTTACTCTGTAGCTATTGGCATTAGGTTAAGGTTTTTCATCTGCTAGCTGAAATCGTTAGTGACTATTCAATCGATAGGCACGACTTAACTTAGGCCAGTGAGTATTAGACTTATGTGTTGCTTTCATTTTATTTCAATGTCTTAACTTGTAAGTGGGTAACGCTCATTCTTTCTATAGCGGCAGTGACGTTAAGGTAAGGTTTCGCAGGGGTATTGAAAGTACCTATTGCATCAGAAAGATTCATTTATCACTGCCGCCATAGATTCTTCTTACCATTCCACCTTGGTATCAGCCATTTTTTCGAGCATTTTTACAATCGACCAGTTATCTCCCTCGGGATACATGGTTTTACCTGCCTGGAATAACTCGAAAGCTGAGGCGGTCGTAAACATAGGCACGCCGTTTTCTTTTGCCATGGCCATTGTGATGCTGAGATCTTTATACATGGTGGCGATATGACTTCCTGTTTTTTCGAATTTCCGGTCCAGAATCAGCTTGGCGCAATTGTTAAAAAGAGGGCTAGCGGCGGCGCTTTTGCCAAAAACTTCAAAGAGGACTTTGCCATCGACACCAGCTTTGGCTCCGAGTACCAATGATTCGAAAATAGCGGTGAAAGAAGCACCAATGTAGGCCTGCAACGAGGCTTTCACGGTTTGTCCTGCCCCTACTTGTTCACCGACATAGAGAATGTTGCTGGAAATGGCCTCTAAAAGGGGACGATTGGCTTCGAGGACGCTGGATTTGGCTGCAGGCATGAGTGTCAATGTTGCATTCTGTGCACCGCCCAAGCCCCCACTGACAGGGCTATCAATCATCTCCAGTCCCTTTTCCTGAGCAATGGCGTAAGCTTCACGAATTTCAGAGGCGTGAATTGTTGCAGTGACAATAATCGTGCTACCAGGCTGCATTGATTCCCCTAACTGCTGTACGACGTTTTTGACTTGTGTCCCGTTCATCACCATAACAAAAGCAACATCGCAATATGTGCCGACGTCAGAACAGGTTGCTGCGGTTACTCCTCCTATCTCTCGTAGCGACTCCATCCTTGATTCACTAAGGTCAAAGCCAATTGGCTGAAACCCACTCTTCTTGAGGTTCATTGCCATCTGTGATCCCATGTCACCTAACCCTATAAAACCTACATTTTTCACTGAAAACCTCCGTGTAATTCAATAAGGGTCAATAAAATCAAAAAACATCAATTACTTTTTATCGATAATAGGAGGTTAGAACTAGTTTCTCTTGTGCTCAAACAAAAGCCCCCCTTGAAAATAGTATGAGTCTCGCTTCTTTCTTGAAAGTAATAAACTAACTATACTTATGTTTTTATTAGTATTATTGGGTTTTTTGTGGAGGTGTTTAGCAATTAGAATGACTTTGGAGCATGGTGGATTTCATCAAATCACATCAATCAGAAACAGCGTGTTCTCTCTGTTGAAAATACATTATCAATTATAAATTTGTTTTTTCTTATTTTTGATAAGGTAGAAAAATGATGGTTTTTGATGTTTATAAATTAAAAACCTCAAATAAAATCATAATAAAAGCTCAACTAGGAATTAACGATGAAACCAAAACAAAAATTCCGCTTGTCTGATATTGCTGACCTAGCGGGAGTCAGCACGGCAACTGTTGATCGTGTCCTAAATCGTCGACCTAATGTCAGGGCACTTACAGCTGAGAGGGTTTGGGAAGCTTATCAAAAGTTAAAAGATACCAAGTTGGGGCAAACGCTAGAGGAGAGAAGGATTAAGTTCAAAGGAGTTATACATTGCATCCTACCTTCAGGCGCTGGACCTTCGATTGATGAAAACCTGAAATTGGCATTGCAGGCTTTTGGTGGGCATTACGAGAGACCAGTGAGTTTTCATTTCTATCGACGTATTGACCCAGTAGCGTTTAGCCATGCGATCGAGCAGGCTCTGAATGAGGGGGCTGGTGCGCTTGTTGTCCTCGGTATTGACCACCCACGCACAACTCAGCGCTTGAGTGCCATCAGAGCAACAGGGATGCCTGTCGTTTCGTTACTTTCTAATCTTTCGGTCTCTCCACAGCTTAGCCATGTGGGTATGGATAACCGCGCTGCTGGTAAAACGGCAGGAGCGTTGATGGGGCGTTTTCTTAGAGCTGATGAAGGTGAAGTGGCGATTTTATGCGGAAGTTCAATGTATCAAAGCCATGAAGACCGCGAAATGGGTTTTAGAGCTGCTCTTAGAGAAAGATGCCCAAGCATTCGAGTGTTGGATGTGTTAGCTGGTAAGGATGGGCCAGAGGATAATCATTACAACGTGGTCGATCTTATACGTTGCCAACCTAATTTAAAAGGAATTTACAACGTAGGCTCAGGTAATAGGGGGGTTGTCAGTGCCTTGGTAGAGTTGGGTCTAGAACGAGATATTGTGGTGATTGCACACAACCTAACTTCTAGCTCTCGGGACTACCTAATTAGTCACGCAGTGGATGCTATTATTCACCAAAATATGAATGACGTTGCGAGAGGAGCTTTTGAATTATTGGCAGGTTCAGCGCCAGCAACTGGAAGCAAAATAATACGTACTGAGGTCATCTTGCAAGAGAACCTGCCCATTGAATAATGTTACTTATAACGCGCTGCGGTAATAAACTCGCCAAAAGATTCACACCAAACAATCACGGTATTGAATTGCGATGGGTCGACATCACTAGGGACTTCTACCAAGAAATTCTGGAAGGTTTTTACATCGCCCACGCGTTGCATTTGTGGCTTCAAGCGGTTGAAGTCGGCTTCTGTTTCAACAAACTCAGGTGAAAGATAGAGTTTATAGTCTGGGCCTGGCGCGAGCTCTCCCATCAGTGAAATCGTTTCTGGGCCGATAGACACTTTGCCTTCACCCCAATGGAAGGTGTCGCTGTCTTTCAGGTCTTTACGAAATTCACCAGAGTAATTGGCTTTAGACGCGGTTGATTCGATCACTTCAACAGAAGGGCCTTCCGGCGCGATAAGAATGGGTAGTGCGTAAATGCCAGCAGCAAAACCGATAGCGATGGCAAAGCCATGAGTGAAAATTAAAACGATCCAGTTTTTCATTGCATCCCCTGCGTGAAATTCTTTCTTAACTACAGTGTAACCTAACACGTTGCTTTCGAAGGTGAAGTGACAAAAAGCCCGCCGGGCGCAAACCGGGCGGGCTTTTTCAATTCCTTCTCAATTGTGGAGCGGGAATTAGAGAGCGATTGGCTCGGCGATTTTCACCACCAACTTGCCGAAGTTTTTGCCTTCCAGCAGACCCATAAAGGCTTCTGGTGCAGCATCCAAACCTTCAACGATTTGTTCTTTGTACTGCATTTTGCCTTCCATCAGCCATTTGCCCATGTCGGCTGCAAACTCGTCGTAGCGGTGACCGTAATCATCAAAGATGATGAACCCTTGCATCTTGATGCGTTTAATCAGCAAGGTTGCCATCAGCAGAGACATACGGTCTGGGCCTTCTGGCAGTGCTGTCGCATTGTATTGAGAAACCAAGCCACATAGCGGAATGCGTGCACCGGTATTAAGCAGTGGAAGTACCGAGTCGAATACTTTACCGCCAACATTTTCGTAGTAAACGTCGATGCCTTTGTCACAAGCAGCCGCTAGTTGTTCTGCGAAGTCTTCCGCTTTGTGATCGATACAAACATCGAAGCCCAGTACTTCAACCGCGTGGCGACACTTCTCTTCGCCGCCTGCGATGCCGACGACTTTGCAGCCTTTTAGTTTGCCGATTTGACCCACTGTTGCGCCAACAGGGCCAGTCGCGGCCGCGACAACCAGGGTGTCTCCTTCTTTCGGCTGACCGATATCCAAAAGACCCATGTAAGCGGTAAAGCCCGGCATACCCATGATACCCAGCGCGAAAGAAGGTTGAGCAGGGGATTTACCCAGTTTCAGCAGACCTTCGCCGTCAGATACGGCGTAAGACTGCCAACCTGTGTATGCCAGCACCCATTCACCTTTTTCAAAGTTTGGATTCAGTGAGTCTTCTACCTGACAAACTGTGGCACCGACCATTACATCATCAAGCTCAACGGGATCAGCGTAAGATTTGGCATCGCTCATGCGGCCACGCATGTAAGGGTCGAGTGAAAGGTAAATGGTGCGAAGCAGTAGCTCGCCTTCTTTCAGTGCCGGAACCGCCTGAGATTCCAAACGGAAGTTATCGGTAACAGGCGCGCCAACTGGGCGTGAAGCTAGAACAATGCGGTTGTTTTCCAACGAAACTGACATGTGCTGATTCCCTTTACGTTGTGATATCACTACTAGACCAGTCGTCTAGTAACTAGGTAAAAAAATCCGCCAAGTGTATCTGGCGGCTTTATCGGCGCGGCTGCACCTTTTGATTAAAAAGCGTGTTGTCCTTTGAGCAGGCGTTCTGTACTTTCCAGCGCCTGTTTCATCGGATCTACATTCTGGTTGAGCTTGCTCATCAAGCTTGCACCAATCCAAAGTTGATAAAGCTGACTGGCAGCTTGTTCAGCGTTACTGACCTGAATTGAACCGTCTTCAATGCCAATCTGAACGCAATCAGCAAGCATAGCGACTATACGGTTTGCGCCATTCAGCAACGAAATACGCATAGACTCAGACAGATCAGACACTTCTGCACTCAGCTTCACCACAAGACAACGCTGACTGCCACACATGCCGTCATTCACTTCAATCCATTTCATCCAGTAACCCATGAGCTTCTCAAAACCATTGAGAGCAGGGTTACTGAAATGCGCATCCAGTTTGGCCTGATATTGAGAGAAGTACTCTTCGATCAAGGCTTCGCCGAATTGTTCTTTGGATTTGAAATAGTGATAGAAGGAGCCTTTCGGCACCCCGGCATGATTAAGCAGTTGCGCCAGACCGACGTTCGAAAAGCCTTTTTCAACAATAAGTTGGTAGCCGACGTCGAGAATGTGCTGGCGGGTAGATTGGGTTTCTGTGTTCATGGTGAAGCAGATTATCTGAAATTAGACCAGTCGTCTAGTGGTGATCTTAAGGATGATCCAACCAGTGAGATAGTACATGAAATGTTTGTTTCATTGGTTGCGATCTTACCGTTTCGATCTTAGTATAAAATGAAACGTACATTTCATAATGCGGTTAGATGAAGTGTATTTTTCAGGTTCAGCCACACTGAACAGGATGGGAAATCTGACAGGAGTCGGGAATGACGACGGTAGAAAAAACATTGGACGTGATTTGCCTTGGGCGAGTCGCCGTTGATTTGTATGGGGAGCAGGTCGGTTCGCGCCTAGAAGACATGCGAACCTTTGCCAAATATTTGGGTGGCTCGTCGGGCAACGTTGCTCACGGTACCGCAAGGCAGGGGCTGAAATCCGGCATGTTGGCACGTGTTGGTGACGAGCACATGGGCCGATTTGTGATGGAAGAGTTGGAACGTGTCGGCGTCGATACCAGCAATATCATCATCGATAAAGAAAGGCTGACGGCACTGGTGCTGCTTGGTATCAAAGATGAAGATACCTTCCCGCTGATTTTCTACCGCGACAATTGTGCCGACAAAGCCATCACCCCAGAAGACATTAATGAAGAATACATTGCTTCGGCCAAATGCTTGGCTATTACGGGCACCCATCTTTCTAATCCAAGCTCCCGTGAAGCGGTCATCACTGCACTGAATTACGCACGCAAACATGGCGTTCGCACAGCCTTGGATGTGGATTACCGCCCGGTACTTTGGGGCCTGACCTCGCTGGGAGACGGTGAAACCCGCTACATCGAATCAGATGAAGTCACCCGCCAGCTTCAGGAAGTGCTGGGCCTGTTTGACCTGATTGTCGGCACAGAAGAAGAGTTCCACATTGCTGGTGGCTCGGAAGATTCCGTGGAGGCGCTGAAATCTGTCCGTACCTTTACGGATGCGACCTTGGTGTGTAAACGCGGGCCACTGGGGTGCAGCGTATTCACTGATGAAATTGGCAGCGTTCTGGATGACGGCATCACGGTGAAAGGCGTGCGCGTGGAAGTGCTGAATGTACTCGGCGCGGGTGATGCCTTTATGTCGGGATTGCTTCGCGGCTACCTGAATGATGAATCATGGGAGCAATGTTGCCGCTATGCGAACGCCTGTGGCGCGCTGGTGGTTTCCCGTCACGGCTGTTCTCCTGCCATGCCTACCAAAGAAGAATTGGATTACTACCTTCAGCATGAGCACGAAATCCCACGTCCAGACAGGGATGGGATGCTGAACCACCTTCACCGAGTGACCACCCGCGAGCTGGCCTGGAGCGACTTGTGTGTGCTGGCTTTCGACCATCGCTCCCAGTTTGTCGAAATGGCTCAGGAAGCAGGGATAGACGTCGCGCATATCCCTTATCTCAAAAAACTCATCTGGCAAGCGGCTCAGGAAGTGGCGCAGGAATCTGGCCTGAAAGGAAAAGCGGGGATTCTGTGCGACTCTACCTTTGGTATGGAAGTGCTGAACGCTGCAACAGGGTTTGGCAATCATGTCAGTGAGCGCTGGTGGGTAGGTCGACCTATCGAGCTGCCGGGCTCGCGTCCATTGCGGCTTGAACACGGCAACATTGGTACTCAACTCGCGAGCTGGCCAAAAGAACAGGTCGTTAAATGCCTTGTTTTCTATCACCCCGACGATACCCGGGGGTTGCAATTGGAGCAGGAAAACATGCTTCGTGAAGTCTATGAAGCCTGTTGCGCGACGGGGAACGAGTTGTTGGTGGAAGTGATTTTGCCGAAAGATATCGAGGTGAGCTCCGCGAAAGAAGCAGATTTTCTTTACTTGCGTGCGATGACCCGTTTTTACAATTTGGGCATCAAACCAGATTGGTGGAAATTGCCTCCACTGACCAAGCAAGGCTGGCAGGCGGTAGATGAACTGATTGAACAACGCGATACGCATTGTCGTGGCGTGGTGCTGTTGGGATTGGATGCACCAGCCGATGAGCTGAAAGCGGGTTTTGCTGCTTCGTCAGTTTCGAAAACCGTTAGGGGTTTTGCTGTCGGCCGCACCATCTTTGGTGAGCCAAGCCGTCAGTGGATGCGCGGTGAGTTGGATAACCAAGGGTTGGTTGCTGCCGTGAAGGCGAATTATCTCGGGTTGATTGAAACCTGGCGTCAACGCGGATTGTAAGGAGACGATCATGGCTGTTGAATTAGGGATTAACCCACTGACGTGGACGAATGATGATTTGCCCTCTCTGGGCGCTGAAACGCCGTTAGAGGTATGCCTTTCTGAAGGCAGACTGGCCGGTTTTACAGGGTTTGAGTTGGGAAACAAATTTCCGCGTAACCCTGATGTGTTGGGCCCGATTTTGGCAAAGCACGACCTGAAGCTGGTATCTGGCTGGTATTCCGGTGAACTGCTGAGCAGAAGTGTTGAGCAGGAAATAGAAGCGATGCAATCGCACCTGAATCTGCTGAAAACACTCGGTGCGAAGGTCATGGTGTTTGCGGAAGTTACAGGTTGTGTTCACGGAAATCAAAACATGCCTGTCGAAAGGCGTCCGGCGTTTCCTGAACATCGCTGGCGGGAATACGGACAAAAATTGACGGAACTGGCGAACTACACCCAATCCCACGGGGTACAGATCGCTTATCACCACCATATGGGCACCGTGATTGAAAGCGAAGCGGATGTGGATCGTTTGATGGCGGAAACTGGCCCAGAAGTGGGCTTGCTGCTGGATACCGGTCATCTGCATTTTGCTGGTGGCGATCCGATTGCCGTTGCCAAGCGTCACGCCGACAGAATTAATCACGTGCATTGCAAAGACATTCGCCAATCAGTTCTGGACGATGCCAAAAACCGCAGGCTCAGCTTTTTAGATGCCGTATTAAATGGCGTGTTCACCGTACCGGGCGATGGTTGTATTGACTATGCGGCGGTGATGTATGTGCTGAAACAGGCAGATTACTCAGGTTGGTTAGTGGTAGAAGCAGAGCAAGATCCTTCGATTGCGCACCCACTGACATACGCAACACTCGGATATAACAATTTGGCGACTTTTGCGCGAAATGCCGGATTGATGTGATTGAGACATGGAGACCCAAGACATGGAAACAGTTCATAACTTTATTAATGGACAAATCGCAGAAAGCAGTACTGAGCGATTTGGTGCAGTATTCAACCCGGCGACTGGCGAGCAGACCCGTCAGGTGGTATTGAGCAAAGCGGAAGAGGCAGAAGCAGCCGTGGCAGCCGCGCATGCGGCTTTTCCTGCATGGAAGAAAACGCCACCATTACGCCGTGCCCGTGTGATGTTCAAATTCAAAGCGCTGCTTGAAGCGAATCAGGATAAGTTGGCTCGCCTTATCAGCAACGAACACGGTAAAGTCTACTCTGATGCCGTAGGTGAGTTAACCCGCGGATTGGAAGTCGTCGAGTTTGCTTGTGGTATTCCTCATCTACAGAAAGGGGAGAGCTCTGCGAATGTGGGCTCTGGAGTTGATAGTCACTCCATTATGCAGCCTCTTGGTGTGTGTGCAGGGATCACCCCGTTTAACTTCCCCGCGATGGTGCCAATGTGGATGTTCCCGATTGCCCTTGCTACCGGTAACACCTTTGTCCTGAAGCCTTCTGAGAAGGATCCTTCTTTGGGTCTGATGCTGGCTGAGTTACTGAAAGAAGCCGGATTGCCAGACGGCGTGTTCAACGTGGTCAACGGCGACAAAGAAGCGGTTGATGTGCTACTGACGGATCCGCGCGTTCAAGCGGTGAGCTTTGTTGGTTCAACACCTATCGCGGAATACATTTACTCCACGGCGTCTGCGCATGGCAAACGCTGTCAGGCACTCGGTGGTGCAAAAAATCACTGTATCTTGATGCCTGATGCTGACCTTGAAATGGCAAGCGGCGCGATAGTCGGTGCGGGCTTTGGTGCAGCAGGCGAGCGTTGTATGGCGCTGTCTGTTGTTGTCGCTGTGGGCGATGAAACGGCTGATAAGCTGGTGGCTTCGCTGTCAGAGAGCATTAACAAAATGCGTGTAGGGCCGGGCATTGTTGACGGCCCTGAGAACGACATGGGACCGGTTATTTCGGCACAACATCGCGACAAAATTGTCGGCTACATTGACGCGGGTGTCGAGCAGGGCGCGAAACTGGTGGTCGATGGGCGTGGTTGTCAGGTGGAAGGACATGACAATGGCTACTTTGTTGGCCCAACCCTGTTTGATGATGTGACGCCTGACATGACCATTTATCAGGATGAAATCTTTGGCCCTGTGTTGTCTGTAGTCCGCGTGCCTGACTACCAAACCGCATTAGAACTGATTAACCGCCATGAGTATGGCAATGGCTCTGCCATTTTCACCCGCGATGGTGAAACTGCCCGCCAGTTCAGCGAAGACGTGTTAGCAGGAATGGTAGGCGTCAATGTGCCAATCCCAGTACCGATGGCATTTCATAGCTTCGGCGGTTGGAAGCGTTCAATCTTTGGGCCATTGAATGTACATGGCAACGACGGCGTACGTTTCTACACCCGAATGAAAACCGTCACCACCCGTTGGCCTGCTAGTGTGCGATTGGAAACCCACGATAGTCATTTCACTATGCCGACCATGGGGTGAGTGGAATAAACGAAAAAGGCCGCAATCGCGGCCTTTTTCTTTGCTGTTAGCGCTTGGTAAGCAGGATTAGCTTTGCAGTACATGCACAGCGTTGGCGGTGTCTTGAATAGACTCCACGGCGGGGCGTGGTGTCCAACCAAACACTTCTTTGGTTTCTGAAGTGTCCGCACTCAGGTTCATGTTTAGCATTCCCAGCATACCTTTCGCTTCGCGGTCGAACAAGGCGGTGAACTTCAACACAAAATCTGGCGCTTTTCTGGTGCTTGGTCCTTTGTAGCCTTGGTCTTTCATGACCTGTGCCATTTGAATAAAGCTGATTGGGTCAGACGTTGCTGCAATGACTCTCTTACCTTTGGCGCTGGCTTCGGTCAGCGCTTTCACATGTAATACCGCCAGATCACGAACATCTACCATTGGAAAAGCAATGTTTGGCAGCATTGGCAGTTTGCCACGTAGCATTTGGTCGGTCAGCGCCATCGTTTGTCCTGTGATGTTTCTACCAAGCGGAGGACCGAATACGCCACCTGGGTTGACCACAACCAACTCCATGGCGTTTTCATCTGAAAGAGTTTCCATGAATTCCCACGCTGCACGCTCCGCCAGCGTTTTACTTTTGGTGTAAGTGCTGATCTCGGTTGAGTTGGTATCCGTCCAGTTGTCAGGGCCGAATGTACCAGTCTTCATCGTACCCATCATCGAAAGGATGGAGCTCGTCAATACAACACGTTTAACGCCAGCAGCTTTACCTGCGCGCAAGGCGCGAAGTGAACCCTGAACAGCAGGGATGATCATTTCATCTTCGGTTTTAGGGTTGGCAATCGTGAAAGGAGAAGCAATGTGCATGATGTAATCGCATCCTGCTGCTGCTTCATCCCAGCCCTTGTCAGAGGTCAGGTCCAAATGAGCAAAACTCAGGTTGGCAGTATCTACCGACGCTGCTTCAAGTGTTGCGCGAACTTCATTTTCTTTCGCTTCACTTCGAACAGAGCCAACAACTTCAAAGCCTTGTACAAGTGCTTCTTTCGCACAGTGGAGTCCAATAAAGCCTGAAATGCCGGTCAGCAGCACTTTTCCGCGAGTATCTTGCGCCATGGTAGATGTCCTCTTCGAATTGTTTATTAAAATACTAGGTGGTACATTAATGCCAATCAGAACATACTGTCAATAATAAAATACCAGCTGGTACTTAAATATGACCCAAGAAAAAACCAAAGCGGCCAGGGGAAGACCCAAGACCATCAACCGGGAACGTATTCTGGATGTGGCAATGAAGGCCTACTGGCAAGAAGGTACCCGAGGTGTTTCCATCAACGAAATCTGCAAGCTGGCAGAAGTGTCCAAACCCGGTCTGTACAGGGAGTTTGGTAATGAAGACGGATTAATGGAGGCAGCGCTAGCAGCTTATATTGAGCAAACCTTTTCCCCTTTGATTGCCACGTTAGAAAGCCAAACTTCGCTAAGCGGTGTGCTGGCGGAATTGGTGGAATTCGTCTGCAATGAGCGAAAAGAGTTACCTGATGGGTGCCTGATGGTCAAAATGCGGGATACCCAAACTAAACTCGGGGACAAAACACAGAATGCGTTAGCGGAAATTCATTACCAATTTATGGCTTTCATCGAGGGTTGGGCGCAGAGAGCGAGGGAAGGCGGAGAGATACCTGAAACCATGTCTAACCAGTTTGTGGCAGATTACATCGATGCACAATTAACTGCAGCTTTGGCGCAGCGTGCGCGTGGAGAAGATGTCGAGAAAGTGAATGCGGTGTTGAAAATGGCGTTTTCTGTACTAGCGTGAGACAGAGGTAAATAGCCGCATTGGCGGCTTTTTCAGTACAAGAAAACACGCGATGAAGCCTATTTGGATTGCTTAACCTGCTCCCGCAACTGGAACTTCTGGATTTTCCCTGTTGGCGTTCGCGGAATCATGGCAAAGGCAAAGTGTTTGGGGACTTTAAACCCAGCCATGTGGTTGCTACACCATGCTTTTAATTCATGCTCTGAGACGACTTTACCTTCTCCGAGTTCAACAAAGGCAAAGGGGACTTCCCCCCATTTTTCATGAGGACAGGCAACCACAGCAGCAACTGCAACGGCAGGATGTTTGTAGAGAACATCTTCAATCTCAATGGATGAGATGTTTTCTCCACCCGAGATAATGATGTCTTTGGAGCGGTCTTTAAGCTGAATGTAGCCATCTGGGTATTTCACCGCTAAATCACCGGAGTGGAACCATCCCCCTGCAAATGCAGACTCAGTGGCGGTCAGGTTCTTGAAATATCCCTTCATCACCACATTGCCGCGGAACATGACTTCACCAATGGTCTTTCCGTCTGCAGGGACGGGATCCATGGTCTCTGGGTTGATCACATCCAATGCTTCAAGAGGCAAGTATCTGACGCCTTGCCGTGCTTTGAGTTTGGCTTGCTCCTGAATCGGCAGGTCATCCCACTCATCATGCCATTCATTCACGACAGCAGGACCATACACTTCTGCCAAACCATAGAGGTGAGTGACTTCAAAACCTGCCTGCTGCATCTTCGCGAGTGTGCTCTCCGGGGGAGGCGCGGCAGCGGTGAAAAACGCCACTTTGTCAGAGAGTGGCTGGGTTTGGTCAGACAGAATAATATCCATGACGATCGGCGCGCCACAAAGGTGAGTGACTTTCTGCTCGGTTAGCGCATGCCAGATTGGCTCTGCGCGAACCTGTCTCAGACAAACGTGTGTGCCGCAGATGGCAGACATCGTCCAAGGGAAGCACCAGCCATTGCAGTGAAACATGGGAAGTGTCCAGAGATACGTCGAATACTTGGGCATCTCCGCAGTGAACACATTCCCTAGAGCCAGAAGGTAAGCGCCGCGGTGATGACACACCACACCCTTCGGGTTGCCCGTTGTACCGGACGTGTAGTTGATGGAAATGGCATCCCATTCATCTTCTGGCATCAACCAGCGAAAGGATTTGTCGCCCTGACTGATAAAGGTTTCGTAGTCCTGATAGGTTGAGTTGGGTGTTTCTTTAGTCTCCTCAATCCATACGGGGTCACAGTAAACAATGACGATTGGCGAACGCTCTGCCAGTTCGAGCGCATCCTCTGCAACGGGTAAAAACCCCTGATCAACGATCAGCACTTTGGCCTCTGCATGATCAAGTTGATAGGCGATGGTGGCAGCTTCTAAGCGGGTATTGATGGAATGTAAAACTGAGCCCGCCATAGGCACGCCATAATGGCATTCCAGCATGGCGGGCGTGTTGGCTAACATAGCAGAAACTGTGTCACCCCGACCAAGGCCGAGATTGGCCAGCTGCGACGCTAACTGACGGCTTCGGTTATAGAAAGTTTGATAAGTGATTTTCATGTCACCATGAATAATGGCAAGCGAGTCTGGATAGTTTGATGCTGTGCGCTCGAGAAAGCCAAGGGGCGTCAGTGGTTGGTAGTTTGCAGGGTTACGGTCCAGTCCAATGTTATAAAGATTCGACATCGCTGAACCTCACTGATTTCGCCAGACAGGAGGGCGTTTTTCAACGAAAGCGCTGATCCCTTCTTCACCGTCTTCCGTCAGCATATTGTTTACCATGACTTCGCTGGCGTAGGCATAAGCTTCTTTTAGATTCATTTCCTGTTGGTGGTAAAACGCTTCTTTTCCGATAGCCAGTGTCAGAGAGGACTTGGCTGCGATCTTATCCGCCACTTCCTGTGTCAGTGCTTTTAAAGAAGCGCTTTCAGTGACGCGATTAATCAGCCCCATTCGCTCTGCATCAGCGGCAGAAAGCATGTCCCCGGTGAGCAGCATTTCCATGGCATGCTTGCTCGAAACGTTTCTGGAAAGAGCAACCATCGGGGTAGAACAGAAAAGACCAATATTCACGCCCGGTGTGGCAAAACGAGACGTGTCAGAGGCATAGGCGAGGTCACAACTGGCCACCAACTGACAACCCGCTGCGGTGGCAATGCCGTCGATTTCTGCGATCACAGGTTTAGGGGAGTTCACAATGGCAGTCATCATCGCGGCACATTGGCTCATGAGAGAGGTGAAAAAGGCACGGCCTTTATCGTCATTATTTCTGGCTGCAGTGATTTCTTTGAGATCATGTCCTGCACTGAATGCGGGGCCATTACCAGATAGAACAACCACTTTTACATCGGATGAAATAGAAGCGTCAGTGATGGCTTGGTGTAGCTCTCCAATCATGGCCTCAGAGAGAGCGTTGCGCCGCTGGGGGTTGTTCAAGGTTAATCGTAATACGCCATTGCTACTGAGCTCTTTTTCTATCTGCGCTGTCATCGGTGGTTCCTATCCTTGGCTATTAGCTAGAAGGTCAGTACAGAACACAACGTCAGGCGATGAAAGGTTAGAAGTAAGACTTGTCGGAAACTCAATATTGAAAGACGCATAACGTTGATAAGAGCCGACAACAAAGAGAGCTGGGTGACTAAGTAAGATTGTTCCTTAGTGCATAGTCGACCATTTCAGCGGTAGAGGAGACGTTCAGCTTATGCTTGATGTTCTGGCGATGGGTTTCCACGGTGCGCACACTGATATCTAATTGCTGGGCGATTTTCTTGCTGCTCAAGCCCTTTGCAACAAGAGCAAGCACAGTTGTTTCGCGTTGGCTGAGTATGTTCTTTTTGTTCTCGGATTTTCGGGACTCTTTGACCATATCAAAAAGCGCCTTACTAGAGCTTTGGCAAAAGTAACTGGCGCCGTCATTAACGGTTTTAATCGCATTGATCATTTCTTCCAGCGAGACATCTTTGAGGATGTAGCCAGAAGCGCCGGACTCCATCACTTTCTGAATGTACTCACGGTTATCATGCATGGTCAAAATGAGTATTTTGGTCTCGGGGTGGTTTTGACTGAATAGTTTGGTGGTTTCGATACCGTTGAGCACTGGCATACTGATGTCCATCAATACCACGTCAGGTTTCAAAACTTTGGCTTTCTCAAGCGCCTCTACACCGTTTACCGCTGTACCTGCGACAGCAACGCCAGGTTCATTTTCGATGCGGGCAACAAACCCTTCCAGAACGGCACGGTGATCATCGACCAGCAATACACGAATGTCATCCATGATTTCTCTCCATGATTATGGTGCTGAGTTCCAACAGAATACTCACTTCCGTTCCCCGCTCTTTTTCTGCACTGATTTCAAAGTCACCACCGATAAATTCGATGCGCTCCCGCATATTTCTTAGACCGATCCCCCGACCTTTGAGCGCTTCGGAAACGTTAAAGCCTTTGCCATCATCGCGAATGATTAACTGCAATCTTTCCCCCAACTTTGACAAGATTATGTCGACGTTTCTGCATTGGCTGTGCTTTTCAATATTCACCAAGGACTCCTGCACCACCCTGTACAAGGTGGTGGTGACTTCCGGAAGCAGTTTGTCATCAAAATCATCCAAATGGGTGTCGATTTGAATGTTCTGTGAAGTAGCAAAGTCTGATGCTAGCAATTCAAGCGCAGCATTAAGGCCAATATCGTCTAACGCGGAAGGACGAAGGTTACGCGAAATGTTACGTACTTCTTTAATCGCTTTTATCAGAGAGGTTTCGCCTTTCTGAAGGTGTTCTCCGGCAGTGGTATTTCCGTTCTGGTGTAGCTCTTTTGACAGCAACTCAATATGGCATTTTGCAGATACCAGTAACTGGTTAACGCAGTCATGTAGTTCACGGGAAATGTACTTTTTCTCGTCTTCTTGCAGCATCACATTGCGAAACGCCAACTCACGTAGCCTTTCATCAGCGATTCGGTGCTCGTGTAAATTAACTGCCAGCGCAATCACCACCATGATGAGCACACTAGAAACCAGAATAACCAATATGGCGATGTAGGTATGATTAATGCTGGTTTGAACATCCTGTTTGACCCCTTCGATCTGCTCGCCAATATCTTCAATGTAAAGCCCCGTACCTACCATCCATTTCCACTTGGGTAGCCATATGGCATAGCTCAGCTTTGGGACGACTTCATTGGTAGAGGGTTTATGCCATAAATATTGATGAAAGCCGCCGCCCGCCTTCGCTGAAGCAAGCAGGTTCTGGATCAGGAAATTGCCATTAGAGTCTTTTAGATTGATAAGATTTTGGCCTTCCAGCTCTGGCATGATGGGGTGAGCGAGGTTAAAGCCCGCTTCGTCATAAACAAAGAAATAGCCATCGTTGCCGTAGCGAAGCTGACGCAGTACTTCCAAGGCCTGATGTTTAAGCTCTGACTCGTTTCTTGATGTGTCATCGTACAGGTAATCGATGCTCTGGATAGCAAGGTGAACGTAGTCTTCCAGTGCTTGCTCTTTGGTCGTGAGCATACTCTCGCGGAAGGTGGAGATTTCCTTTACGCCGAGGGATTGGGACTGGTTAATGGTTATCCAGCCGATGACGTAGCTGATAACCACGAGAGGGATCACTGTCATCAAAATGATCTTCAATTTAAGTGACATGTCCCTCTCTCCTTTAAAATGCAAAGGTCTTTGTAATATTAATCGCTTAACGCGTTTTTGCCGAAAATGGTCCTAATTTCCGCCAAGGCCATAGAAAGCCGGGAAGATCAGAATACTGAGCAGTACCGCAACCTGAATGGCGATAAACGGCAAAACACCCCGGTAAATATCTCCAGTGGTAATAGAGGGTGGGGCGACGCCTTTGAGATAAAAGAGACTGAAACCAAACGGCGGCGTTAAGAAAGAGGACTGCAAATTCATCGCAATCAGAATGGCGAACCAAACCATATCAATACCAATCAGTTGAGCAACTGGCGCTAATATCGGCACGATAATGAAGCAGATCTCCACAAAGTCGATGAAAAAGCCCAGCAGCAGCACAACGAGCATAGTCAGGATCAGAAAGCCCCATTTATCGCCCGGCAATGCTGTCAGCCATTCTTCAACCAAATAATCTCCACCTGTATAGGTAAATGCCATTGAGAAGGCGGTCGCGCCAATCAAAATACCAAAAACCATCGCAGTCACTTTGACGGTTTCTACAGCACTTTCAAACATCAGGCGGACTGAAAACTGTCCGTAAACCAATGCCAACACGATAGCGCCAACACCACCTAAAACGGCAGATTCAGTAGGGGTTGCAATACCCGCGAAAATGGAACCCAACACCACAATGATGAGCGCGAGGGGCGGGATAACGGCTTTCAGTGCATCGATGATTTCTGCGGTTCTGTCCTGATCGGGCAGGCGTGTCATGGCCCTGGCGGCTTGTGGATTAAGAAAGGCATAAATCAGGATGTAAGCGATATAGGCACCAACCAATATCAGCCCTGGTAAAACAGCAGCTTGAAACAGATCGCCCACGGGAATGCCGAGTACATCACCGAGTAAAATCAGGATGATGGAAGGAGGAATGATTTGTCCCAGCGTACCTGACGCGCAAATGGTGCCGCAGGCCAGTGACTTTGCATATTGATACTTCAGCATCACTGGCAGGGAAATCAGCCCCATTGCCACGACAGAGGCGCCCACAACACCAGTGGAGGCCGCCAGCAGACAGCCAACCAATACGGTTGAAATGGCCAATCCGCCTCTAACGCCGCCAAACAGGCGAGCCATCGCTTCTAACAACTGCTCTGCCAATCGGGTTTTTTGCAACACCAGCCCCATGAATACAAATAAGGGCACTGCCATCAACACAGTGTTTTCCATCACACTCATAATGCGAAACGGCATGAAGGCAAACATCTCGACGCCTTCTGCCCAAATACCGAATATCAGCGCGATACCACCAAACGTGAAGGCGACAGGAAAGCCAAGTAGCAGTGCAAAGAGAGCAACCACGAACATTACAATACCAATCATGGTGTTACTCCTTTATTTGGTCGTTGGACATCAAGCGTTGAATGGCATTTAAAGACTTCGATATGCCAATCAAAAACAGAAAAAGGAAAGAGACAGGGATCATCCCTTTGATGACCCAACGATGCGGTAAGCCACCGGGGTCGCCACTGCCTTCACCTAATTGGTAGGCCTCTCGGGTAAAGTCGAGACCGAAATAAAAAATCAGAAAGCTGAAAGGTAACAGCAAGATAAGGCAACCAAGCAAGTCGATGACCGCCTGAAGTTTTTGGGGCCAGCGCTCGTAAAATACGTCAATACGGACATGTCCTCCCGTTTTCAGGGCATAGGGGATACCCAGTAAAAACACAGCGGAAAACAGATGCCATTCAAGCTCTTGGGAACCAATCGATACTTGATTGAAGACGTACCTCATCACCACGTTGTAAAACACGTTGATAACGAGCAGCAGGAAAAGGGTACTGGCTATCCAGCCCAGCACATCAGCGATTCTATTAATGGATCGCTCAATTAATAACAGCGTATACATGCTCACTCCATGAACAAAAAAGCGCCGGGTGGGATATCCCGGCGAAAAACAACTTCATGCCTTCTATTGGCCTTGAAGATAAGCTTCCTCAGAAATGGAGGTCCAACGGCGTATTTTGTCCAAGTAGGCCTGTTGGGAGTCGAGGATCTTTTTCGCTTGCGCATCTTTGTCGGCGTAGTTCGCCAGTAATTTGGTGTTGGCAGAGCGCAAGGCATTAATCACATCATCAGGGAACTGTTTAACCTGAATGTCGGGATATTCGGCGGTCATTTCTTCCCACGCTTCTGCGCTGGCATGCGCGTTTTGGATATACATGTCGTAAGCCGCAGTGCGCATGGCTACGCGAAGGATTTCCTGCAGATCTTCAGGCAGGCGTTCCCAGGTTCGCTTGTTGACGAGAAATTGCAGCTCAGTCGCGGGCTCATGCCAGCCTGTGTAGTAGTAAGGAGCAATTTTGTGAAAGCCCATACGTAAATCCAGCCCTGGGCCTACCCATTCCAACGCATCAATGGTGCGTCTTTCCAGAGCGGTATAAAGCTCACCGGGGGCGATGTTTGTCGGGCTCGCACCTAGCTCAGCCAATACTTCACCAGCAAAGCCGGGAATACGCATCTTAAGGCCTTCCAAGTCATCCACTGAGTTGATTTCTTTTTGGAACCAGCCACCCATTTGAACGCCGGTATTACCGCCGGGGAAGGAAAGAAGATTGTGTGGGGCATAGACTTCTTCCATCAGTGCCATGCCGTCTCCGTGATAGAACCAACCATACTGCTCAGAAGCGACCATACCGAATGGCATGGTGGTGAAGAACAGCGTGTTTGGCACTTTGCCTTTCCAGTAATAAGAGGCTGAGTGCCCCATGTCATATTGGCCTGACTTCACCATGTCGAAGACACCGAATGGAGATTTGTGCTTATTAGATGAGTCGATGCGGATCTTAAGACGTCCATTGGACATTTTCTCCGCCATGGCAGCCATATTCTTTGTAGCATCACCGAAAATGGGGAAGTTAGGTCCCCAGGTTTCGGCTAATGTCAGTCGGTAGGTTTTCTCCGCGGCAAAGGCAGAAAAACTGAGGACGGCAGAGAGGCAAATACATGCAAATGCTGCCAGTGCTTTTTCAGTTTTGGAATGTAGAGGTTTCATGTCGCATTTCCTTATTGCTATAGAAATTCCAACGACACGATGAATAACAATTTGATAACAATGAATTCGTAATACCGCGCAAGTACTCGTATGAATCGCCATCATCACTACTGAGATGTTGCCTACGTATTTTTTCGGATCTTATTTATTTAAGGCTATGAATTCTTGGTGGAATAAGGCTGGTCGTGGCTTCAGGAAAGTAAGCGAATACTACGTATTTCTTGTGATGGATTTAATTTGAAGGTTTGTTGCTTATTTGTGATCGTGGTGGGTTTTGGCCAACACCTCTCCTGAATAATCTGTCTGGGTAGAAAAGAGAAAGGCCTACACGGTAGGCCTTTTAATCAATTGTTTAGCCAAGATTATGGCGAGGTTTTGCAGCCTTTTCGGGTAACATCAACAGTCTTTGACTTAGTGCCTTCACCCAAACAGTAGGTACCAATTAACCTTGTTGTACAGGAAGGCAACCCATTTTCGTCTGCTGTGATAGTGACATAGATAGTGTTAGACAATCTTGTTCCAAGAGTATCACCATGTTGACAGTAATTTTTATAGAACTCAGTCATATAGGCATTTACATTGGTGAGTGTTTTGATCTCCGATTGTCCGATGTAGCCGATACTCATCGCGTCGACTGATTGTGAACCACCCAACTCAGTCTTCCAGGATATGCTTCCTTTGGTTCTCGATGTCATGTAGTACTTCTGAACTGTTGATTTTTCACAGTCCATGACTAAACCGCCGCTAAATGGCGCATCAATGTCAGAGCCTCGGATGTAAGAATAAAGTTTATCGCTGTTGTTACAGTTAAACGATGGCTCGTCATTATCATTGATGGTCCCAGTGCCTGATTTGAGGTCTGATTCATCCTCTTTTACCCAAGCATCAAGAGTAAAGGTTTTCGCAGGCTCATCGTTGTCATCGTTGATAGTGGGGACAATAACGCTGAATATATTGTCGCCCGGTTCAAAATTGACGCTCACGCCTTCATTATTGAGTGTTACATCTTTGGTTGTACCATCATAACCAATCGTTACATCAGCGCTATAATCCACATTCACTTTGGCCGTATTATCTTTTATTGCTAGAACAACGTCCTTGTCTGCTTTTAGCTTTTGGTTAAGAGACACATAAAAGGTTGCATTTTGTCCTTCAGTAACGGTGTCATCTGACACATCTGAGACTTCAATGTGGCGCTCACTTGGAAATATAGTCGCGTCATAGCACTCGTGACTTTCCTGAGTGTTAGTTGCCATAGCACTAATGCGGTTTGGGAATAAACCAACAACGACTTTTTCACCTGTCTCCGGGTTCAGCCGAACCAGTTTGGTGCTGTTGATATTACCCGTTACGTTTTGGTTTTTTGCTGCAATTAAAACCTGTCCGTTCTGATCAAGGGTGGCTGCGGTGATGAAGTCAACAAAGTGGAAAGATTCCAATTTGGCAACAGCATTACTGGTGTTGATGCTGAAGGTTCTGCCGTTAGTAATAAATAGCAAATCGCCTTTATAAAACACAAAGTCCCCCCAGCTTGAAAAACCAGAGTAACCGAGTGTTGGCTTGTCAAACTCTGCGATGTCAGTGGTACTGGCTGTTGAAGGGTCAATAGTAAAGAGTTTTCGGTTGTCAGACGCATACAAAGTCCCGGTGGCGGGCTCAAAAGCCATTCGAAAAACGCTGGGAATATTGCCGACGATAGTATGCGTATTGGTCTGAGAATCGAAATAAGCGAGCTGGTTAGGCTTTAGCTTGGACGCATGGAAATCAAGGCTTGCAAATTCATCCGCCGACGTATCTTGCCCTAATCCCTCAACATAATAGGCTTCGGGTCTCGGCGCACTCACATAATAAATACGGTTGGTGTTTTTGTCGTAAGCCATGGCTGAGGTGCTGAACTCAGCGCGCGATTTTTTAATTGCCCGATCACCGTTGTAGGTGCCTGACAGTTTTTTTGTCTCCTGTAAATCAATCATAAATCCAACATGTCCGCGCCCTGCATTCATGGCATAGACGTTTCCATAACATTCGGCTTTAGCGCCAATAGATATAACACTCGCAAGGATAAAACCTGCAATTAATCGCTTCTTCATGAGCTTCCTCTTTGAATTGTTACACTTGGGTTAAGGAAATGTTTCAATTGCATGTTGATACTACTAATGTGGTTTTATATTGATTGACCCAAATATGAGACGTTGTGATTTTTTTAGCTTCAGTGTTCTCTAATTGAGCTCATTAGTGATTGATTAATAAATTTAATTAGTTAGTGCTAAATATGCAGGCAATGAATATTCGAAGTGTTAATAATGTTTACAGTTCTTGTTGATTTGTGCTTAATAAAACAAGATCTGTATTAACTATCAAAAAGCGGACAGGCCGTGGTTGTGGTATTGAAGTAGAGATGTTCTGGAAGACTTGGCGAAAGGTCAGAAAAAAGGGCCTTTGAGGCCCTATCAAGTATTGCGTCAGTACTATGTCAGACGCTCAAAATCGGTGCCAGCGCTTGTGACACTTCACCTTCTGACGCATCACGGGAAATGGTGAACGAGCGATAGGTATCACCACGGCCGAACGAGCGGTCAATCTCGGCAAGGCAGTGGATAACCGAACCATCCAAGATGAAAGAAAGCTCGATTTCCTTCTTGTTGAACATGCCGCTGTTTTTGAATTCAAGCTCTTGATAACAGCCAGAAACAGAGGCAAAGCCATTGCCACGTAAATGTCCTTTCTCTACATCTGCCTTCACCAAGGCAAAGCCTTCACGTTCAATGGCGGAAAGCACACGTTGTACTGCAGGCAGTGGGCGAACTTCCAGATAATCTCGGTCAGTTGGGTCGATGGCGAAATCGATGTCCAGAACAGTCTCTACCCAGACATGGCTCTGGTTGAGTTTTGCATTAACCGACGTAATTGGCGTTTCGGCATGCAGCTTCAGTTCGAACGGCACTTCTTTTTCTTCACCCGGTTGAATGGTGAAAGGATCATTTGCCTGAATATGACCAAGGACAAAGACCTGATAACCCACACCAGAGTCAGACTCAACTTTGACTTCAGTGCAGAGTTTCAGTGTGATGGAGTCAATCTCTTGCTCGACATCTCCGCCCTTGATATGAACGGTTCCGCGCAGGGTTTCGCCTTGGTAAACAGATTCATTGTGAAGGATGGTATCGACTTTGGTTGCGCCAATACCTAAAGAAGCTTTAAGTTTCTTGAACATAGTAATCCTTGATTGTTCAGTGTCATTCCCTGTTTACCGAACATTGGCTGTCGGTGCAAGTCACAGACAGTATAAAGAAAAAGTCAGGGGAGAAGGCCCTGACTTTGTCGAGTTATGCGGCGAGTGACGGCACGCCACTGTGGAAACGGAACATATCATCTGGTGTTTGGATGAGTTCGGCTTCTTTCTCACCAATCGCTTTTACGCGGTCGGAAATATCTCCGCCAGCAATGGCTGCCGCCAGTTTCAAATAATCCTGATAGTGGCGTGCTTCTGACCGCAGCAGAGAGATATAAAACTTACGCAGTTCTTCATCCAAGTACGGTGCGACTTTGGCAAAGCGCTCACATGAGCGAGCTTCGATGTAAGCGCCAATAATCAGCTTGTCGATAAGCATCGCTGGCTCATGCGTACGGACAATCGACATCAATCCTCGTGCGTAGCGGCCGGCATTGAGCGGGCTGTATGGCATATCACGTTTTTCCATGATTTCGATGACCTGCTCGAAATGATGGAATTCTTCTTTAATCAGTCGAACCATTTTGTCGATTAAATCTGGGCCGTGTTCGAAACCTTCCTTGGGTTTTAGTGGAGCGCTCAGCCCATTCTTTTTAGCGTGGAAAATCCCATCACGCATGCCACGGTAAACGAAATCTTCATAGGGTTTTGCCCACTCCAAAAGTAGCTCGCCGCTGGACGCGTCAATGGCGTACTTGCGGATAAGCCACATTGCGGTTTGGCTGGCTTTTAATTCGCAGTTAGCGTGATCACGCAGAAGTATGGTTTCGTTTTCAGGCTTAATGGCTTCATCAATCCACGCCTGTGGCGTTTCGCAGTGCAGAAACCCGCGCACTGGCTCGAGCAAACTTTTTAATTCTGGGCTTAGCGACATCGATTTTCTTTGGTCTTTTTAGTGCTTTGAAGGCGGCAATTATATACCCAAACGACCTGAATATGCTCGCATTGAGGCACTACTTTCGGGCGAGTTGACTTACGCCATGCCCTTTGTTGTTCCTTTTAGATGTTCGAAAAAGTTGAACATCAAACTCAAATCTCTCTGGTTTTATTCAAGATTGGGATTGCTTAACCTTTAAAGCAATAAGTTAAGCGCAAAAGGAGGTCGAAATGATTGATATCCGTAAATCTGAGAAACGTGGCCATGCAAGCTTTGGTTGGCTGGACAGTCGCCATACTTTCTCTTTTGGTCATTATCATGACCCAGAGCAAATGGGTTTCTCGGCGCTTCGTGTGATTAACGATGATGTGGTGAAACCATCGACTGGGTTTGATACTCACGGTCACCGTGATATGGAGATCATAAGTTATGTTCTGGACGGTGTGATTGAGCATAAAGACAGTGAAGGGAATATCCAGTCTCTGCCAGCCGGTGAATTTCAATTGATGTCTGCAGGGAAGGGGATTTACCACAGCGAGTACAATGGCTCTTCCGACAGTGACCTTCGCTTCCTGCAAATTTGGATTCAGCCTAATGAGAAGGGTGGAGCACCAGGTTATCAGCAGAAGGACTTTGGTAAAGCATTGGGCTTCACTGAGATAGCAACGCCTGATGGCCGTGATGGCACATTGCGCATTAAACAAGATGCCCGATTACTGCAGTTAATCCTTGAAAACGGTAGTTCGGAAACTTTCACCCCGGAAATGGGCAGCAATGTGTATGTGCATGTCGTAGCGGGTGAGTTGTCAGTGAATGACGATGCTCTCTCAGCTGGCGACGGTGCAAAAGTTAGCGGGCTCTCCCAACTCTTGCTGAAAAATAACGGCTCAGAAAACGTCACTGCTTTGGTCTTCGATTTGCCGTAATGTGTTTAAGCTCTTGAAATAGAAGGTCAGCCAAAAGCTGACCTTTTTTTGTTTCTGGGAAACGCTCCTGACACGATCTGTCAGTAGGTGTCAGTAATCTCTTCTCAACCCCACATGAAAGGAGATAACACCATGGATAACATTGTAGAAACCGTAAGATTCAAACTGAAAGACGGCGCGGATATGAAGGCATTTGTTGAGGCAGCAGAAGGCACTATTCCCTTTATTAAAGGATGTGAAGGCTATCTTTACCGTTCGTTGAGTCTTAATGAGCAGACACAAGAATGGACAGACATTGTTTACTGGGCGACACTCGCTGATGCTAAGGCAGCGTCAGACAACTTCATGAAGGATGAAGGTGCTCAGAAGATGGTGTCTTATATTGATGCTTCAACGCTAGTGATGGCCCACGAGCAAATTAAAATGAGTCCTTGTATGACTGAAACAGCTTAGGAAGAGTGAATGAGTAAATCGGAGCGCTTGTTTGAGCTTTTAACACTGCTGCGTAGTAAACGTTACGCGGTGACGGCCAAGTCGTTGTCGGAAGAGCTGAAGGTCAGTGAGCGCACGATTTACCGTGATATCCAATCCCTGCAATTGTCCGGTGTTCCCATTGAAGGCGAAGCAGGGATTGGTTACCTGTTAGGCAAAGGCTCTCACCTTCCACCGCTAATGTTTACTGAAGAAGAAATCGTCGCATTGGAACTTGGCATGCAAATGGTACGAGCATGGTCAGATAAGAGTTTGGCGGCTGCTTCTGAATCTGCCTCAAGAAAAATCCAGTCCATACTGCCAGAACACCTTAAAGCCCAGATTGACGCTTTGCCTCTTGCGGTGCCTGACTTTTACATTGAATCAGAATGCACCGTATGGCGAGAAAGCTTGCGCGCAGCGACGACAGAAAAACAAAAAGTCCGCATCAAATATAAAACTGGCGAAGGAATATACTCCGAGCGGATTGTTCACCCTCTAGGTCAGGTATTTTGGGGCAAAGTCTGGACGCTGGTGGCATGGTGTGAGCTACGGGATGATTATCGAAGCTTTCGCGTTGATCGTATTGAGCGTATGGAAGCCCTCAAAGAGCATTTTGAAGCCGGTGAGTTAAAGTCTTTCCAACATTATCTATCGCTCTGCGAAGAAGAGAATAGGTAATAAAAAAGCGGGCCATTCAGCCCGCTTCTTCATCATTGAAATTCATCACGCCAGAACGTCGGTTGCAACCTTGTAGCTTGGGTCTTCGATGTGGTTAATTTCAACCAGGCTGCCCGCTTTAGTCAGCAGCGCCAAACAGTCTTGTGACAGATGACGAAGGTGGAGCGTCTTACCCGCTTTGCTGTATCGCTCAGCCAGCGTCTCAATCGCTTCAATGGCTGAGTGGTCAGCCACACGGGATTTACCGAAATCGACAATCACGTCTTGTGGGTCGTTCTGAGCATCAAATAGTTCAAGGAAGTTAGCCACTGAGCCAAAGAACAATGGACCATTCACTTCATAGATTTTCGAACCTTCTTCATTGATGTGGCTTGATGCATAGATGTGTTTCGCGTGTTCCCATGCAAACATCAGCGCCGAGACAATCACACCAACGATAACCGCAATCGCCAGGTCAGTCATAACGGTAACAACAGTCACCAGCACGATAACGAAAAAGTCGCGTTTTGGTACACGGCTGGCCAGCTTGAACGTTGCCCATTCAAATGTGCCGATAACCACCATAAACATCACACCAACCAGCGCTGCCAGTGGGATCATCTCAATCAGCGAAGAGGTGAAAAGGATAAAGCAGAGCAGGGCAAGTGCGGCGACGATGCCTGACAGACGGCCACGGCCACCAGAGTTAACGTTGATCATCGACTGACCAATCATCGCACAGCCGCCCATCGCACCGAATACGGAACAAGTTACGTTCGCGACACCCTGGCCTACACATTCGCGGTTACCGCGGCCGCGGGTGCCGGTCATCTCGTCAACGACGGTTAGGGTCAACAGAGATTCAATCAGACCGACAGCTGCCAGAATCAAAGAGTATGGCAGGATGATGTATAGCGTTTCCAGATTGAATGGAACAGTTGGGAAAGCGAAAGTCGGCAGTGAGCCAGCAAGCGTTGCGTTCTCGTCACCACTCATTGAGCGCAGGAAGTCGACAACAGTGCGGGTATCCAGATCTAGCAGGACAACAGCCGCAGTCACAGACACAATTGCTACCAGTGACGAAGGTACTGCTGTAGTGATTTTTGGCAGGAAGTGGATGATTATCATTGTTATTATAACCAACAATGACATAACCATCATTTCGCTACCAAAGAACTGATATATAGCTTCAAATGATACCAACGAAATTAGTGTATTTGGCGAGTATTTAGTGAGTAGATAAGCAGCAAAGAAAATTATGGGTAAAGGAGCAAACTTCAATATTCTGTTTTGTTGTTTGTATGCAAAAACCACTGACATCAGCACTACAGCGATTAGAAGGATCGACGAAAGCCCTTCATAGCCTTGCAGCCATTCCATTTCACCATTAAGACCAGGAACTTGGAATTGCCCAAGCTGCGCCAGGAAGATAACGATGGCCAGACCGTTAACAAAACCAATCATTACCGGGTGTGGGACCATGCGGATAAATTTACCGAGCTTAAATACACCCGCCAGAATTTGAAGAGCACCCGCCAGCATGATTGCCGCAAAAAGATATTGAATACCGTGTTCTGCGACCAGGCTGACCATGACCACTGCCATTGCGCCAGTCGCACCAGAAATCATACCAGGGCGACCGCCAAGGATAGAAGTCAGTAGACCCATGATGAACGCAGCATACAGGCCAACCATTGGGTCAACGCCTGCAACGAAAGCAAACGCAACGGCTTCTGGTACCAGAGCGAGTGCAACAGTCAGACCCGACAGAATGTCGTTCTTGGCCGAGTGTTTAGGAAACTTGGGGAATTCAAACATCTTGTTCGGTTACTTCTCTAAAAGTGGGTTGTTGGCAATTCGACAAAGACGGCGATACTACCTAAAAGTGTGATTTTGTTCAATCTTGGTAACGTATTTGTGAAACTTAAAAGCAGGTTACGTCTAGGCAGAACAGCGGGTTATAACAAAAAAGACGTGCTGCAATTAGCCAAACTGATTAGACATCAAAGCGATGGCAGTTTGATGAATAAGACCTAGGGGCTGTTGACCTTTGGTGGTTGGATTTTGTTCTAGCCCTAAGCGTTTTAGGCGCGGCGAGGTGTGTGCCGCCTAGTCATTCTAAGCAAATACACCTCAACAAAGCATAAAACGCTTAGGGCAGAACCCTTCGGGCAGCGTTTGTGGGGAATTTCTGCTGCGTTATCGGCTTCTCATGTAGGCTAGCTACACATCGAAGCCTCTGCCTTGCATAAAATCCCCACAAACTGCTGCAAAAACCATCACCAAAGATCAACAGCCCCTAGTGGCACATAAAAAAAGAGCCATGCTAGGCATGGCTCTTTCTGATTCATCACTTCTTACTGGAAGTTCGGCTTGGTCGCTGGCGCTGCGGCGCTGTTGGTTGCCGTTTGGCTACCTGCTTGGCGCGTTTCAGCTCGCTCACTGCGGAACTCAGCAATGGCTACTTCAATCGCTGATTCAGCGCTTTCCGGTGCTGGCGCTTTTGTCATTGGAGACGTTGCACGACCGATGCGAATAGCAGGCTTAGCAGGTTTCTCTGCTTCTACAGCAGGGATTTCGCTAGATTCCATAACGCTCTTCACATTGGTTTCTTCAGCTTTTGGCGCTTCTACCTGTTCAGCTACAGCTTCGACAACTGGCTCTGCAGCAGGTGCTTCTACTTCTTCCGGTGCATTAACAGCAACTGGCAGTTCTTCGTTTAGGGCGTCAGCACCTTCGTACTTCGCTTTTTCTTCCAGCACAGTGGGTGCTGAACGACGAACGATGACTTTACCCATTGCCATTTCAGGGAAGGCTACGCCACCAACAGCAACTGTCTTAGGTGCTGGGGCTTCGTCAGTAATAGGTGCTTCTGTCACTGCTTCTGCCACAACAGGGGCTTTCAGTGCAGCTTTCGAAGGCCATACTTTACCCATTGCCATTTCTGGAGAAGCAACACCAGACTTCAGAACGACCTTGTTGCGCTTTTCAACGATAGAAACAGCCGTTTCCATCATGTCCAGTTGGTCAAGGCCTTGCTCAGCGTTTGCTGATTCGTCTTCGCGGTTGCTGCGACGACGACGTTGGCCACTTGCACGCAGGTGACGAGGTGAACGGCGGTTACGACGCTTCTCTTCACGTTGCTCACCATTATCGTTCGTCTCGGCGGTCTGAGGTGCGTCAGTAGTGGTCGCTTCTGCTTTCGCTTCTTCCGCTACAGCTTTACCCATTTCGTGAAGTGGGTTTACTGCGGCGATTTCAACTTCTTCAGTATCACCAACGCGGACTTTCTTGTTCAGCTTACGGCGTTGACGGCGCTGTTTTACTTTCTCCGTCTTTTCCGCTTTCTCTTGCTTGTCAGCTTGAGACTCTTCTTTTACTGGCTTAGCCGCTTTCGCTTGCTGTTGACGTTGGTCAGCTTTTTCTGCCTTGTCAGTCTGCTTGCGGTTTTGCTTCTTAGCTTGTTTTTCCGGACGCTCATTTGAACGTTCGTTATTTTCAGCGCGCTCTTTGCCACGACGTGGTTTCTTATCTCCACGCTCGCTTCGTTCATTGCGCTCGCCATTCTTGCTGTTTTCGTCGCGCTGACCATTGCGCGAGCCACGACGGGTGCGATCTTGAGAACGCTTGTGGTCACGACGGTTACGAGACTCGCGTTTTGGTTCTTCTTTCTTCTCTTCTTCAGCCGGCGCACTTGCGAACAGGCCAGAGATGAAAGATACCAGACGAGAGATCAGACCAGGTTTAGCTTCAACTGCTGCTTTTGCTGCTGGCTTGGCAACCGGTGCCGGAGAAGCAGGGGCAGCGAAACTTTGCAATGCTGGCTCTTCGCGTTTCTTAACAACGCGCTCAGCTGGTGCGTCGTCTTTGCCTTCAGTCTCACGCATTGCTTCCAGTTGTTCTGGAAGGCGGTAAGACAGTGAAGTCACTTCGTCACCACCGCGGATACGAACCACTTCAAAGTGTGGGGTTTCCATGTTGGCGTTAGGTACAACGATAACGCGGACGTTGTGATACTTCTCAACGTGCTGCACTGAGCGGCGTTTTTCGTTGAGCAGGTAAGAAGCAACCGGAACGGGTACAACTGCCATTACCTGAGCGGTGTTTTCCTTTAGCGCTTCTTCTTCGATCAGACGCAAGATAGACAGAGACAAGGATTCGTTATCACGAATCACACCGGTACCTGTACAACGAGGACAGATGTGGTGGCTGGCTTCTGCCAGAGAAGGGCTCAGACGCTGACGAGACATTTCCAGCAGACCAAAGCGTGAAATACGACCGATTTGAACGCGTGCACGGTCCATACGGACAGCTTCACGCAAACGGTTTTCTACTTCACGTTGGTGGCGAACTGGGGTCATATCGATGAAGTCGATAACAACCAGACCACCAAGGTCACGCAAGCGCAATTGACGTGCAATTTCGTCCGCTGCTTCAAGGTTTGTCTGCAGGGCGGTTTCTTCGATATCAGAACCCTTGGTCGCGCGAGCGGAGTTGATGTCGATAGAAGTCAGTGCTTCGGTAGGGTCGATAACAATCGAACCACCGGAAGGCAGACGCACTTCGCGCTGGAAGGCAGATTCAATCTGGCTTTCGATTTGGTAGTGGCTGAAAAGTGGAACTTCACCTTCGTAGCGTTTAACGCGACTCAGGAAGTCAGGACGGGTAGCCTGAATACGCTCACGAGCCTGATTGTAAACTTTCTCACTGTCGATCAGCACTTCGCCGATGTCACGACGCAGGTAATCACGGAATGCACGCGCAATCACATCGCTTTCCTGATAGATCAGGAATGGCGCTGGTTTAGAATCAGCGGCGCCTTGGATGCGTTCCCAGTTGTTCAGCAGGTAGTTTAAATCCCATTCCAGCTCTTCAGCAGATTTGCCAACGCCAGCAGTACGAACGATCAGACCCATGCCCTGAGGCAGTTTCAGACCAGACATTGCTTCTTTCAGTTGGCTACGCTCTTCACCTTCGATACGACGAGAAATACCGCCAGCACGAGGGTTGTTTGGCATCAGAACAAGGTAACTACCGGCGAGAGAGATGAAAGTGGTCAAGGCAGCGCCTTTGTTACCACGTTCTTCTTTATCAACCTGAACAATCACTTCCTGGCCTTCCTTCAACACCTCTTTGATGTTTGGACGACCTTGGTAGCTGTAATTGTCTGGGAAATATTCGCGGGCAATTTCTTTAAGAGGAAGGAAACCGTGACGCTCAGAACCATAGTCTACGAATGCTGCTTCAAGACTTGGCTCAATACGTGTAATACGGCCTTTATAGATGTTTGCTTTCTTCGATTCATGGCCAGGGCTTTCGATATCCAGATCGTATAAGCGCTGACCGTCAACCAATGCGACGCGCAACTCTTCCTTTTGAGTTGCGTTAATCAACATTCTTTTCATATCAAATTGTTCTCGATTATTTGTTGTTATTAGTTGTCGGATACGAGAGAAAGAACGCAATGCTGCCAGGTCCCAAGTCTGATGTTAATGCAGCCTCACGGCTGGGGAATCAGGGACGCTCTAGGGCACTACTTATCCACCCACTGATACGGAATTAAGATATTCACTCCGGTTTATTCAGTCGGCTATTCGCCACAAATGGCGACAGTCTCTTTGACACTGGTTATTTATCCCGTCGTGCCAACAAACTAACGGGTGCTTTATTCCTCATGTCTTACGCCGAGTGCTGCATGATTAAGACACCGTTAACTGCCAGCTGATCAAGATACTACTCAGAAATAGTGCTAGTGGCGGTTAGGGGTCTGAGATAAAGCGGTAAAGATTTACTCTATTTGTCGACTTTTTAGTCGTGGCGAGCAAAAAAGCTTCAAACTTTTCTGCTTTACGGCGCAACTATAGCAGGGACACTTTTTTGCAGCAAACTACTTTGATGCAATGTAGAATCTACGCCCTATGAATACTGAAAAACCTAAAGTGCAATTCATCGACATTTCAGATGACATTGCAGGCCAGCGGATCGATAACTTTCTCCGAAATAGGCTTAAAAACGTACCTAAAAGTATGATTTATCGCGTTCTGCGTAAAGGAGAGGTGCGAGTTAATAAAAAACGCATAAAACCTGAATATAAGCTTCAGGCGGGCGATGTTATTCGCGTGCCACCTATCAAGATCCCAGAGACAGCGCAGGCTGAGGCACCCAGTACCAAACTGAATCGTGTTGCAGAGTTGGAAAAATGTGTGATTTATGAAGACGATCACATGTTAGTACTCAACAAACCGTCAGGCACTGCGGTTCACGGCGGAAGTGGTCTGCACTTCGGCGCCATTGAAGCGATGCGCGCATTGCGCCCAGACGCACGCTTTCTAGAATTGGTGCATCGTATCGACCGCGATACCTCAGGCATCTTGCTAATTGCTAAAAAGCGTTCAGCATTGCGTCATTTGCAGGCGCAATTCCGTGAGAAGACGGTGCAGAAATACTACTTTGCTTTAGCCATGGGTAACTGGAAGCCTTCCATGAAGAAGGTAACAGCGCCACTTCTTAAAAACGAAGTGAACAGCATTGTTCGTGTAAACCCGAATGGTAAGCCGTCTGAAACCCGCTTTAAAGTGATGGAACAGTTCGAGCAAGCGACTTTGGTACAAGCTAGCCCAATAACAGGTCGCACTCACCAAATCCGTGTGCATGCGCAATATGTGGGACATCCACTGGCGTGGGACGATCGCTATGGCGATCCAAGGTTTGATGCTTACACCAAGAAGTTTGGTTTGAGCCGTCTTTTCCTGCACGCAGCCAATATCAAGTTTACCCACCCGGGAACCGAAGAACTGATGGATATCTCCGCCCCGATGGATAAGCAATTAGAAAGAGCACTGGAAGGTTTAAGGAAAGCGCCACGTGTTAGCTAACTATAAGTTGGTCATTTTTGATTGGGATGGCACCGTGATGGATTCTGTCGCGCGTATTGTTTCCAGTCTGGAAGCTGCTGCCCATCTCACGGGTGGTTTGCCAGAGTTGTCTGGTGATGAGCTCAAACAGATGATTGGCCTGAGCCTAGACAAAGGGTATGAATTTCTCTATCCCGGGGCGCCTTTAGAAAAACTGGATGAGTGGAAACGCCATTACGGGCAACAGTTTCGTGTCGATAACGATACGCCGATAGACCTGTATCCTTCTACTTTTGCGTTTTTGGAAACGCTAAAGCAAAGAGGGCATTTGCTCGCGGTTGCGACAGGCAAATCCCGCCCGGGCTTAGATAAGGCCATTGCTGATACCGGCACGTCAGCATTTTTTGTGGCGACTCGCACTGCGGATGAAACGGCTTCAAAACCTGACCCATTGATGCTCAATGAGCTTTTGGCTCAGCTTGGTGTTGAGGCAAAAGAGGCTGTGATGGTGGGGGACACAACGCACGACATGCATTTAGCGCAAAATGCTGGCGTGGATGCTATCGGTATTACATGGGGTGTCCATGACAGGACGACGCTGGCAGCTTACCATCCTGTCGCGATTGTAGATTCTCTGGAAGCACTTCTTTAATCGTCGACGAAAGATAAGTAGAAAGTGGGGCGATAGCCCCATTTGCAGATATACCCAAACGACCTGAAGATGCAGGATTCAGCGAGATTGACTGGCGTTGTGATCGCGGCGTTCCTTTGTAGGTGTAGTCACCTCCATCAAAAAGGAACAACAACGAGCACGGCGTCAGTCAACTCGCCCGAAGGGAGGCCCTCAATGCGCCCACTTCATCGTTAAATTCCACGGAAATAGAATGACTATTACTCATAAAATTTTCCTCGAATTGAACGCATTGATGCCCTCTGAATGCGAGCATCTTCAGGTTGTTTGGGTATAAAAGGCTAAAGGACTTCGATTCCTTCCTGTCGGAGCATTTCGCATAGGCGAATCAAAGGCAATCCAACCAGAGTGTTTGGGTCTCGTCCTTCTAGCTTATCGAATAAAGCTATGCCAAGGCTTTCGCATTTAAAGCTACCTGCACAATCAAGCGGTTGTTCTCTTTGCACATAGCGCGTGATTTCCTCTTTACTCAATTCTCTGAAGTGAACATGAAAAGGCTCTAGATCTGTTTGTGCTTTTCCGGAGTCAGCATTCAACAAAGTTAATCCCGTATAGAAGGTGACATGCTTTCCCGATGCCGCCATTAGTTGCTCAATGGCCTTTGCTTCTGTATGGGGTTTGCCCAAAATCTTTCCATCGATCACACAAACTTGATCAGATCCTATGATGATCGATCCTGGATGTGCATCTCGACATGCCTGTGCTTTTTCCAATGAGAGTCGCTTCACTAAATCAGCCGGAGGCTCATTTTCTTTAGCAGATTCATCAATATCCGGTGAGTGGGCAACGAAAGGTAAGCCAAGTTTTTGAAGTAATGCCTGGCGGTACTTGGATCCAGAAGCCAGCACAATTGTTTGTTTATTCATCTAACGATGATCCTTTACCAGAATATTCGTATACGTGGGCAAGTGTAATGTTTTAAACTTGCGGAGGCGAGTGGGCTTGGGTGTCGTTTCATACCAATGTCCATTCGATGTTCTCAATTGCTAAGTACCTGTTGAACAGAAAATAACCTTTTTTCTTTTTCTCGGGCTTTTGAAGCGCTTGAATAGAAGTAAAGGCATAAATTTCTTTGACTCAGGCTACATTGGAGGCTAGAATTCGCGCCCTATGCAAAAGGTAAAGCTACCACTAACGGTTGACCCGTTTAGAAGTGCGCAAAAGCGACTTGACTACGATGGCATCATCGCTGTGAAGCAACTGGAGCGTATTGCTGAGGCAACTGAAGGTGTAATCAGTGATGCTGAAGTGAAGCTTTCGTTTGACATTGATGCTCAAGGGCTGAAGATTGTACGCGGAAACGCCAAGGTCGACGTCAATTTAGAGTGTCAGCGTTGTTGGAAAGCCTTCCCGCATCATTGTGAAGTCGAATTTATTTACAGCCCGGTTTTCAATGAAGATCAGGTTGGCAATTTACCGGATGCTTATGAGCCGGCATTAGTCGACGAAAATGGTGAGATTAACCTGCTTCAACTTATCGAAGATGAGTTGATTGTGGCTCTGCCACAGGTTGCCATGCACGACGAAGTAGACTGCGAAGTCGATTCTGATGGCATGGTATTCGGGGAAATCCCGCTTGCTGATGAGCGTCCGAATCCATTTGCCGTTTTGAAAAACTTAAAGCAAAGTAACGAGGAGTAGGGTCAATGGCCGTACAACAGAACCGTAAAACCCGTTCTAAGCGTGGTATGCGTCGTTCACACGATGCGCTGGGCACTTCAGCTCTGTCTGTAGATGCAACTTCTGGTGAAACTCACCTGCGTCACAACGTGACTGCTGACGGTTTCTACCGTGGCCGCAAGGTAATCAACAAGTAAGGTTGAGCCTTGACAGGTCTAACCATTGCACTTGATGCGATGGGCGGGGATTTCGGTCCTCAAGTAACAGTGCCTGCCTCCGTGCAGGCATTGTTGCATTTCCCCTCGTTAAAAGTGGTACTCGTCGGTGATCAATCCGAGATCACCCGCCAGCTCGTATCGCTGGATCAAAAAAATAATCCCCGCATTTCGATTGTTCATGCGGAATCTTCTATCGCCAATGACACACGTCCTTCGCAAGCTTTGCGCTCAAGCAAGGGCAGCTCGATGCGTATCGCACTCGAACTGGTTGCAGAAGGCAAGGCAGATGCCTGTGTGAGCGCAGGAAACACTGGCGCGTTAATGGCACTTTCCCGTTCTCTTCTTAAATTGCTTCCGGGCATTGATCGTCCTGCTCTGATATCCGAGTTGCCAACCATGGGCAACCAGCAAAGCTGGCTATTGGATTTGGGCGCAAATGTCTCGGTTGATGCTGATACCTTATTTCAGTTTGCCGTGATGGGTTCAGTACTGGCTGAAGAGCAGCTGGGCTATCAGCCATCAGTGGGTTTGCTGAATATCGGCGAAGAAGAGATCAAAGGAAATGATTTAGTTAAGCGCTGTGCAGAGATGCTGCAGCAGTGCTCTGCAGTGAATTACATCGGTTATGTAGAAGGCGATCAGCTTTATACCGGAAAAGCCGATGTGATTGTCTGCGATGGATTTGTCGGCAATGTAAGCCTGAAAACCAGTGAAGGTGTCGCCAGACTGTTTTTAGAAAGCCTAAAAATGCATGTTTTGGCGAATCCGTTTAAGAAACTGGTGGCTAAATGGTTATTTGGTGGGCTGTTTAATCGGCTCAAACACCTGAACCCCGACCAGTACAATGGCGCAAGTCTGTTAGGATTGCGCGGCATTGTAGTTAAAAGCCACGGACGTGCTGATATTTCCGCTTTCCAACATGCTATCGGAGAAGCGGTACACGAAGTCGAACGGCAACTACCTAATAAAATATGTGACCGTTTGGAAGCCGTACTACTCGAGAGGCATTATTAGTCTTCATGTTCAGTAAGATTTTAGGCACAGGCAGCTATCTGCCTGCGCAAATCCGCACCAATGCGGATCTCGAAAAAATGGTAGATACCAGCGACGAGTGGATCACTGCGCGTACTGGTATTAAAGAGCGTCGTATTGCCAACGAGCAAGAAACTGTTGCGACCATGGGTTATCACGCTGCGTGTCAGGCTATCGACATGGCGGGCATTGATAAGCAGGACATCGACCTGATTATTGTTGCCACTACCAGTGGTGAGAGTGCATTCCCTGCAGCAGCTTGTGATGTGCAGGCCATGTTGGAGATCAGTGGCTGCCCTGCATTTGATATTGCTGCGGCCTGTTCTGGTTTTGTCTATGCGCTGAGCGTGGCTGATCAATATGTGAAATCAGGAATGGCGCGCAACGCTTTGGTGATCGGCGCAGATCGTCTATCACACCTTTGCGATCCAGAAGACCGTTCAACCATCATCCTGTTTGGTGATGGTGCCGGTGCGGCTGTGATTGGGGCCAGCGAAGAGCCAAGCATCATTTCAACGCACCTTCGTGCAGATGGTAAATTTGGTGACCTGTTGAAAGTCAAATTTCCTCAGCGTGCGAAAGCGGGTAGCCCTGTAGAAGCTGACTCTTGGCTTCACATGGCGGGTAACGATGTGTTTAAAGTGGCAGTGACCCAACTGGCAAACATCGTTGCAGAGACGCTGGATGAAAATCAAATGGACAAGTCAGAAATCGACTGGCTTGTTCCTCACCAAGCCAACTACCGCATTATCAAGGCAACGGCGAAGAAACTCGCGATGTCGATGGATCAGGTAGTGATCACGCTTGATAAGCATGGCAATACGTCGGCCGCTTCCGTCCCTACTGCGCTTGATGAAGCAGTACGAGACGGACGCATTCAGCGCGGCCAAACGATTTTGCTTGAGGCCTTTGGCGGTGGTTTCGCCTGGGGTTCAGCTTTGATCAAATTTTAATAAGGAATACGCTATGTCTAACTTTGCTGTGGTTTTTCCAGGCCAGGGTTCACAAGCTGTGGGCATGCTGGCAGAACTTGGCGAACAGTTTGCCGTTGTTAAAGAAACATTTGCAGAAGCATCTGAAGTGCTCGGCTATGACCTTTGGGCTTTGGTTCAAAACGGTCCTGCGGAAGACTTAAACCAAACTCACCGTACTCAGCCAGCATTGCTGACGGCTTCTGTCGCTATTTGGCGAGTGTGGCAACAAGAGGGTGGTGCACAACCATCAGTGATGGCAGGTCACAGCCTGGGTGAATACTCTGCACTGGTTTGTGCAGGCGTGATTGACTTCAAGGAAGCCGTGAAGCTGGTTGAACTACGCGGACAACTGATGCAAGAAGCGGTTCCTGCAGGTGTTGGTGCCATGTCTGCGATTATTGGCCTTGATAACGACGCGATCGCGAAAGCCTGTGAAGAAGCGGCAGAAGGGCAGGTAGTTTCTCCGGTTAACTTCAACTCACCTGGCCAGGTTGTTATCGCAGGTAATAAAGAAGCGGTTGAGCGAGCAAATGCGCTGTGTAAAGCCGCGGGTGCAAAACGTGCACTACCGCTGCCAGTGTCTGTACCTTCGCATTGTGCATTGATGAAGCCCGCTGCAGATAAACTGGCGGTAGCTTTGGAAGAGCTTACGTTCTCAGCGCCTTCCATTCCAGTGATCAACAATGCCGATGTGGCAACCGAAACGGATCCTGCAGCGATCAAAGACGCGTTGGTTCGACAGCTTTATGGTCCAGTTCGTTGGACTGAAGGTTGTGAAAAAATGGCGAATGAAGGTGTTGAATTACTGCTGGAAATGGGCCCAGGCAAGGTACTGACCGGTCTGGCTAAGCGTATCGACAAACGTCTGAGCGCGGCAGCGGTAAATGATTCAGCTTCTCTGGAAGCAGCTAAGTAATAAATTCTGGGATTCACAGCCAGCGAGAGCTGGCTGTTTAATAAAGGAACGATAACTGATGAACCTGAACGGTAAAATTGCTCTTGTAACAGGTGCGAGCCGCGGTATCGGCCGTGCAATTGCTGAACTTCTGGTTGAGCGTGGCGCAACTGTTGTAGGTACTGCAACTTCTGAGAGCGGTGCCTCAGCAATTAGTGAGTATCTGGGTGAAAATGGCAAAGGTTATGCACTTAACGTAACCTCCGCTGAATCCATTGAGGCAGTGCTGAAAGCAATTAAAGAAGAGTTTGGTGACATTGATATTCTGGTAAATAACGCAGGTATTACTCGTGACAACCTTCTGATGCGAATGAAAGACGATGAGTGGCAGGACATTATGGACACCAACTTGACGTCTATCTTCCGCATGTCGAAAGCCGTGCTTCGCGCGATGATGAAAAAGCGTAAAGGCCGCATCATCAACGTAGGCTCAGTGGTGGGCACCATGGGTAACGCTGGTCAGGCAAACTACGCTGCAGCGAAAGCTGGAGTTGTGGGCTTCACCAAATCTATGGCACGTGAAGTTGCATCACGTGGGATTACTGTAAATACTGTGGCCCCAGGTTTCATCGAAACCGATATGACTAAAGCGCTGAACGATGATCAGCGTGCAGCGACATTGGCTCAGGTACCGGCAGGTCGTCTGGGTGATCCACGTGAAATTGCGGCGACTGTCGCATTCCTTGCATCAGATGATGCAGCGTATATCACGGGTGAAACACTGCATGTCAACGGCGGCATGTACATGATTTAAACAATAAAGTTGCACCTCTAAATGATTCAGGTCAAAATCCGATGGTTTATCAGCCAAATCGTGGTTTGACCAGCATTTCGGGTGTTGCAACTTCCACGTTATTGAATAAACTACTGCACATATCGCATCTGCGAATCTTGTAAGGAATAGTATTAATATGAGCAACATCGAAGAACGCGTAAAAAAAATCATCGTTGAGCAACTGGGCGTAGACGAAGCAGAAGTTAAAAACGAAGCATCTTTCGTTGACGATCTGGGCGCAGACTCACTGGATACCGTTGAGCTGGTAATGGCTCTGGAAGAAGAATTCGATACCGAGATTCCAGACGAAGAAGCAGAGAAGATTACTACTGTACAAGCGGCTATCGACTACGTTGTTAGCGCTTCTGAGTAATCGGAACAAGATCCTCCCAGGCGGTCACCTTGACCGCCTGAGTTTTTTATACCACCCCCGAAATTTCGTAATAACACCTTTCTCCGGAGAATATCATCGTGTCTAAGCGTCGTGTTGTTGTCACTGGCATGGGGATGTTATCGCCTGTAGGTAACACCGTTGAATCATCTTGGAAAGCGCTGCTGGCTGGCCAGAGCGGTATCCAGAGTATCACTCATTTCGATACCACCGACTTTGCAACTAAATTTGCTGGTTTGGTCAATGATTTCAACAGTGAAGATTACATCTCTAAGAAAGATGCCAAAAAAATGGACCTGTTCATCCAGTACGGCATCGCAGCAAGTGTGCAAGCACTTAAAGATTCTGGTCTGGAGATCACAGAACAAAATGCAGACCGAATTGGTGTAGCCATCGGCTCTGGTATTGGTGGTCTTGGTTTGATTGAGACTAACCACCGTGCGTATGTCGAAAAAGGCCCACGCAAAATCAGCCCATTTTTTGTACCGTCGACCATCGTAAATATGATCGCCGGTCACGTTTCTATTAATTACGGTCTTCGCGGTCCAAACATCGCGATCTCGACCGCATGTACCACTGGCCTGCACAACATTGGCCACGCAGCTCGCATGATTGCATACGGCGATGCTGACGCAATGGTTGCAGGTGGTGCAGAAAAAGCATCGACCGAACTGGGTATTGGCGGCTTCGCAGCAGCGAAAGCACTGTCTACCCGTAATGATGACCCACAAGCAGCATCACGCCCTTGGGACAAAGACCGCGACGGTTTTGTTCTGGGTGACGGTGCAGGCATGATGATTCTCGAAGAGTACGAGCATGCTAAAGCGCGTGGCGCGAAAATCTACTGTGAGCTGGTTGGCTTCGGTATGAGTGGCGATGCTTACCACATGACCTCGCCAAGTGCAGACGGTTCAGGTGGCGCTCTGGCGATGACCGCCGCTATCCGCGACGCGGGCATTTCTCCAGAAGAAATTGGTTACGTCAACGCACACGGTACATCAACGCCTGCTGGTGACGTTGCTGAAACCAAAGGTATTCGTTTGGCGCTTGGCGCTGCTGCGGACAAGGCGCTGGTATCTTCTACCAAGTCTATGACGGGTCACCTTCTGGGCGCAGCGGGTTCAGTTGAAGCGATCATTACTGCAATGTCTCTGGTTGACCAAGCAGTACCGCCAACGATCAACCTGGACAACGTAGACGAAGGCTGTGACCTTGACTACGTTCCGCATGAAGCACGTCAAGTGAAAATGGATTACGCGCTGTGTAACTCATTTGGCTTCGGTGGCACCAACGGTTCACTTATCTTCAAGAAAATCTAAGTCTTTTTGTTCGCCGGATTTTTTGGCGAAGAAGGTTTTTTTGATAGAATGCAACGGCTCGGGACTTGTGACCGAGCCGTTTTTTATTGTGCAGGGAATACGGATGATCCTCATAAATGGACAGCAAGTAGATACCGTAGCTTTCAGTGACCGGGCATTTCAGTATGGTGATGGTGTGTTCACCACTGTCTTGGTGAAAAATGGTCAGGCTTGTGACTGGGGTCGACATAAAGCGCGCCTCGAGCAAAACGTTTCTGCGCTGCACATTGAAGGCGTAGATTGGTCATCGTTATATCAGTGGGTCGACACTGTTGCTGATTCACTTAAAGGTACTGAAAGGGCAATACTGAAAGTCATTGTGTCCAGAGGCTCTGGCGGTCGTGGCTATAGTGCGGCGGGTTGCAACAAGCCAACAGTGACGGTTTCATCTCATCCATTTCCAACACAGTATCTGTCCTGGCGGAAAACGGGCATTTCACTGTCTCTATTGGAACAACGTATTGGCCAATCTCCATTAGCAGGCCTCAAACACCTTAACCGCCTAGAGCAAGTCATGCTCAAGCGAGAGGTCGAAAACTGTGGCACAGAGGATGGTATAGCCTGTGACATGAACGGACATGTCATTGAAACCTCAGCCTCAAATATTTTTTGGCGAATTGACCAAACCTTGTACACACCTTTACTTACTACTTCCGGTGTTGCTGGTACTATGCGGGCTCAGGTTATCTCAGTGGCCCAAGCGCTGGGTTACGCCACCAAGGAAGTATTGGAAACGCCTGACAGTTTGCTGAAAGCAGACGAGATATTCATAACAAACGCAGTAATGGGTGTCGTGCCTGTTCACTGTCTTGAAGGGAAAAACTACCGCGACTTCGATGCTTCTAGCGCGATCGCCTTAAGGTTGGATGTGTGATTAAGAAACTTGCGCTGATTGTATTGTTTTTAGCGCTGGCGGCTGCCGGCAGCGCATATTGGGCTTACACCCAAATCGAAAATTACGTTAACAGTGATATTAAACCGACAGAAACCTTGTTGGTGAATGTACCTGAAGGGTCAAACTATCACTCATTCACGCGCAAACTGGTTTCAGATGGCGTTATTGATGCCTCTCAATGGTCGCGTTGGGCAGCGAAAACCCATCCGGAATTGACCAAACTGAAAGCGGGCACTTTTCAGGTTCAGCCTGGTATCAGTCTTGCTGAGCTTTTTGCTTTAGTGCGTACTGGAAAAGAACACCAGTTCACCATTACCTTTGTAGAGGGCAGCACCTTTAAAGAGTGGCGTGAGCAACTGGCGGAAACAGATTACCTGACCCATGACACTGCCGATCTGACTGAAGCACAAATTGCAGAAAAACTAGGGTTGGAAGGTGAGAAAGTAGAAGGTCTGCTTTTACCTGAGACCTATCACTATGTGGCCGGTCAAAGTGAGCTTTCCATCCTGAAACGTGCCGCGACCCAGTTACAAGCTGCACTGGATGAAGCTTGGGGTTCGCGTCAGGAAGGGTTACCCATCAAGTCGGCTTACGATTTGTTGACGCTCGCTTCTATTATCGAGAAAGAAACAGCAGTTGATAAAGAGCGTGGAAAAGTCGCTTCTGTTTTTGTTAACCGCCTAAATAAGAGAATGCGTCTGCAAACTGACCCAACAGTCATTTACGGCATGGGTGACAGCTATGACGGCAACATACGTAAGAAAGATTTACGCACCCCAACGCCATACAACACCTACGTAATTTTCGGCTTGCCACCAACGCCAATCGCAATGCCGGGTAAAGCGTCTATTATTGCTGCAGCAAACCCTGCAGATACCCCATATTTCTATTTTGTGGCCGACGGTTATGGTGGCCATACGTTTTCCAAAACACTCGCACAGCATAACCGCGCAGTGAGAGAGTATTTAAAAGTATTAAGAAGCCAATGAGTAACGGAAAATTTATCGTCGTTGAAGGTCTGGAAGGCGCGGGTAAAACCACAGCAATCCGCAACGTTATCGAGACACTGAAAACCCAAGGTATTTCAGACATTGAAACCACCCGCGAGCCAGGTGGAACGCCACTCGCAGAGCAAATGCGTGCATTGGTGAAAGAGGGGCACCCCGATGAACCTTTAACCGACATGGCGGAGCTGTTGCTGCTTTACGCGGCGCGCATTCAATTGGTTGATAACGTTATCAAGCCAGCACTTGCCAGAGGCGCCTGCGTGGTGGGCGATCGCCATGATATGTCATCACAAGCTTATCAAGGCGGTGGTCGCGGCTTCGATCAGGATCTGATGCAGAACCTTCGCGACACCGTATTGGGCGACTTCCGTCCTGACTTTACGCTGTATCTTGACCTTGATCCTGAAATTGGCCTTCAACGTGCAAAAGCACGTGGCGAATTGGATCGGATTGAAAAGATGAAGCTGGACTTCTTCCATCGTACCCGTGCTCGTTACCTTGAGCTGGCAGAGTCCGACGACAGCGTTGTGATTATCGATGCTTCGCAGGACATTGACGCGGTATCGGCAGATATTCGTAAGGCACTGGAGAACTGGCTGAATCATGCAGGCTAAGCTCTATCCTTGGCATCAGGAAATCTGGCAAAACTGGCAGCAATTGCTCGGTCAGGATCGCTTGCATCACGCTGTGCTTCTGAGCGCACCAAAAGGAAGTGGCAAGATAGAACTTGCTGCCATCCTGGCGAAAACCATTCTTTGTAAGAATGGGGTCACTGAGCCTTGCGGCATGTGCCATAGCTGCCAATTGTTTGATGCTGATACGCACCCAGACTTCCACTGGTTGAAACCAGAATCTGAAGGCAAACAACTGGGTGTCGATGCGGTTCGTGCAGGCAATCAATACGCGTGGGAAACCTCTCAGCTTGGAGGCCAACGTGTTATTTTGATTCAAAATGCGGACCGAATGGGTGAAGCGGCCGCCAACGCACTGCTGAAAACACTGGAAGAGCCACCATCGCACTGTCACTTCATTCTCCTATCACAATCGATGGACACCATGTTACCGACGGTTGTCAGCCGCTGTAATAAGTGGAAACCCAAACTGCCGGAAGAATCAGTGGTGAAGCGTTGGGTTGAAGGCGAGTTGTTTGAGTCTGTTCCTCTGCAAGTGCTGCGTATTAACCGCGGGGCACCTTTAGCGGCAAAAGCATTTATTGAAGATGGTAGCGTCGGTAAGCACAAGGCATTAATCGATGCGTTTGCTGAGTTTGTAACTAAGAAGCAGGGCCTTTTTTCTGTCACTGACCTTATCGTCAAGGCGCAACAGGAAGGACTGCAATGGTTGAGCTTCTTTATGCTGGATATCATCAAGGTGCAGCAAGGCTCAGATGAAGCGATTGTCCACTGTGATGATATGAAAACTGTCCAGAACTTAGCGTCGGCCTTACCACAGGCAAAAGTCATGTCACAACTGATGGCCCTGAACCGCTTGAAAGCCGAGCTTTCAAAGCATACCGGCCTCAACAGTGAGCTCCTTATCAGCCGCTGGCTGACAGAATTTACTGCTTCCTAAATAGCGCGGGATGGTGAGCTATCCCGCTTCAAATATCGTATAATCGTCCGCTTTAGTCAGAAACCTATCGGAGAAAAAGACGTGCTAGTCGACTCGCATTGTCACCTCGACAAACTCAACTACGAAGATTTACACGCTGATGTAGGCGCAGTGGTGGATAACGCCAAACAGCGCGGCGTAGATTATCTGCTGTCTGTGGGTGTGACGCTGAAAAGTTTCCCAAAAATGATGGAGTTGATTCGCCCGTTCGATAATGTGTTCGCGTCATGTGGTGTTCATCCACTGGATATCGAAGAAGGCTTTGATTACGACACACTGAAAGCGCTGGCTTCAGATGATCGCGTGGTCGCGATTGGTGAAACAGGTCTGGATTATCACTACCAGCCTGAACTGGCTGAAAAGCAGAAAGACGCTTTCCGTCAGCACGTTCGTTTGGCAGTGGAGTTGAACAAACCTCTGATTATCCATACCCGTATGGCACGTGAAGACACGCTGCAAATTCTACGTGAAGAAAATGCGCAGAAAGTCGGTGGTGTTCTCCATTGCTTTACCGAAAGCTACGAAATGGCAGAAGCAGCGATTGAGCTGGGCTTCTACATTTCTATTTCAGGCATTGTTACCTTTAACAAAGCCTCTGAACTGAAAGACGTAGTGCGTCGCCTGCCATTGGAAAGACTGCTGGTAGAAACGGACTCGCCTTATCTGGCACCAGTTCCATTCCGTGGCAAGGAAAACCAGCCTGCGTATGTGCGTGAAGTCGCAGAATATGTGGGACTGCTGAAAGGCGTATCTGGCGATGAAGTGGCCAAGGTCACCACAGAGAACTTCTTTAAGCTGTTTTCTCAGGCGAAAAAGTGATAATAGGTAAATATAACGAAAAGCCGGGGATTATATATCCCCGGCTTTTCGCATTTATGGTGCTGACGGCAAATTTGTCACGTCTATCCGGATGGCGGATTTTGACGTAAATGCTTTCAGATATTGGTTTATATCTTCTTGTGTTAATGCGTCAATGACGCTGTCAGGGTTAACCACTGCCAGAGGGTCCGCATCTGCGAGCACATAATTAAACATCATCCGCGCCTGCTCTTGTGGTTGTGATAATCCATCTTGTAGAGCATGAGATAACTGCTTGGAGGTACTGCTGAATTCCTCTGGTGTCGCTCCATGTCCAATAGAGTCGGCTATCTTATTCAGCGCATCTCGTGCCTCTTTTCGTTTTATGATTGAAGAGCTCATGACAATAAGTAATTGCTGAGTATCTGCACCTTCAGGCCACACCACAAACGAGTAGGGAGAATAATCTAAACTCCCTGTCTCTCGGACTTGTTCTGTCAGGCGAGTGGTAAGAATGCGTCCCGCAATATCAGCCAGGAAATAGTCTTTGGTGGTTTTTTTCTCCGCATCCCGGGCGAACATGGTAAACAGCTCCACATTGTTACCTTTGGGACCAAAAGCAATGGTGAGTTCGTCTTTTTTCGGCTCTAACTTCACGTCATAGAGGCCTTCAGACGGCAAGTCTTTGAACGTCATGCCAGCGAGATAAGTTCGGGCAAGGGGTTTGAATTCATCGACAGCGATATCTCCAGCGATGACATATACAATCCCTCGATTGGTTTTCATCAGGTTGTCGTAAGCCTTTACCACATCATTAGCACCGACTTTTTCGTAATCCTCAGGCGTTAAAGTGTGGCGAACTGAATTCTCATCATAGATTTCATTTGAGACGGCCATCAGTGCTTTACCATCGACGGACTCAAGATATTGACGGTTATTCTTGATGAATTGCGCTTTATGGCGTTCGAACATCTCTTCGTCCAGCATGGCGTGCTGGAAGCCTTGGAACATGGAAGCAAGCACTAAGGGTAAAGAGGCTTTGGTGGAGCTACCATAAAATCCATGTAGGTGTTCCCATACCATAGGCTCTATATAGGCATTCTCTTTGACCATCAGTCGGTTGTAGTCATTGAACGAGAGCCCGCCAAGACCACTTTCAGAATAAGCGCCCGGCATCAACAGACCCGCAGGGCGCAAGGAGGGCGGAAGTGCTGCCAGGCCACCTTTAGAACCGGCATATACATGAACATCATCGCCTGAGTTTGGCATGTGTCTCAGGTACACAGTAACGCCATTACTGAGTTGCCATTCGGTGGTGTTGGCATCGAGATCTTGTATCGCCACAATCTCACCGGTTTTGTCAGGCTGAGGGAAGTCCGAAACCACGTCTGGCAGAACTAACACATTACCGGTCTGCTTGAACGCCTTTTGCATATCAGCAATTAAAGCCAGTTGTTCCTGCTTTACTTGCTCAGTAGGGTCGATGTGATGTTCTAATGCAACGAGCGATTGTACATCCTTAGTCGAGAGCAATGATTTGAGTTCTTTATTGAACCAGGCTTTATCTGCACGGTTGACGAAGACGGTCGACAATGACTTGTAGGTCTCCGGTGACAAAGTCTGCCTGCCTATCATGCGGAAAAAGACATGGTCTTCGGCATAATTACGTGCGGTATAGTTGTCAGCGAATGTTGACTCAAGCTTCAGGAAATCACTGGTTTGAGCCTCAATTTCTGGCGTACTCAGTCCCTGATCACGCAAGGTGGCCAGTTCTTGGCCAAGAAACAGCATTGCTTCCAGTTGATTCGACGTTTCGTAAGAAACCTGAATGCTAAGAATCGTTCGCTCAACCCACTGAATCAATTGTGCATGAGTGCTTTGTACAGGAGCATCAAGATCTCTGGCACGGTCATTCAAGCGTGTGCTGATAGCATTCGACAAAATACTAGCGGCAGCAAAGTTTTCAAAGTCAGCTGCGGTCTCCATTGGGTTTTCGCCCAAATCAAACAGCAAGGTCGTGGAGGGGAATGAAACATCATTCACCTGAACGAAACTGTTTTCTCCACGGCTTAGCGGAGAGACTTTATGGATTGGAGCCTGTTGATCTGTCGCCGTCCAGGTCGCGAAGAGTGCGCTGATCTCTTTGAGGGTTGAAGCTGCATCGACATCACCTGCAATGAAAATTTCGCTGCGGCTTGGTGTGTAGTGGGTTTGATAGAAATCTCTTAATCGATTTTCAGAGACATTTCGGATGCTATCTTCGGTACCAAGGACATCCTCGTCGACGTTATATAGCTGTTCGGCAATCAGTCGATAGATTTCAAAATCGGCGCTGCTTGCGTCGCTGTGACCCTGAAAAGAAAAGCGAAACTCCCCTAACACTACCCCTTGTTCCTTGGTGATCTCTTCGGGGTCCAACGTCAGTGAAGTCGCGATTTCCCGATACCAAGCCAAAGTATCAGAGAGCTTCTCATTTGAAGGAAGGTCTACCTCGTAGACGGTATGAGTGTATGAAGTAAACGCGTTGAGATGTTGACCAAAAGCCACACCTTCGTCGCCAAACAGCGAGACAATTTCATTCTTAGGGAAGGCTTCGCTGCCATTGAACGCCATATGTTCCAGGAAGTGGGCGTAACCTTTCTGATCTTCAGCCTCGTCTCTTGAACCTGTGCGAACCATGAAGCGTGTGGATACGGCTTGGTTGGGCAACTCCTTAATGTGAACAATCAATCCATTCTCTAATGTCTGGGTCTGCCAACTGCTATCGGCACTGAATGGCTGATCAATCAAAGTGCTTTGACAGCCGGTGACAAGAGCCACCAACATCAAGCAAGCAAAGCGTTTTATTATTTTCATCTTTATTCCTGTCTAGCCAGAACTGAACTGAAAATATACGGCAAAGCAGAGATCGGACTGAAAGTAACTGACTGGGTTTGCGAGCTATACATGGTGTAAATGTATAGCAATGAAAGATTAACAAATACATAGGGTTAAGTGATAAGTCCCACTGTAACGGAGAGAGGTTACTTAGTACTAATTTCGTTACATTAAATAACTTAAAGTGAAACAAAATTTTGTTGAACGAAGATCAATCAATCTCAGCTCGATATTTATTTAAATCCATTTAAATCATAAACTTACAGAGTATCAAAAGTGCTAACCAGACTGTTTTGTGTGTGATCTATATTTACTTTCTGAACAACAAAATCGTGTTACGTAGTCACTGTAACTGAGCAGTCTTATATTACTCAGCGAATTACATAAGTTACTGGGTTGTCGAGAACTCGCATCGGTTTGAGTTTAAAAGCAACTCAATATTAATCAGGAGCGTTTTTATGTTTAAAAACCTGTTTGCGAACATGCAAAAAGTCGGTAAGGCGCTGATGCTGCCTGTATCGGTTTTGCCGGTTGCGGGTATCTTGCTGGGTGTTGGTGCTGCCGACTTTAGCTGGCTGCCTTCTGTTGTTTCACAAATCATGGAAAGTGCCGGTGGTTCGGTATTTGGCCAAATGCCACTGCTGTTTGCAGTAGGTGTTGCACTTGGCTTTACCAATAACGACGGTGTTGCAGGTCTAGCTGCAATCGTTGGTTACGGCATCATGGCTGCCACGCTGGGCGTGATGGCACAAGTGATGGGTGTAGAGAAGATCGATACTGGTGTGCTTGGTGGCATTCTGGTTGGTGGTGTGGCCGCTTGGGCATTCAACCGCTTCTTCCGTATCCAACTGCCTGACTACCTTGGCTTCTTTGCGGGTAAGCGCTTTGTTCCAATCATGACCGGCTTCTGTGCTATCGGTCTGGCACTGCTGCTTTCTGTTATCTGGCCACCAATCGGCGCTGCAATCGGTGCATTCTCACACTGGGCAGCTAACCAGAACCCAGTAGCAGCATTCGGTATCTACGGTATCGTTGAACGTTCTCTTATCCCATTTGGTCTGCACCACGTTTGGAACGTACCTTTCTTCTTCGAAGCAGGCTCATGTGTGAACGCTGCAGGCGAAGCGCGTACTGGTGTACTGACTTGTTATCTGGAAGCAGACGCGGCGTCTCGCGCAGCGGGTAATGGCTTCGGTCAGCTGGCTGGTGGCTTCATGTTCAAGATGTATGGTCTGCCTGCAGCAGCGATTGCAATGTGGCACACCGCGAAACCAGAAAACCGCGCGAAAGTGGGTGGTATCATGGTTTCAGCAGCGCTGACTTCATTCCTGACAGGTATCACCGAACCAATTGAGTTTGCATTCCTGTTCGTTGCACCAGTTCTGTACGTTATCCACGCAATTCTGGCAGGTACTGCATTCGTACTGACCAACATGCTGGGTATGGTTCACGGTACGTCATTCTCACACGGTCTGATTGACTTTGTGGTGCTGTCTGCGAACTCTCAGAAAATGTGGCTGTTCCCAATCTTGGGCCTGTGCTACGCAGTGTTCTACTACATCGTATTCCGTGTTGCTATCGTGAAGCTGGACCTGAAAACTCCAGGTCGTGAAGACGAAGATGAGACTGCGACAGCGGCTGCGGGTTCAGAATCTGAAATGGCGAAGAACCTGGTTATGGCATTCGGTGGTAAAGACAACATCACGGGTCTGGACGCATGTATCACACGTCTGCGTGTCGCTGTAGCAAGCGTTGATAAAGTTGACCAAGACCAACTGAAGAAACTGGGTGCGGCTGGCGTAGTAATGGCTGGTGGCGGTGTTCAGGCTATCTTCGGTACCAAGTCTGACAACCTGAAATCAGACATGGACGAGTGGATCCGTAACAACTAATTGATAATAGCGTTCCCCCTCGCTATTAAAAAAGGAGAGCTTCGGCTCTCCTTTTTCTTTGTCATCTCGTCGCGTTATTCATCATAGAGCGACAAAGAACAACATGAGTATCGGAACCAGTAAGCTCAGGATAAACCCACTGACGATAGCAATAGGTACACACTTCACGCCGCCCGTGGTTTGAATGATTGGAAGGGTAAAGTCCATTGAGGTCGCGCCGCCGTAACCGATAGCGGTGAGAGGGTAACGGGCAATAAGCAGAGGAATAAGAATAATCGCGACAAGCTCGCGAGAAAGTTCCAGCATAAATGAGGCGCCACCATAAACAGGGCCAAGCGCATCACCCATCAAAATCCCCGCCAGAGAATACCAACCAAATCCGGAAGCCATCGCCAAACCATAGTTGTAGGGAAGGTCGAGAATCCAAGCAGCGAGAAGCCCACCCAGCCAGGAAGTAACGATGACAATCAGCGCAACACTCAGCCCTTTCTTATTCAGAATAATTTGTTTTAGTGTCATGCCACTGTTGCGAAGCTGAATGCCAATCAGGAAAAGAAGGATAAGCAGAATACCTTCGCTGGCAGGATCTACCCAATCCAAAGGAATTGGAAGAACTAATCCGAGGATGAGGCCACCACCCACGACAAACACCAGTTTGATGGACTCCTTTGCCATAGCAGTAATCGGTACTTCACGTTTGTGCTGTTCGGTTTTAGTTTTGAGTACCTTATCTAAAAGCGGCAGCGCTAAAAGGTTAAAGACTCCGATACAAAAGAAGAAGGTGACTGCAAGAAGTAGGATCTGATTGAGGTTGCTGGAAAGGTTATCCAGCGCAGCAAGGCTGAGCCCCATTAAGCCAAGAATAACAAAGACAAGATGGGACGTGGAACGATTGATTTTTTCGAGCAAGGATGCCTTTTTGATCGTAATGAAATAGCCAACGACCAGAGGCAGGAAGATATAAAGCATGCCGGGAAGCATTCGCGTAAGACCTTATTGATAAAAAAGAAATCGCGATGAGAGTATCAGTCGCGATCCAATCAGGTCAATCTGTGTGCGAAAACTAGGTCAAAATTTCAGTGGGAGCTGGAATGCCGGCATTAAAAACCACAGTTATCGATGATGTTATTCAGTTGACTTCGGAAGTCTCTTTCATTCAAATTCGACAGCTCATAGAGCGCTTCAGCGCCTGCCAACGTGATTTCTACTTCATGCTCATCAATGTCTTCATCTTTGGCTCTGAACATCAACAAATGATTCGCCATCTTAGCGACATCCAGATAAGAAACGTCTTCGCTGGCTTTTCTGATCCGGCGGTTGAGCGACACTTCCACAAAGTCTAAATCGAAGCCCCAGCTTTTAAGGATGAAACGACTGGCTTCACGACTGACAGTGAAAAAGACGTGGCTGGCGATTTCAAAATCCAGATAGTTACCTTCTTCTGTGTAGTCGTGAAACGCCTTCACCGCGCTGTAAATACCAATGTCAGCCAATAGGCCAATTAACAGGGACTTTTCGACTTCGAGATGGAGGTTTTCTTCATCATAACCACGCACCTTTTGGCATAGCAGTGCCATGGTGGAGCCAAACTCCCGAGACGACGTCGCGCTTTTTTTCAGAAGGGCATTACATTCCTTGCTGAAAGGGGAGTTGGTTTTCAAGGTTTGAATCGCATGAGCGGTTGCAATGCCGAGTACGCGTTGAATGCCTAAACGGGATACAGCCATGTTGATGTCATGGCAAGGACGATTGGTGCGTGGGCTAAATACCGCTGAGTTTGCAGAGCGAATCACAGCCGCGGTTAATGTGGCATCATCCAGGAGGAGCGTTGCAACATCACGAACGGTTGTATTGGGCTGATTACAGGCGCGCTGGAGCTTAACGACGACGTCAGGAATGGGAGGAAGCTCAAGAGTGCCATCTTTCAGCTTGCAATAAACACGCTGGAAAAAATCAGTTTCTATGGCTCTGAGGTATTTTTCACGGTCAGGGGAGACCCAGAATAACGATAGATGATCCATCTTTTTAGACTCGAAAGAACGCTGAGTTAATAGTAATTGTCTCGTGTTTTAATTGAAATACATCTGTTGATAAATTTGAACGAAAGGCACTTTATCCCCTTTCTTGTATAGCTATCCATGCAGTGTGCTGGCTGACAATCTTATTAGTAGATAAAACGCAAGATTGATCAGCTGTAAGTGCCAGTTTTTGAAGTAATCTAACGTTTGTGAAGAAATATCCCTGCAAAAAAACGTAACAATTTGCGAGTGTAACCGCTCAATTAACATGATATAAACATAAAAATTACATCCAATAACCGTGACGGATGTTGCAAAATGGCTACAGTTTTCGGTGTTGGGTGATCTGGTGCATGGTTTTCTATGCCCTAATGCGTCATCATTAATTCGCGTTGAGAAATTACGATATTTAAACCGAAACTTTTTGGTTTATTTTTTGGGGAGAAAGGAGGCACACGTGTTGGAAGTTAAAAGTGGCTTTGTAGAGTACTTGTCGCAGTTTGGCGAGACTGAAAAACGTTCAATGTTCGGTGGAACTGGCTTCTTCGTGAGCGGAGCTATGTTCGCACTGGTTAAGGAAGACCGTATTTACCTGCGTGGTGGTAACGACCTAACGCAAAATCTCATCGACAAAGAGTGCAAGAAATTCGTTCACGTTAAGAAAAGCTCTACCGCTATCGTGAACTACTATGACATCACTGATCTTTACGAAACGGAGGATCAGGGGTTAGATGTGATGGTAAAAAAGTCCGTAGAGAATTCGGTAGCAGAGAAAGAATACCGCGACTCCAAGCTCAACAAGCGTCTGCGCGATTTACCCAACTTGCGTTTGACCATTGAGCGTATGCTTAAAAAAGCGGGCGTAGAAGATGTAGATACCTTCTTCTCAATGAGCCCGGAAGAATTGTTCCGTAAAGTGCAGGAAGCACACGGTTACGATGTCGACGTGAAATTACTTTGGATGTTCGCTGGTGCCCAAAACGGTACTCACTGGACATTGCTGAGCGAAGAAACCAAACAACAACTACTTCGCGCAATCTAACTTATATCTCAATGCCCAAAAAGCCGCTTAAAGCGGCTTTTTTTATGCCTGTATCTTAGAGTTTTAGGGTTAAAACCAGATCTGTTATTTCAAGTGATGAATCTCGCCTGTTGATTGGCTAGGTGTACCCAAATGGTGATTATTGCTAAAGTCTCGGTATCACCCAAAAAACAAAATAAAACAATGAAATTGCCTCAGCTTTCTTCTTCCTTACTTGCCGGGTTGCACTGTTTCTCTGTCGTGGCTGAAACCATGAGCTTCACACGCGCAGCTGAAGAGCTCCACCTGACACAGAGTGCGGTTAGTCACCGGATTAAGAAACTAGAACAGCGACTGGAAGTGTCATTGTTTGTTCGAAGACCCCGCCATTTATCCCTTACCAACGAAGGTGAGCAGCTAAAGTTGGTGGTAACCGAACAGTTTTCTGCCATCAGCTTTAAACTCCTTGAACTCAATCGGGCCAAGCCTTTTGGCGATTTCATTATTTCAGCCCCGCCGACGTTTTCACAAAAGTGGTTAGTGCCAAAACTTGCCCAATTTTCGGAGGCTTTCCCAGATGTCACCTTACATCTCAGAACCCGAAACGATCTTATCGATTTCAAAGCCGAAGCTTTTGATTGTGCAATTTACTTTGGCCATGGACGCTATAACGGTCTAATCAGCCATCACCTGATGGATGATGCCATCGTGCCGGTTTGCAGCCCTGAATATGCAGAGCGCCATTCGCTTTTCGACAACCCAGAGAAACTGGCTCAGTGCCAGCTTTTGCATGATGCGGCCCCTTGGGCAAGCGCCAGTCTCAGCGACGAGTGGCTTTATTGGGCCAATGCTAACGGGCTTGAACTCAATGGCACCAACCATAGTTTTGATCGGGCAGATCTTGCTTTGGATGCAGCAACATGCGGTATGGGCGTTGCGATAGGCCGCATGGCTTACATACAGGATTATCTGATGTCCGGAAGATTGGTTGCACCGGTAGATCGACCTGTTAAGTCACCCTACAGCTTCTATCTGGTCTATCGGGAAGAACATCAGGGAAACGCAAAGATACTGGCATTCAAACAATGGTTGGACAGCCAGTTAAGCGTGCTGAATGACGCCTAACTTCACTTATCAATTGGGCAGTGCTGCATGGTTATCCTGTCATCAGGTTAAGTCACGTCGGCGTAAACTTGGATTCGCCACATAAAGTGACGGCTAAATATAAAAAACCGCTGCGAAATCAGGTAACATTTGCGATTAGGGATGTGAGCTATCTGAAGATAAACGCGCGAGCAACAGCGCGATGGCTATGTAACCCAGCGCTGAGCGCTGATTTGGGTGGGTTTAAGGGAATAATGGCGAAGAACACCAAGCAAGGCGCTTTAGAAACAGAGGCGCTTATCTATCGCACCATCGTTGAAATCTTTATGGAACAAGGTTGGGATGCTGTCACTTACGGCTCTATCGCCAAAAGAACCGGACTGAGCCGAAGCGGTATCCAACGTGTCGTGCCGACAAAAGAGGATATGGTGAGTGCATTTCAAGGGCAGGTACTGGCTTACGTCACCAGCCAAATCGACACGACTGACAGTGATTCTATTAAACGAACCTGGATTGAAGCGCTCTCTGAAACCCAATTCTCTAACTGCATCCGTTATCTATTGGGTGCGGTGAATGGTGGTGACCAAGGCAAACAAAAAGTTGCCTTTGGTGTTTCCAAACTGATTGAGCAATTTGGCCAGCCCATGGTCATTGAGCTTATCGGCTTATCAGCAATTTACTTATTAGAAATCGACATTGAATAATCATTTCAGGAGCTAGGTAATGAGAAAAACCGGTCTGAGAGGATTGGCGTCAGGAGCTGCTCTCGCAGTTATCTTGACAGGTTGTGCCATCAAGCCCGCAGAAGAAATCACAGTGTATAAAACCAAGGGTGCGGTTCAGTGTGAATCGTCAGGCATGAGTATCTTTGAAAGTGAGAGCTTGCTGAGAAATAGCGGCGTTGATCTTATCTCTTCACAATGTGGAGTGTTGGAAGGGATGGGATTTGCCCAGATGTGTGGTGGAAAAACCGGTGATATTTTGGTTCACACCATCAATGCACGTTATGAAGACTTGGCCGCTTCCATGGGTTATGAGCCTGTCGCAACGCTGATCACTGAAGACACACCTCAGGGTTTCAATGTGGTGGATTGCCAATAGAGTTATCACCTAAGGTCAACAGAACCTAGAAAAAAGGCCTCTCATTTGAGAGGCCTTTTTAAATGTTCCGTCGCTTAGAACTTGAAGCGGGTGGTGAACATGAACTGGTCACCGTAAGCTTCATTGAAGCGCAGCTGAGAACCGATAGAGAAAAGCTCAGTCGCGTGGAAACGAGCATTCACAGAACCGAAAATGTCATCATCGTCTGAGATAGAAAGGTGACCAATTTCAGCACCTACTTCCAGTTGTGGAGTCAGCCACTGACGAAGACCCAGGTTTACTTCCACACCAAACTCTGTGTCGTGGTTGTATTTTCCGCGCTGCTTCATGGTGCGAAGACCCAGCTCACCATAGACGTCTGCCCAGTTGTTTACTGGCGCATGGAAACCGATTGCTGCAGTGGTATCGAAATCAGATTCGAACTCAGTGTCGACTTCGGCGCGGATGTGCGCATTCGGGTGAATCGAAGTGCTGAAACCAACACCGTAAGTGACTGGGCTGATACCAACGCGAGCTTCAAAGTAGTCGTAGCTGAAGTTGCTCATGGTTGTGTCGTTAGCAGCACTTGCAGCAGAGAAGCCAGCAGAAGTCGCGGCAGCCAGCAAAATACCGGCAATCTTGGTTTTGCGCATCAAAAGGGTCTCGTGAAGAAAATATTGTGTGCGTATTCTAATAGAAGTCGCTTTTGCGAAACAACAGCATAGCACCTTAATCTGGCGCTATGACCGTTATTTTGTACTAAAAAGGCTGGTTTTTTGACCACTCACGACATTGAATGTCAGGAATTCGGGTCTGGTCACCCTAAGTGTCGATTCAGTTGTCAGAGTAGCTCAGACGGTTATTGCTGATAGCTTCCATAATGCGTTCCGCATCCAACGCACTTACCCAAGGGAGCAGATTACTATCGTTCTCAATAACAAAGGTGGTGAGCTGGTCAATCACCACTTGTTGCAACGTATCGCCGCTCCAAGGTTTGGCGATAAAGTAATCAAGGCTGGCATGATTGACCGCCTGAACGGTTTCTTCCAACCCAGCTTGTCCGGTTAGTAACAGCTTTCTGGCCTTTTGGGTTTCCGCCGAGCTATTCAGCTCAATCAGGAAATCCACGCCAAGATCTTCCGGCATAATGTGGTCACAGAGAATGAGAGCTAACCGCAACTCATCGGCGCTGGCTTCGGCCAAAATCTCTTTGGCTTCTGCGACAGACTCTGCCGCTTCAATGACAAAATGGCTTTCCAGCGATGAAATGTCGTTTACCACGCTATCCAGAACATCGCGTTCATCGTCTACACATAAAATAAGGTACTTACTCATTTGTCCTCCATGTATGGCGCGATAAGGGGAGAATAGGGAAGGGTCACTGTCATCGCTGTAAATTCGCCCGGTGACGAACTGACGTTAATGGCACCGCCATGATGCTCAACAATCTGGCGACAGACAGAAAGCCCAATACCAAGCCCGAAATGGCCTTCACGCTTGGTGGTGTAATTGAGTTCGAAGACTTTATCTTTGATCCCTTCAGGAATACCGACGCCGTTATCCATCACAGTGACTTTGACGGCTTTGCGGCTGCGATAAACGGTTTCACGGGTTCTGACTTCGACCTCGCCATTTTGCCCCACAGCATCCAGCGCATTGGAAATCAGGTTGGTCCATACCTGTTGCAATGCAATTGGCATGCAGCGAATAGGGCGTAACTCGCCATAATCTTTCACCAGTGTAATGCGCTTTAGCTGGTTCTCGAACATCACCAAGGTGTCTTCAATGCCTTCGTGAATGTCGACTTCATGCATGGTTTCGTCGTCCTGACGGGCATAGGTTTTCAGGCTTTTCACCATATCGGCGATACGTCTTGCGCAGACATTGGTCGAGCGAAGCAAGCTGCCTGCTTGATAGAACATGTCCCATTGATTGAGGGTGTGCTGGAACTCATTGCCCAATGCCTTCGTCCAGAACGCCACATCATCAGGATTATCCAATCCCATATTGACGGCTTTTCTGGCTAGGTTGCGGTTACCTACAAGCGGCTCAATGTCTTTGGCGAGTTTGCGGGCATCGGCTGTCGACATCGGGCGAGAGAGCAGAGCTTCCGCCATGATTTGATTCGCTTTCTCGCGCGCTTGGGTATTGAGCTCAACATTAATGAGGGTGCCAATGTTATCGCGAAGGGTTTCGCTATTGCGTAAAATCGCAGAAACCGGGTTATTGAGCTCATGGGCGACACCGGCGACCAGTTGCCCAAGCATCGCCATCTTTTCTTTCTCGATAAGTTGCTTGTGCGCCAATTCCAGCGATTGCAGTGTTTGCTGCAGTTTCACTTCAGTTGTAATACTGCGTTTCAGGCGACGGTTAAAGTGGCGAAGCAGATAATTAGAAAACAGAGGCAATAAGTCATTGCGGGCCTGCATCACTTGAGAAAACAGATTTCTGTTGAGCTTCAACACTTTGGTTGGCTGAAGCGTAATGCCCGTAGAGAAAGAGACATCGCCAGTAACGAAAGACATACCGCCGATCAAGCTGCCTTGGCCAAGCCTTGCCACTTCATGTGATGCGCCAGTTTCATCGCGTTTGAGCAGCGCGACTTCACCTTCCACCACAAACCAAAGGAATGAGTTGGGTTTGTCTTCATGGGTAAGAATATGGTCTTCGCTGTAAAGACGACTAACGTTGTGCTCACTGCTTTGCTCGAAGTAATCCGATATGCCATCAATCAGCTGCTTCGACAGTTCTTCGTCCGAGACGCCCAGTGAAGATTCGATAAAGCCGCTGCGATAGGAAGCCAGTTTCTTCTCGATGTGAGCATCCAACAACCGGCGTTGATCCAGTGTGTTGCAGTACTGCAGAAGATCGTCTGTATTAAATTCCAACACGAATTGCGTGAGTTCTTTTTTTGCCAACTCACTGATTTCATTGTCCGCCCAAGGCTTGGTGAGACAATAGTTCAATCGCCCTTCGTTGACGGCCTGCATGATTTTTTCCAAATCCGGCTGGTCGTTAAGCAGCACGGTTCGGGCACCATGAGAGGCAGGATGATTATCGATATTAATCAGAAGGTTGATACCTTCATCTTCTCCCAGTGTGTGGTCGCAAATGAAAAGGGAGACCCGGCGATCTTCCCGATGGAGTTGCTCTAATATTTCACTGGCGGCCGCAGCATTGTCGGCACAGATAAGGTCGAAGGTTTCGGTAAAACCAGCCAATTCGCGTTCAATTCGCGCCAATACAGAAGGGTCGTCGTCCAGACATAGGATGACATTGGAATTCATGCGTTTACCGTTAAATCTCTATTTTTTGTGAGTGTATCGCTTTGCCCGTCTTTAAGCTGAGAAGAGCGCTGCAAACTGACACATAATTTAAGAAAACGCAGCCGCCTAATAGGGTTATGAGAACCAATGGGTTACACTCGTAAGCACTAGAAAGTCGAGTCAGTTGGAGTGAAAATGATTTTTGGAAAATATGCGGCTGTAGCAGGTGCGGTAGCGATTGCTGTCTTATGGCCGTTTGCGACGGGACAAATTGGTCAGTCTCAATATGAAGCTGAGGTTGAGAAAGCCAAATCCCCTTACATGGCGGTTGAAAACGTTTCTTACGATCGTGGTTACTTATCTTCAAATGTAGTGACCAAGTTTTCGCTGACAGGCTCTACCAAAACCGTTTATGAAGAAGAAGGCCTACCAACGTCTTTCACTGTCCTGAGTGAAATCGATCATGGCTTCCTTAGCATCAGTTCAATTTCCATCATTGATATGACCCCAGAACTTAAAGCATTGTCTGAAGTGCTTTGGCCGTCAGGTGAGTCACCAATCACTCTGGTCAGTGAAACGTCGATTTTTGGGGACACGCAGTTTGACCTGACCGTTCGTGCGATGGATGGCGGCGACGAAGAGATCAAGATTGTCACCTCACCAGCCAATGTCTCAGGTTCAGCGGACAAAGACGGCAACATCGTTTATCAGATGGAAATGCCTTCTGTTGAGCTCTCTGGTGTCGAGGGTGAGAAGTTTACCTTTACTGAAATTACCGGCTCTGGCCAAGGTAAAATGGTCGATGAAATGTGGGTTGGTCAACAACTCATGAATGCCAAGACAGTGAGCCTGACTGACGTCACTGGTATGGCTGCGACCGTGACCAACCTTGGACTTGATGTCCGAAATGAAATGGATGCCACTAATGGTGACGTCGCGACGGCAACGCCTGAAGAACTGCGTATTACAAGCAAAAATACCGTTTCATTCCAGAATCTTGATGTGCCAGAAACCATCGAGCTGAATAACTTCAAGCTGGGCGTAAACTTCAAAGATCTGGATTACACCGCCATGCTGACGCTGGCAGAAAAAGCAGATAGCTTAAATGCAGAGCCAACAGACGAAGATATGATGCAGCTGGCGACGTCTCTGGATGAGTTGGTAGAAAGTGGTATGACTTTTGAATTATTGCCATTAGAAGTGGATACACCTGAAGGCCGCGTAGATGCCAAGTTTGATCTAACGGTTGAGCCGGGCCTTGGCAGTGTGACCCAAAACTTTGGCGCGCTGATGTCCAAGCTGAAAGGTAACCTGTTGGTGAATGTTCCAGCGGCTTATGTTCATGGTGTACCGCCAGTTTCTGCTTCACTGAACAACCTTGAACCTTATGGTTTTATCAGCGAAAGCGAAAATGGCGTGACGCTTGAAGCAAAGATTGAAGGCGACCAAGCAGTTTCCCCAACGGGTGAGCGCATTCCAATTGGTCTACTCATGATGATGTTTATGTAACGTCTTGCATTTGCAAGTAAATAAAGCCGGTCCATTGTGACCGGCTTTTCTGTTTCAGTTACGTGAAAAAATGAACGAAAACCGCCTTCCATTTGTGACAAAGCGTAAAAATACCCTTGTGGCAGCTAGTAATTTTTTCAGGTTGGTCAACACTGTTAGTACAAGCTACAGAGATTTGTCCCTGTTTCTAACAACGTATCAAACAAAACTAGGGGGATGCATGGAATCGATCAAAGTGAAAGATTACATGAACAAAAGACCGGTTACCTTCACCGCTTCCATGCCGCTTTCCAGGGCGTTGGAGAAAATGCTCAGTGCCAACCAGACGGGTGGCCCCGTCGTTGATGACAGAAACAAAGTGGTTGGATTCTTATCCGAACAAGACTTGATTCACAAACTGCTGAAAGCGGGTTATTACTGTCAGGACAGCAACAACGTTGCAGATTGTATGCACAGTGATGTGAAGGCTGTTCTTCCTGATGACAGCATCATCCGCCTTGCAGAAGAAATGCTGCCAGCCAAGCCAAAGGTCTATCCGGTGATTGACGAAGATGAAAGGCTGGTCGGTTGTATTTCACGACGCGATATCCTGCGTGCGATAGCAGCGCAAATTGACGATTCGTTCCACCATCCAGTTTAACTGTTAAAAGAAATAGAACGTGCTGTATCAAAGAAGGTGCTTGAGGCACCTTTTTTTCGTGGCATCATAGTCTGTTAGCCGTAAAACGGTAGATATAACCATATAGAAAACAGGACTTTTCATGCCAAACCAATCTCAGGCCAAGTTTGTTAATGGCTCTATCATGCGCCATATCACCGTGATGTCGACGTCCGGTGCTGTGGGTTTGATGGCGCTGTTTTTAGTCGACTTGGCTGACATGTTCTTCATCAGTCTGCTTGGGCAAGTCGAGCTGGCTGCTGCCGTAGGCTTTGCCGGTACCATCATCTTCTTCTCGACGTCAGTTTCTATTGGTACCTCCATTGCCATGGGCGCTTTGGTGAGTCGTGCGCTAGGTGCAGGTCAACGCGAAGAAGCCCGTAAAATTACTGGCAGCGTCATGGTGTTTTCAGCCTTGGTCAGCATCATCACCGCAGGGATTATTCTGGTTTTCCTTGACCCTATCCTTGCATCTATTGGCGCTGAAGGGGAAGCAGCACAGAAAGCGGCTGACTTCCTCTGGATTTTGCTTCCTGGCGCACCGTTAATGGCGATGGGTATGGCTGGTGGTGCGGCGTTAAGAGGCGTGGGAGATGCCAAACGTTCCATGTCAGCAACTTTGGCAGCAGGTGCTGCAAATGCCGTATTGGATCCTATCTTTATCTTTGCCTTGTCCATGGGCGTGGAAGGTGCAGCAACCGCTTCCTTAATTTCTCGCTTCGTCATGTTCGGTGTGGCGTTCCAAGCCGTACACCGAAAGCACGATTTGGTCACCATGCCGACGTTGGAAGATTTGAAAACTCACTTCAAAGCCATCACCAATATCGCGGGCCCTGCCATCATCACTAACACGGCGACGCCTATCGGCAATGCGATCGTGACTGCTCAGATTGCGAAATTTGGTGCAGATTATGTTGCAGGCTATGCGGTGATGGGGCGTTTATTGCCTGTGTCCTTTGCACTGATTTTCTCCCTCTCTGGCGCGGTAGGCCCGATCCTCGGACAGAACTATGGTGCGCTTCGGTTTGATCGGGTGCGATTGACCTTAAGCGACTCAGTGAAGTTCGTGACAGCGTATTGTGTTGGCGTCGCGATTATCCTTTATTTCTCGCAAGGGTTAATCATTGATGCCTTTAGCCTGAATGGGGATGCCGCTTCCATGGTGGCTCTGTTCTGTACCTATATCGCCATTACCTTCATCTTCAACGGTACCTTGTTTGTTTCCAATGCCGCGTTTAACAACCTTAACCGACCAACATGGTCGACCATGCTTAACGTGGGCAAAGCGACACTCGGTACCATTCCATTTGTGTATGTGGGTGGTCATTACGCAGGTGCTGAAGGGGTGCTGATTGGTCAGGCTGTGGGTTCGGTGTTGTTTGGTATCGCGGGCTACTTCCTGGTTAAACGTCTTATCAACCAGTTGGCAGATGATCACGAGGAAAAAGAAGAAGATCTTGTTCCCGTGGAGCCTAATGTTCCGGCGGCAGGGCTGACAAGCTGTCGGGAAGTGATGGCGGAAGATGCTGATGAGTTGCTATCAGACGAGGATATCTCCAAGAACACATCACGCTCTTAGCCAAAACGATGACTTTACCAAAGGACGCCATTGAGCGTCCTTTTTTATTTGAAAATTCGGAATGCAGACTATTGAAAATACACCGCATTTTATTGATCTAATTCAGTAACTGATCATGACATTGCGCGCAAAATAATCCAGTTGCCCACGGATTCGGCAGGTTACGAAGTGGGCGTTTTAGCTTTTAAGGGACTACAAGCGATTATGCGCATTCACGCTAAATACATACTTCCAATTCTTATCCCCTTGCTGGTGCTGATACTTCCGGCATCTGCGTTTCCCTTTGAAACCCTCACCGTGATGCAGCAGCGAGCCATTGCCTTGTTCTTGCTGGCAGCGCTGTGTTGGGTGCTAGAGCCTATTCCCATCTACGCTACGTCTGTGGTGGTGATTGTGCTTGAACTCCTGTTCCTGTCAGACAAAGGGTTAATCTGGTTTCGCAGCAACGCGGGAAGCGCCGAATTTGGTGACTTGCTGCAATACAACACCATCATGGCGACGTTCGCGAGCCCGATTATCATGCTGTTCCTGGGCGGGTTTTTCCTTGCCATGGCAGCAACAAAATACCGTTTGGACATCAACCTTGCGCGGGTGTTATTGAAGCCTTTTGGTAACAAACCACAAATGGTAATGGCTGGCCTGATGATGATCACTGCCATCTTCTCCATGTTTATGTCCAACACCGCTACCACGGCGATGATGCTAGCGATTCTCACACCAATCCTCGCACTGTTTAAACCCAATGACCCTGGCAAAATTGCCTTTGCACTGTCAATTCCGGTCGCGGCAAACATTGGTGGTATTGGTACGCCTATCGGCACGCCTCCCAATGCGATTGCCTTGAAATACCTGACAGGCGAAAACCTGATCACTTTCGGCGAATGGATGGCGTTTGGTGTGCCGTTTGTTATCGTCATGCTCCTTCTTGCTTGGGTATTACTCAGCTTCCTGTTTCCGGCAGACGAAAAACACATCAATCTGGCTATCAAAGGGCGCTTCCTTAAAACCCCGAAAGCCATCACCGTGTATGTCACCTTTGCGGTCACCGTGCTTCTCTGGCTGATGGGTTCAAGCCATGGCATGAACTCCTACACGGTGGCATTAATCCCTGTTGCTGTCTTTTCGATGACAGGCATCATCAACAAAGAAGATCTGAAAAAAGTCTCTTGGGATGTGCTTTGGCTGGTGTCAGGTGGTTTCGCATTGGGTCTGGCACTGGATAAAACCGGACTGGCGGCGTTGCTGGTAAACAGCATCCCATTTGAAAACTACGCACCGGAAATCGTGCTTCTTGGCGCTGCGGCACTTTGTTTGTTGATGGCGAACTTTATGTCTCACACAGCAACGGCCAACTTGCTCATGCCGATCATGGCGGCGCTGGGTGTGTCTATGGTTTCGCTGTCACCACTTGGTGGTGAAACCACACTGATTCTTGTCGTGACTTTTGCTGCTTCACTGGGTATGTCTCTGCCAATCAGTACACCACCGAATGCGTTGGCGCATGCGACTGGTCATGTCAGTAGCAACCAGATGGCGAAAGTAGGCGTTATTTTGGGCGTGGTGGGTGTCGCGCTCAGTTTTGTAATGGTATGGATTCTACGCATGGTGGAATTCCTGTAATGAGGGAAACAGATGGAAAAAGTAAACATCATTTGTGTTGATGACCAACGCGAGGTGCTGAGTGCCGTACTGAAAGATCTCTCTTCTCTGGCGGTGGCTTTTCATATCGAAGACTGTGAGTCAGCAGATGAAGCACTGGATCTGATTGATGAGTTAGATGCAGAAGGCGAGCATGTAGCGCTGATCATCTCTGACCACGTGATGCCAGAGAAAACCGGTGTAGAACTGTTAACCGAAGTTTCGCTGGACCCACGTTTTCGCTTTACCCGTAAAGTCCTACTGACAGGGCAGGCCACCCATGCTGATACCATTGAAGCGATCAACAATGCGAGCATTGAACGCTACTTTGAAAAACCATGGGATGCCGAAGCATTGCTTGGCGCAGCCAAAAAGCTGGTGACTCAGTATGTATTTGATGCAGGACTGGATTATAGAGACTTCCCTGATGTGCTCGATACGCAGGTAGTGTTGGACAGATTGAAGTAATTTCACAGATTTGGGTTGACCTTGGAGTAGGCTCCAAGGTTTACACTGATAATGAAACTTGGTTAAGGAGATAAACCTATGTGCCATTCATGTCATTCAGTGAAATGCCAAAATCCGATTCAACACACAAGCAAGCCGGAAACCCAACCGAAGGCTTGCTGTTCATCGCATACCGTGAGTGAGAGCAGTTGTTCTACCACAGAAATATCTGATGGAGGCACTGACGATCCATCGTCCCAAGGCTGTTGCAGCAGTCAAACATGCAGCAGCCAAACACAGAATAACGATACACCTTCTGAACCCGTCCTTTTCAGTGACAGTCTGCAATGGCGCGTGACCAATATGGACTGCCCAAGCTGCGCCAATAAGCTCGAAACCGCACTCAAAGGCATCGCCGGCGTTGAATCCGCACAGGTGCGCTTTGCGACCGAAAAGCTCATCGTGAACCTTAACCAAGCTGACAGCGATGCGCTGAAAGCAACGATTGAAGCCAAGGCCGCCAAAACCGGTTTTCCTCTGCTTAGCCTGACAGAACCCAAAGCCCCAGAAAACGAATCTGGCTGGCTTGCTACCTTCAAAAAAGACGGCTTACTGATTTCATTGATTGCCGTGATGACGTTTGCCGCCGTGTTGTCGCAGTGGATGCCAGAAGCAGGCTCCGCCTTGTTTACCTTGGCGACTGTGCTCGGCCTTATCCCCATCGTGAAAAAAGCCATCACCCTTGGGCGCTCCGGCTCACCGTTTTCCATCGAAACCCTGATGTCCATTGCGGCGTTTGGTGCCCTTTACCTTGGAGAAACGGTTGAAGCCGCCATGGTGCTAGTCCTGTTTCTGATTGGTGAGCGGTTGGAAGGTTACGCTTCAGCAAAAGCGCGTGCCGGGATCCAAGCTTTGATGGCGTTAGTGCCAGAAACCGTCACCCGTATTTTTGAAGACGGCAGAAAAGAGTCTGTCTCCGTGTCCTCTTTGCAACCGGGACACGCCATCGAAATCGCACCGGGGGGCAGGTTGCCAGCGGATGCGGTTTTGAAAAATGAGATTGCTGCTTTTGATATGAGCGCACTCACCGGCGAGTCCATACCTGTTGAAAAACAGCAGGGCGATAAAGTGTTGGCCGGTGCCTTGGCCGTCGATCGACTTGTCTCATTGGAAGTTGTGTCAAAGCAAGGTGAGAGCGCCATCGACCGTATCTTGAATTTGATTGAAGATGCAGAGTCGCGTCGAGCACCGGTAGAAAGGTTCATTGACAGATTCAGCCGCTGGTACACACCACTGATGATTGTGCTCGCCGCGCTGGTGGTCACTATTCCACCGCTGATGTTCGGTGAGAGCTGGGATACGTGGATTTATCGCGGTCTGGCATTGTTGCTGATTGCCTGTCCGTGTGCATTGGTGATTTCGACACCTGCCGCAATGACTTCCGGTCTCGCAACAGCGGCAAGGCAAGGCGCACTCATTAAAGGCGGTGCCGCGCTCGAAGCCTTGAGCAAAGTAGAGTGGGTCGCCTTTGATAAAACCGGCACACTCACGGAAGGTAAGCCTGTCGTGACTGACGTACTGGTTTGGGAAGGCGATGACAACGCGCTTCTTGCACAGGCAGCGGCGGTAGAGCAGGGTTCTCATCACCCCTTGGCAAAAGCCGTAGTGGAAGCTGCCAACGCGAGAGGACTAGCCAGCTTGACGGCCGAGAATGTTATCGCCACAGCAGGTAAAGGCGTCTCCGGTGAAGTAGAAGGCAAACACCTCGAAGTGTTGGCACTCGACAAGCTGGATGAGAAATACACTGTCAGTGCCGAGCGGCAGAATGCTGCGCAGACTATTGCCGACCAAGGCAAAACCGTGGCCATTGTGTTCATTGATGGTATTGCCTCTGGCGCGCTTGCCTGGCGTGACGAGCTGAGAGCAACCGCCAAAGCCACCGTTGATGCTTTGAACAAAGCTGGTGTGCGTTCAGTGATGCTGACAGGGGACAACCCCCATGCCGCTGGAGGATTAGCAGGAAGTCTGAATATGGACTTCAGGGCAGGTCTGATGCCTGAAGGCAAAGTGGAAGCTATTCATGACATCGCACTGAAACACCGCGTGGCGATGGTCGGGGATGGTATTAACGATGCGCCGGCAATGAAATCCGCCACTATTGGTATTGCCATGGGCGGAGGCACAGATGTCGCGCTGGAGACGGCAGACATTGCACTCAGCCAAAATCGCATAGAGCAGATTCCATCAGTGATAGCCTTGTCCCGCGCCACCATGCGCAATGTCAGACAAAACGTTGCTTTGGCGGTCGGTTTAAAAGCCGTGTTCCTGGTGACCAGTGTGCTTGGCTTTACAGGGCTCTGGGTTGCAGTCTTAGCAGACAGTGGTGCCACTGCTATCGTTACTCTGAATGCTCTGAGGTTACTTCGCTTTAAAGCTTGAGTGGGGTTCTAAGCGCTCAAAAACCGTCTCTGGATAGAGTGCACTTTGTTTCACTGTTTAAAGTGATTAATGTCACTAAAAACTGAAATGTAATGAAATGAAACTTTATCAAAAGTGAGGTTTGTCACTTTATTTTCCTCCGTGATTGGTATGGTGGGAGCATGAAATAGCAGCTCCCACTGAGAGGAGCTCATACCCTACGTTTAGATGTGTCGACCCTTTGTGTCGATGACTGAGGAGCTAAATAATGACCGAACAAACCGTATTCCACTTAGGCGTGAACCAATCTGATCTTGAAGGCGCAACCATGGCGATTATTCCGGGTGATCCGGCGCGCGTGGAAAAAATTGCAGCGCTGATGGACTCGCCAAAGTTTCTGGCCAGCCACCGCGAATATACCCTGTTCCTCGGTAAGCTGGACGGTCACTCAGTGGTGGTTTGTTCAACCGGCATTGGTGGTCCTTCAACGTCGATTGCGGTAGAAGAACTGGCGCAATTGGGTGTTCGCTCTTTCCTGCGTGTTGGCACCACCGGCGCTATCCAGCCGCACATTAATGTGGGTGATATCATCGTGACGACCGGCTCTGTCCGTCTTGACGGTGCGAGCCTGCACTTTGCACCACTGGAATTCCCAGCCGTTTCTGACTTCGACGTGACCACGGCGATGAAACAAGCGGCAGATGAGTCTGGTGCAGCAGTTCACACCGGTGTGACAGCTTCAAGCGATACCTTCTACCCAGGTCAAGAGCGCTATGACACCTTCAGCGGTCGTGTTACACGTCGCTTCCAGGGTTCAATGGAAGAGTGGCAGGCGATGGGTGTTCTGAACTTCGAAATGGAATCAGCAACGCTGTTGACCATGTGTGCAAGTTCAGGCCTGAAAGCCGGCTGTGTAGCGGGTGTTATCGTTAACCGCACACAGAAAGAAATCCCGAATGCAGAAACCATGGCAGCGACCGAAGCGCGTTCTATCAAAGTGGTTGTAGAGTCTGCTCGTAAGATGCTTAACGCATAACCACAGATACAGCGAAACCCAAAAGAAAGCCGACGCATCCGCGTCGGCTTTTTTGTTTGTTTTGTCGCTGAAGGAATCAGTCAAACAGACCTTTGTCATGGCCGCCCGCGCGGAGGAACCATTGGTATAGGTGCGTTTTCAAATCACCCAACTGATCGGGACCAATCAATGCCAGCCCTAAATCTGTCGCACGGGTAATGTCGTGATGACGAAGAGGGCGGAAGCTCACCAGCATAGCGCGTGCTTGCAGGCCACCCAACAGATCGCGAATCGATTCCAGCTTGTAAAGCGTGTCATCACCGTCGCTAGACATACCTTTGGTCTTACACTCGATAATGTGAAGTTTATTGTTCACCACTGTCGCGACATCCAGCTCATTGCGCACTTCCTTATCGCCAATCTGGCGGTAAACCTGCACACCAAGCGACAAATCCTGAATCGTCAGCAGCTCGCGCTTAATTTCTTCAACAATATGGTGAACGTACCACTCCAGCCATTCACCGTTTGCAAATCGGCGCGCCGCTTCGCTTGAGAAAGTCAGCACACCGTTTTGATAGGTTGAAAGACCCGCGTCGTTCAAATCATCAATCAACATGCCGAGTTCGCGATAGCCCTGTTGCTTGTCGCTAAGCTCAACATCCAGCTTTTGCTCTTTGCGACAGGTGGTCGCCAAATAGTTCAAGGTTGCCAAGCCTGGGCCCAACTCATAGGCGTTGCTTGCCCATTTGTGGCCGACGCTTTCAATCGTGGTGTCCAACACACTGCGAATATCATCTTCTGGCAGCTCGCAGCGCGCACCAAAGATGGTCAGGTAATCGCTGATGTTGATGTGGTCTTCAACTTGCTCCTGCTCTTTGCCGTAAGGGTACAACCAGCAAAGCTCGTCACTGAAAGGCTCAATCACGTAAATCGGCCAGTGGTAGGTGCGGAAAATTTCGTAAGCAGTCAAAAGGCGATGACGCAACCCGCAACTGGCGTTGAAGAAGACTTCTGTCCCTTCATCTTTCAAACGACGGGCAAGCTCTTCAATTTTGCCCTTGATAAGAGGAATGTTGATGTCTGAAGGGATCTGGAAAAATTCGGTTTCGAAGCCTTTCGGCGTGAGAACCTGACTCAGCTGCTCATACTGCGGAAGCTGACATTCAACGCCAATGAAAATCACTTTTTCGGCCTTGAACTTTCGGTGCAGCAAGGCAGTGACCAATCGGACCGGATCCTGGTCAATAATACCGACATGTGTGGCCATATATTCTCCATTAGGATGACGTTTTGACTTTATTTCATACCCATCCTTCATTGTTCTTTAAGACAATATCTGGGCTATGAGCGGAATATTCAAGTAGTTACTGCTCAGATTCTTATGAAAAGTACGGCTGTTTTGTGCATACATGGGACTTCACTAAGAAAAGTTCCCACGAATAGCCCTCATTTCCTAATCTTAAAAGTGTCATTTGTGTCAGTAAGGAGATGGAATTGCATGAAATTCTGTCTCACCAATTCTCAATGTTGAGCAAGAAATGAAACTAGCTGGGTAACGGAAAGACACTGCGCATCTAGCTGGTTAAACTCTCAGCACAACAGTTAAAGACATGGATTCGCGTGAAAAAATGCGAACGAAAGTTGGGAAAGAATTATGATTGGTCATGAGTTCGATGTCGGTTTAAACGTCGACAAGGTGGATGGACAAGCGTATTTGGTTGCCGGTGATGCACGCATCATCACTCTTCGCGCGGGCATGCAAATTGCGCCCAACCAAGTCGTACTAACAAATGAAAACAGTTCTGTACTGGTTAGCCAAGCTGACCAACGCTTTGTATTTGATGGAAAATGTGCGTCCTGCTTGGTGCCTTTAAGCGATAGTGAATTTGCACAATACTCCGCGACTCATAGCCTCACATTTAACGGAGATGCTTTAAACGCCGATGTTCCTCTTGATATCGATGTTGCCCAACTACAACAGCTGATTGTTGATGGTGTCGACCCAACAGAAGTCTTTGAAGAAACTGCAGCAGGCGAGGGCGGTGATGGCTCCGCGAATGCAGGCTTTATTGTGGTCGATTACGGTTATGCCGCTACGTTGACAGAAGCAGGCTTTGACACATTAGGGCCACTGGGCGGTCTGGATGACACCCAAGACTTCCTTGGTGGCGACGACGGCACTGGCAGCATCACAGGTGATGATGACGGAGATGGCGGACCAACGCCTCCGGACATTAATGCGACCGGTGGGCAGCGCGCGTCTTTGTCAGTTACAGAAGGTAATTTAGGCGACAGCCCATACGGCGCGCCAGATACCACCAGTTTCGTGATTGAAGCCGGTACAGAAGCGCTCGTTGCCAGCTCACTGCAAATTGCCCCAAGCGATCTGGCGGCTGTAGAAGCCGAACTTGCACAAATTACCGCGAACGGTGAAGCGGTTGTTTTCACCCGCCAGACCAGTGTGGACGGCAGTGGTGTTGCAACCTTTACCCTGACAGGCACCGTAGATGGTGAAACCGTTGTCGAACTGGTGGTCACAGCAACGCAAAGCGGTAACGATCTCAATATCAATGCCACGCTCACTCAAAACGGCCCGCTTGATCACACCACTGGTTCAGGGACTTACGTCAATATTGATGGCGACAGAATTTCTATCAATCTGCCGCTTCAAGTCGCGGATACAGGCGGCGATTTGATGCAAAACCCAGCGCAACTGACGCTGGAAAGCAATGATGGTGCAGCACCAGTCATCGGCGAAGCCACCGTCGAGCTGACGGAAGTAGCTGCATCAGCGACCGATAATACAGCCACCACCACAGACGGTGTTGATCTTGGCAGTGACAACATTGCCAGCGTGAACTTTGATGCTGCGGCAGCAGAAGCGCAGTTTGCCGGCATTACCAGTCATGGTCAGCCAACCGTGGTTGATACCTCAGTGTCTGGTGTGATTACGCTCTACACCGATAACGGTGGCACGCCAGAAAAAGTCCTCGAGATTTCGCTCAAACCTTCTGATACCCCGGGAGAGCCAGCGGAATATTCAGTCACCCAGTATCATCCGTTTGACCAACACGGCGACAGCGACGGTGATGGGGATGACGACAGCACCACCTTCACCTTCCCATTTACCGTCACTGATGCTGACGGAGATGTCAGTAACGAATCAGAAGTGTCGTTCAAGCTCATCGATGGTGAAGTTGCGCAAGGTGGAGAGCGCACAGATGACGACGGTAATCCGCTCGACCTCATTGAGCTGCAAGAACAGAATACCCCGATGGATTCGGCAACGTCGCACTCGCAATCTGGCACCATCACCATTGATGCAGCGACTGACCGACTCGATCCAACGACCGTTAGGCTGGAACAGCTCGACGCATTGAAATCCGAGCTGGAAGAGCTCACTAACAATGATGGTGATCCGATCGACAATGTGGCGGTGACTGAAACCACAGATGCGAACGGAAACCCAACCTTTGTAATTACTGCCAGCATTAACGGCGCACCAGCGCTGGAAATTGAAGTTTCAGCCAAGCAAGGCGCTGATGGATTGGATGTCGATCTTGATACGCAAATTACCCAGTATCAGCCACTGATTCACCCGCAGGACCCAGGCACAGAGAATACGTCTGGCCTCGTGACGGCGGATGGTGACCAAATCATGATCAAAGTGCCTGTGCAGGTGGCAGACACGGATGGCGATCTACTTGTCGACCCAACGGATCCAAACACCGAAGCACCGCGTGTTATCAGCTTCGTAGTCACAGATGACAACTCAACCACCTTCGGTTTCGGCACCAGTGATGGTGTGACTGTCCAAGAAAGCAGTATTGATGATGGCACCGGTTCCAACCAAGGCTCAAAAGCAAGCGGTACGCTCAATATCGACACTACAGATGAAGACGGTAATCCGCTTTCACTGGAAGTCGATAAAGACAACGGTGATGTGGTTGAAGACTTCAGACTGGAAACGGATTACGTCGTTTACCCAGACGGCACGCCTGTGCAAGCAAGTGGTCACCCGATTCTTCTGGAACAACGCCCGGTTAGCGATGCGTATCCGAAAACCTATTTCGGTACCGCAGATGACGGAACGGGCGATGAGCGCGACGTATTCAAAGTCACCCTCAATCAGGATGGTACTTTTGAGTTCGAATTGCTGTCTGCGATCGACCATGCACCAGGTGATGGCAATAACGAAGCTGTGTTTGGCCTTAAGGCTTACACGGTTGATGCTGATGGGGATGAGTCGCCACGCATCAATGTACCCATTACCGTGATTGATGACGTACCAACAGCGCAAGGCACCATCAATATGGAGCTAGATGATGCGCCGTCTGGTGAAATCACAGCAACGGTTGATGTATTTGCCCTTACAGACCCTAGCTCTGTACCGGGTATTGAAGATTTGAGTGGGGCAGATGGCACTACCCTCATTACTGAAATCTTCAACGGTAAAGAATGGGAGCCCGTATCCACAACGGCTCCCTCAAGCGTGGATATCTATTCTGTCGATGATCCAACCCTCATGTTGGGTACCGTGGAAATTAACCCACGTAACGAGCCAGTGGGTGAAATCACCTTCGTGATGCAGCCAAACCTCGCAAACCCTCAAGAAGTGCTGCAACAAGGTTTGCAATACAAGGTGACTGACTTTGATGGCGATACTACCGAAGGTGAAATCACCCTCACCATCAATGACCAAGCGCCAACCCTGTCCTTTACCAATGTAACGGGTACAGAGGACAAAGGTCAGGCCGACACCAATACAGAATCAGCCGGCGTTGATGGTACCGCAGGCATTCCAATCAACATGCAGCTGAACGTCGGTGACAACGACCTTGGCGAAGCATTGGAAGAGGGTGGCCGACTGGTATTGAACGGCGAAGTGACCCTTACCACCCGCGATGATGCGGGTGATATTGGCGGTACTTTCTACTTCAACGGCGTCGAAATCATGCCAGATGCAGACGGCAACATTGTCCTCAACTCGGACATGTTTGAAGCGTCCAGCACCGACGAACCCATCATCTTCGACCTTACGGGCGTGACCTTCGTACCGGATCCGGATTACTCCTCTTACGACGGCACAGATCTGATCCAATTCGATGTTGAGTTGGAAGTGAATGGCCATACGCCAGTAACCTCAACATCGCCGCTTGAAATCACCGTAGAAGGCGTGGCAGATGTGCCAAGCCTCAGCTTGATTGGTGACGCGGCAGACGGCGTATATGAAGTCGATGAAGACCACGAGCGCTTTGGTGCCGACGACTTCACGCTGGCAGACTTGTCTGAAGGTGCGCTGCAAGATACCGATGGCTCAGAAACGCTCAGATATGAATTTACCCTTACGCCAGATATGGGCGAACTGCTGGGCGGTTCTATTACTGGCAGCGACGGTTCATATGTACTGACAGATCCATCCCGTCTTAATCAGGTGCGTTTCGTGCCAGATGCCGACTTCAGTGGTGACATTACGCTGACCATCAAAGCGATTTCGACGGAATCTTCACCATCAAGCGTGGAAGAGGCATCGACGGAAACGTCACTCATCCTGCGCGTTGAACCACAGGCAGATGATGCCCGTTTGACGGTTCAACGTGTGTTCGATAACGAGGATGCGGGTAACCCAGATCCAGAAATCGCTGAAGGCGGCGCTATTTCTCTGGCAGGCAAGATTTCCCTCACCACGTTAGGCACTGATGATGATGGTTCAGAATCCCTGTTCGTGCGCATCTTCGATTTGCCAGACGGTGCAGTGCTGCAACTCAACGATGGCGGCACCATTACCACGCTGACAGACACAGACCGCATTTCGGTGGACGATATCGACAAGATCGAAATTATCCCGCCTGTGCACAGCAATGAAAACTTCAGCATTCAGGTTGAAGGTATCGTGGTAGATAGTTCACCAACGTCGCCAGATGACGAGCGCATTATCCCAGCCACGTCGCTGAATGTGATTGTCACGGGTGTGGCTGATACACCGGAATTCAGCGTTGAAAATCCGGGTACAGATGCAGGCCAGTGGCAGGTGGATGAAACCACGGGCAATGTCTCGACCACAGTGCCGGAAGATGGCGTTGATGGTGACGGTCTGGTGGCGATTGACTTCAATGTGGTTTCGGGCGAGAAAGCCGAAGCGCCGACTGATAACTCAGAAAGCCTATCGCTGATCATCATTGACCTGCCAGAAGGCGTGAGCTTCGTGATCAAAAACGGTGATGGCTCGCTCACTGAAGTGGAACTGGCATTCGCAGGTTGGGAAACCAACGATGCAGGCATGTCCGTTGCCACTTACTCCGTCGATTTGGCGGCGCTGGAAGGGCAGGACGTTTATCTGAAACTGCCACCACACTCGACAGAAGATATTCAAATCAACACGCGTCTGATTGCCACCGAGAATGATGGCGATTCGAAAGCGGTTGAAAACATCATTGAAGTGAAAATCGATCCGCCAGTTATCGACGCGGCGGACACCTACACCAATAGCGAATCTTCTGGCTTCGAAGACCAGTGGATCAACATTGATTGGCAGCCGGATCTCACCATTGCAGGCGCACCGGATTCAACTGCGCAAGGCGTGGCAGAAACCGTGGTTGGTGCGACTATTTCCGGCTTTGCGGACGATGATAGCGTGCAGCTTGTAAAAGGCAGCGATGTTATCACCCTGACGCCAGTCGGCGGTGAAGTCACCCTGACCGAAGCGCAAATTGCAGACGGTTACCAACTGCAGGTGAAACGTGGCCCACACAGTGATGTGGACCTGACATTGAACACCGAAGTGACTGTTCGACAGGAAGACTTCGAAGGTGAAAGTCAGGCAGAGAAAACCATCACTGGCGTTGTGAATGTCAACGTGGTTGCTACCGTCGAAGAAGAAGACGGCGAACTGCAACTGCTGCAAGGCACCTCATCAGTCACAGAAATTACCACTGACAGCGAAGGCCGAATTGATCTAACCGATGGTGTTGTGTTTGTTCACCCAGACGATTCGAGCGACGAAACCGTCATCCGCATTGTTATCACGGATCTGGCAGAAGGTTTCTACGTGGAAAATGGCGTCGCCGATGGCGAAGGTGGTTGGGTAATCAGCGATCCAAACAACTTCAGCATCATTGCGCCACCAAACTCCTCAGGCCAAACCACCTTTACAATCAGCGCCATGGTGCAGGATGAAGGTGATGCAGGCGAGGGAGATGCAAGTGCACTGACGCCGGTTTCAAGTTCAGTGATCACCCTGAACTACACAAACAACAGCACAGACGTTGAGCAGGCGCACCAAATCGTTGCGCCTACCAGTCCGGTTGTGATTGAAGGCGATGAAGATAATCCAATTTCGCTGGAAACCCTGGGTGATGCAATTTCTTACCCAACGGGCACTGCTGATGACGTCGAGTTTGACCAAATCACCGTTGTCATCAATGGTGCAGACGTGCCCGCGGGTACAGTGATTTCCGGTGCGCTTTACCACATAGATAATGATACCTACGTGTTTGAAGTGCCGGGAAGACAAGATGGCGGTGCACCTTATCCAGGGGGCATCGACCTTTCCGGTCTTTCTATCACAGCGCCGGATGACTTCGCCGGTGAGCTCAACATTCCACTGACCTTCGTGAGTGTCGATACCCGAAGCGGCGACACAGAAACTACAGATGTCACGGTGCAGTTCAACGTGAAACCGCTGGTTGATTTACCGCCACCGGATGGGGCGGAGCAACCGGGCGACAACTCAACCGACTTCTCGTTCAGCGTGACTGTGAACGGCACCAATGGGTTGAACGACCAAACGCCACCGCAGCCGGTAGAGCCAGGAGATACAGAGCAGTTCTACCCAGATGAAGCGCTGGAAGACGGCATTATCTCATTGAGCATTGCCGGTTCTCTGGCAGATGTAGACAGTGCCAACGGTCTGGAAGCTATCTCTTCCGCAGTACTGACCGTACCGGCATCCGTGGGTGTGTTTGTCGCGGCTGATGGCACCGAGTCGTCAACGATTACGCTCACTGGCGCAGATCTGTCTGACTTCTCCTTCAAACCCGCGGCAGATTTCAGTGGCACGGTTGAGATATCTGCGGAGCTCACCATCACCGACACGGCGACAACAGGTGTCGACAGTCGCACCACATCAACCAGCTTCTCGTTTGACGTGTTGCCGGTTCATGATGAAGTGACCTTCACCAAAGACGGTGTAGAAATTGAAGACGACGCCACCGTAGAACTGACCATGACAGAAGATGCCACTGGCGGGCTCTCGTTGGCCGCGCTCGGTGCGTCTTTCTCCGATATTGACGGCTCTGAATCACTGTCATCGGTTTCTATTTCCAACGTGCCGGAAGGATTTACCTTTGCGGCACCTGCGGTGAATGCAGGCAGCGGTATTTGGGTCATTGCCGGAAGTAACGTGACCGATCTTTCTTCACTGTCACAGTTGCAGATTATCCCTCCGGCCAACTTCAGTGGTGAAGTCGACCTGATGATGACGGTTTACACCAAAGAAGCGGGCGCAAACTTCGTCGTTGGTCAAAGCCAGGAGCTTTCACTGACGGTTGAGCCAGAGGGCGACGGCGCAAACGTGTTTGCGGCGGGCTCTGCCTCGACCACCGAAGATATTGCCGTCGATTTAGATATCGAAATCAGCGCCAAAGATGACCGCGAAAGCTTACCCGCAGGCCCAGGCTTCATTGAGAACGAGCCGGAAACCTTGCTGGTCACTGTAACCAACGTACCAGAAGGTGCGCAGCTGGTGTTGCCAGACGGTGTAACAGGTACAGTTACCATAGACCCTCTGGATAGCAGCAAAGTGGTTATCACAGTGGCAGCGACCGAACTCAATGGCCTGACCTTCGTGCCACCACAGGATGGCAACGGTATTTACACGCTGGATCTGGCGATACAGACCGTGGATAACGGCGCAGTCTCTGATGATGTGGTGAACAAGCAAGTCAACGTCAACGTCAGCGCAGTGAACGATGCCCCTGTCAACATCCTGTCTGACAGCTATGAAGCAGAAGAAGATGTGGTGCTGACCATCACGGATCTTCAGGTAGAGGATGTTGATGTTCGTGACGGCAACGGTATTGTTAAAGTTGAGCTGTCTGTTGGGGCTGGTAGCAGTTTGACACTACCGGATATGTCTGACACCACTGATATTACAGTCACGGGTGATGGCACAGGTTCTCTGATCTTAAGGGGTAATATTGACTTGATTAACACACTGCTGGCAGGCGGTGTGGAATACAGGTTTGCTGGCGAGAATACTTCTGGTGAAGATAGCCTCACCATGAAAACTCTTGACGAGGCAACAGCAGGAGAGCAAGGTTCTGGAGGCAAGAAATTTGACCTCGATACCGTTTCCATCATTGTTGCACCGAAATCGGATTTACCAGAACTCACTGCCGCGACGCAACTGGCGTCAGTGCGCGCAGCCACTGGCGTACTGGTACCTCTGCTGGGCTTGATGACGTCGCTGGTTGACCCTATCGACAACGAGTTCAGTCTCACTTTCAGTGGCATGGGCACAGCAGCTGAAATCGTGGATGCAGCAGGCACGCCAGTCGGCACCAATAATGGCGACGGCACCTGGACATTCAGCCAGACAGAACTCGAAACCCTGACCCTGAGCGACCTTAACCTTCGCTTCAGCGATCAGCCACCGAGCGACATTACCGTCACGGCGCTCTCTGATGTGGGCGATGGCGATCCGCAACAAGCCACACTCACCATCAACGCGAACGTGGTGGATACCGAAACCACAGGCGAGCTGAACACCGCACCGGCCGACAGCAGCGCAGGCAATCTGGTGATTGATGGCGATGCTGACACCGAAATCCATGGCGGTGACGGAGAAGATATTGTGGTCGGCGGCCTCGGCGAAGACATTCTCGTTGGCGGCGCAGGCGACGACGAAATGTGGGGCGGCGAACTCGGCGGCACAGGCGACAGCACCAAAGACACCTTCAAATGGCAGTCTGGTGATTTCGGCAACGCCGCAGCAGCCGCGACCGACACCATCAAAGACTTCGAATCAGGTATTGATGTTATCGACATCTCTGACGCATTTGATTCGACGGGCATTGTCACCTTCACCGATCTGGCGAACCGCTTGGATATCCAGACCGTAGACGGTAACACCCGCATTCAGGTGTTGGATGACACCAGCGCGCCAATTCAGAACATCATTGTCGAAGGCGTTACGCTCAATGACCTTTTAGGCATGGATGCAACAGGACTCACGCAAGATGAAATCCTCGAATCCATGATGATGACGGGTCAGCTGGTGGTATTTGACCCAGCAACCACACAGTTCGGCTCCGAAGCGGATGAAACCCTCACCGCAGATGACGACGGCGAGCGTATCTACGCCGGTGAGGGTGATGACACCGTCACAGGTGGGCTCGGCGAAGACATTCTCGTCGGTGGAGATGGCGAAGACATCCTCAGCGGTGGCGATGGAGACGACCTCCTGATGGGCGGGGCAGGGAACGACACCCTGACCGGCGGCGCAGGCGATGACACCTATACCTGGGCGGAGTCAGATTTGGACGTGGCAACGCTCACGGTAGACACCATTACCGACTTTGATGTCGGTACAGAAACCACTGGCGACAAGCTGGACATCTCCGGCTTGCTGCCAGAAGCCGTGGGCAGTGGTTCCAGCATTGAAGAGCTGTTGGATTACATTCGCCCAGAAGCAGGCGCAGATGGCAGCTTAACCCTGCATATCTCGCAAACCGCGGGCAGCATGGAAGCGCAGGATATCGTGTTGGACTCTGTCGGCCTGACCGATCTTGGCCTTGCAGACGGTGCAACCACCACGCAAATCCTGACCGAGTTGGTTCAACTGCAAACGCTCAAGCTGGATTAAGCGCGGCATCACAGATAACGGCGTTTAATTCTTGAAGCAAATAACAAAAGCACTGCAATAAGCAGTGCTTTTTTATGTCGTAAACACAAAACTTGATGTAAGTTTTAGTCACTCAAACAAAACAGAAAAAAACCATGAAAACCCTTTACGCCCACAGGGGGATGTCAGCCCTAGCCCCTGAAAATACACTGGCTGCTTTTTCACTTTGTGCGGAGCACGGATTGAAATGGGTCGAATGCGACGTGGATATCCTCGCCGATGGCACTATCGTGCTTTGCCATGACGATACCCTCGACCGCTGCACCGATCATTCAGGAAGTCTCTACGACTTCACCCGCGAAGATTTGGAAGACATTGACGCCGGAAGCTGGTTCGGAGACGAGTTTATCGGTGAAAAGCTGCCAACCTTTGATCAGTTCATCACCCTGATCAACATTCTCAAGCTCAATGCGAACATAGAAATCAAAGCCTGCACCAGCAGTTGGGAAAACACCGAGAAGCTCATCAGCGGCGTGATTGAAGGCATGAAAAACCTCAACAAAGACGCCAGCGTGCTGATTTCCTGCTTCAACCCACTGGTATTGGCCGAATTCAAACGCCGTTGCCCAGACATTCCCGTCGCATGCCTGTTCGAAGCAGAGATGCCAACAGATTGGCTTGCCATTATGCAGGCCTGTCAGTCAGACACCATCCATGTCGCCGATGAAGGCCTGACCAAAGCCAAAGTGGAAGAGTTCAAAGGGCTTGGCTTGGAAGTGAACGTGTACACGGTAAACAGCTTGATGCGCGCCAATCAGCTCTTTAACTGGGGCGTCGACGGTGTATTCACCGACATCGGCCACCAATTTCCATCGCGTTACCGCAACAGCTAAAAACCCACACTCAGTGATAGGTATGACAGATTGAATCTATAATCATCAACGATTATACCTATCACCTCTACTGCAATAAGCTATCCCCATAGACATTAAGGCAAAGCGCCAATCGCTAGCGCCTATTTTGAAAGCAAAAGACAAGTGGGGAAGGGGTTATGACAAGCATCAATATCGGTATTCAAGAACAAGACAGAATCGCGATCGCAGAAGGTCTGAAACGCCTATTGGCGGACTCATACACCCTGTACCTGCAAACGCACAATTTCCACTGGAATGTTACCGGTAAACAATTCCGCGAACTGCACCTGCTGTTTGAAGAGCACTACAACGCACTGGCGCTGGCCGTCGATGAAATCGCAGAACGTATCCGCACTTTGGGCGTTGCAGCACCGGGCACGTACAAAGCCTTTGCTGAACTGAGCGCGATTGAAGAAGTAGAAGGTGTACCAAGCGCTGATGACATGGTAGATATTCTCACCAAAGGTCACGAGCAAGTGGTGCGTACCGCACGGGAAGTGCTGAAAGTTGCGCAGGCCGCTGACGATGAATCTTCTGCATCACTGGTATCAGACCGTATGCGAGAGCACGAGAAAACCGCCTGGATGCTCCGCGCCATGCGTGAAAACGGCTAAGCCGTAAAGATTAAAAGCAAGCAATGTTCCGTAGGACAAAAGACCGCCGTGAGGCGGTCTTTGTGTTTTTGGCTTTTGAGGTCCTCCCCCCTTTTTAAGGGAGAGTTTAGGAAGGGGTTAGGCTTTGGTTTTTGAACAGAAGTCAGTTGGAACTTAGGATCTGAAGTGATCACTTTGGATAACTTCAGATTGGGGAATGTGGAGTAGACGACTTTGTTGTTCGAGAGCATTGGCTGCTTACACAGCCAAAAGAATGTTATTGCCTATTGACCGTAGAAGGGCTCATATTTGTTAGGTTTCTGGTACCAATGTGTAAGATTTTGGTTTCTGTGTTATTTTGGTTAACGGGATACCATGCCTACTAAACAAATCTCTTTCTTCTCGAGTCAGCTCGCTACGTAAACCACTATAAGCTTTGACTAGCTTCAAATCTTCCGCGAACGGTACGAAAAAGAGCCCATTCTCTTTTTGCACTTCCTCAGAACGTAGATCTAGAGATACGCGATACTCACGCTCATAGCGCCAACTTTTATATTTGCATAATGTGACAGATGGAATTTGTTCTTTCCATCGAGCACTATTTCTAGAGATATACACAGGAGAATCTACGTATTTGATCTTTTGGAGGTACTTTCGGGGAATTTCAAACTCAAAGCAAATACCACTATGATTCTGTGCATAATGCGCCCATTGAACAGGATCTCCTAGCTTTTTACTGAAACATAGAAAGCCAAGAATTCCATCATAATGATGCCTGAATTTTTCTAAGTCTTCGTTTGAAGCCCCTGATACATTCGGGAAAAATTCGTAAGGATCATTCAAATTTTCTAAAGTCGCTACTTTAAGCCTCGACTTCTCTAAATTCTGTAGTGCAAAGTTTTTTGGCATAAAATGATAGACTTTCATGCTTCCTCCGATTGAAACCTAACGCCTAAATCAGATGCGCACTAGGCGTCACCTGGATTTAATTGTTAGCAGCAGCTAGGCGCACACTCTTGCCTTGCATTCTTAGAATTTCTTGTTTGCATAAACTAGGCATTTGTAGATTCCTAACATCCATTACTTTGATCTTATTAAAGTATTCATCAATATCTGATGCTTCAGGAATAGAGTCGAAAACGTTCGAAAGATTAAGTGCAGTAAATCGGGAAAGACCCATAGCCATAATATTCAGAGCTACCTTATTGCAGGATCCAAATTCTAAATATATATGATAAGATTCCAGATCAGTTTCTTCGAAATCGATTTCTTTTCGTGTTAAAATAAGCTTTAATACATCATTGTATGCTGAGAAATATTTAACCATCTTGAACCTGATGTCGTGTTCCAAAATATTCAAGTAATCTCTAATTATTGTTGATGCCTTTTTGCTCGGCTGTCTTTCTCTAACAAAGTTAACGCGTTTTTCAAGAAGTTCACCCAAGGACTTACCCCATATCCAATTATATGCTAGATGGCTAATTAGATTTTTATAGCTTTGGGATAAATCCCACTCAAAGTGATCAATGAAAATATCAATGACATTTTCCATTTTCCTTTTAGCCCCTGCGGTATAGGGGCTAATAAGTAAATATTCATTAAGGTCTTCAGTCGTTGATAAGAAATTGTATATTCTCTGCAAGTAGTCAGGTCTTATTCCTTTGTTTTTTTCAATGATATCTGAAGGCAGGTCAACAATTATTTTAGAGATGGCTGATATTGTTCTGTCAAGATTTTCAGAGTTTTCATCTGTTCTATAGACTTCAATGGAAGAATGATTTTCAGAGTAATGATAATCTTGGTATAGCTTACTAAATGCCATCTCTGCTTCATCAATCGTTTTTCCAGAACCGATCTTCTCAGAAAGAAGATTTTGGATTAGTGACCCACCATCTGTCATAACTGAGCTTATTGCAGAGGATATCTCTTGTAATTTTTCACCCTCGTAAGAATTATCATCCCATGTTGATGGTCTTATACACCAAATGTTCCCATGAAACTCTTTTAGAAGCCTACCGGCACGTCCGGATAGGTTTAAAAAATCAGACCGTGACATTGGACTGTCACCAGATTTAGGGTTCTCGATTATTATATGCTTAGCGGGTAAGTTGACCCCTTGCAAAAGAGTGCTAGTACAGCAGATATATTTTATTTCATCATTCTTAAAAAGAGTTTCTATGCCAGACCTAACAATAGAAGGCATTTTACCATAGTGAAATCCCACACCAGATTCTAAGCATCTTATTAAAGGATATTCGGGATGTATTTCTTTTTTAAGAAAATCAATAAATAGTTTTATGTCTGGACTTGGTACGTAACCTTTTATGGTTTCACTGATTTCTTTTGCTACTGATTCAGCATCAGATGGCCCGTTTGAAAAAATTATAACAGATTCATTATTCTTTGAAATGTCAGATGCTAAGTTGGCTTTTTGAATTGATTTACTGCCTCTGAACTTGAAATCGACACTCCTATTCCCAAGCGATATTCTTTTCCCTTCACTCAATAACTGGAAATTTATTTCTTTCGTTTTTCCGACAACATCGGATGCAAGGATTATATTTTGAGATACTGGGGATATTGTCTCAGTAAAAAACTTACCGCTATCTGCTATGTTGAAAATATTAAAGAAATACCCTGGATTTTTGATAAGTGGGCTAGCAAATAATATTTCTGTTGTAGGATACTTTTTCAAAAGGTAATCGATAGCGCTCTGCAAAAGCATACCTCGTTTTCCGTTTTGAATCTCATGAGCCTCATCAACTATTAGAGATGTTATTATAGGCATTTCATCTGTAGTATCACTCAAATAATTCAATAAACGTTCTTGAGTGAGAACATAAACAACACCGTTCTGAGATTTTTCTTTAGAAATAGAAAATGGTGCTGTTCTAATGATTACATTGTCAAGTTTGTATTGTCTCAGTGAATCCCTAATCCTACTAGAGACTTCAGTAATTAATGCTCTAGTCGGTACTATATAGACAATACATTGGTTCTCCTTTTCTCTCAGTTTTTTAATGAGGTTTATTCCAAGTACAAAAGACTTTCCTGCCGATGTTGGTGCAGATATACTTAAAGCCTTTTCTTCTTGCAGTGAACTATAGAAGTTATACTGAAAGTCAGTGAGCTGTATTGATTCATCGTCTATAAAAACAGAATTTTCCACCTCCCTACTTAAACATTCCAGCTTCAAAAAACTTGGTATTTTTTTACCTGAAAAATTAAAACGTTCTCTTAGAAGTTGCCGACCCGGGAAATTACCTAGCCTAGACATTATTACTTCTGCTGAACTTAATAGTTTGGAATCATCACCTGACCTAACCTCTAGAAGTCTTGTAATAACTTCATATGCAATTATTTTTTCTTTAGCCTCTTCAGATAGGGATAAAATAGATGCATACCCCAATAACTGATTAATTTCAGTTAGTTCAAGAGGTTTTTCTTTGCATGTTGGGCTTCCTGGTAGCTGACTTTGTGTGCTATGGATCTGCAGCTTTTCTATTAAATTTTCTATATTATTCATAGCAATCAATCTAGCGCCTCATTGAATGCATTTCTAAAATCGACAACGGAGGGGAATGGAAGGAAAAATACATCGAACACTAGGTGTTTTTTCTCGAATTTGTCGAGTTTTTCTTGTAATTTTCTCACTAAGCTTTCTGCGTTAGACAAAAGTTCATCTTCAAATCTACTTATCAAGTTACTACGGGGTTCTGACAATACGTCATCATAACCTTTATAGTCATAGCCAATAAGACAAGCATGATTAACTCTTACATCTGCACCAGGGTTCCCATTAATAAAGAGTTGTGAAATTTCATGCTTTACTGCCTCATCAGCGTACTTAAAGTGCTTAGTTACCATGTTAAATTCATGCTCATACATTTTTATATCATGGAAATCATTAATACTTTTTAACGCAGAAGTTAGTGCATCAGAAACATTCTTATATAGTTTTGACTCCCCGAAATAGAAATCAACAACTTCTAATTCATCGTTCCATCTTGCATGAATACCATCTGACCCTTTCACTTCATCTTTGTGATTTGTTTTAAGCTCCATCTTTGACACAATTTGTGGAGCTTTTAGGACTGCTTCCATAAGAAAGTACAGCAATGTTTCTCCAGCCTCACCTGTTTTATCAGGGGATTCATCTGATATCTCTGGATGTCTGAACAAACTTCTTGCTTCTTTAGTTAAAAGAGTTGATTGCCTAGCAGTTAAAGTCTCATCTCTATTTTTAGCCGATAGACAATAGTCGATGATGTATGCATATAAGGTATCAGCTAAGGCTTTAACCATTGGCTGCTTGTTTCCATCAAATTTCAAGTAATGAAATCTAACCGTAGTTTCAATGCCGGTTATTTCTAGATTATGCTCAACTACATTTATACAATTTGAAAAATCTGGAGATTCAACCGATATATTTTCTGCAATATTTTTTACTAATTCCATTCAACTTAGATTCCATATCATTAAAGTTGTACTACACTTTCGGCATACTCAAGCTGCTAAAAATTTATTAGATCCCAAAGCGGGGTATTTCTACTCAGATCACGACTGGTATTAGAAAATCTATCGAAAGTTCTCGGGAAGAGTTGGATTCCGCTAGCTTTCGTTAGCACGAAAGGGGGCACTATTGATTTACAGACTTAACGCCAAGTTCTCAAAAAGCGCTTGGCTTAATCACGGAATACATCACCTAAGTCCCTACCTGCCTCAACACCCAAACACTTCAAAAAACCATGTCCATAAACATGGACGATATTCTATCCATAAGCCCGTACAAATATTGCGACATTCATCAATAAAACCAACAAGTTGCATATTGAGAGGTTGGTTCAGGAAAGGCATAAGCAGGCGAGGGCATAAAGAGCGAACCCCCATCCTAGCCTTCCTTTGGAAAGGGGGAGGGGCGAAGAACAAAAGAAAGGCCGTCAAATGACGGCCTTATTGGTTTCTGAGCGGTTGGTTTATGCCGTTTCGGTGGAGGCTTTTACGGTAAGGCGATTGCGGCTATCACGGCTTTGGCGAATCAAGTCATCGCCAGCGAGTGAGGTTTCAGCCTTTGCAAGACGGTCATACAGCACCACGTTTACTGTCGCGGCGAGGTTCATGCATCCAACCGTCGGCACATACACAACGTGATCCGCTTTGTCTGCCACCGCTTGAGGCAGTGAGTGGTCTTCAGGGCCGAAGATGTAAATCGCCTTCTCCGGGTGTTCAAAATGCGGAAGTGGTGTCGCGCCGACGGCCAGTTCCACACACACCACTTTCATGTCAGACGGCAGGTTATCCACCAGACTTTCGACATTGGTCAGCGGAATGGTTTCCATCGCGTCTTGGGTGTCTGTGTAGAACTTGGCTGCGCGGTCATATCGCGTACCGGTATAGACGACACTGTCTGCCTGATAGCATCCGGCGGCACGCATCACGCCTCCCACATTGGTTGGGCTTTTTGGGTTAAATAGGCCAATGATTACGCGCGGTTCTGTCATGGAATGCATCTCTCTGTGCAAGTTTGTATTGCTGGTAAAGTCTGAAAGGGCAGCATTCTAGCAAATATTTGAGAAGGATGGCGAAGAGGGGTTAATCAGTGATTAAACCAAGCAAAGCCAAATATCGTTACCAAAAGTTACGATCTGGCAGGATGACAAAAAGGCGTGCTACAGACTCTGCAACAGGCACAGTGATTGTGAAGTCCGCATCGCATCATGGTCTGGCTAAGTTGTGAGGACAGGGCGATTTCCTATGATTAATGAGCTATCACTCAATATCGAAAGGAGCTGTACGATGATCCAAGTGTTGGCCATCGACCACATTGTTTTGCGAACCACCAAACTGGAAGAGATGTTGCGGTTTTATACCGAGGTGTTGGGCTGTGCGATTGAACGTGAAACCCCACCGGAAACGGGCTTAACGCAATTGCGTGCGGGCAATGCACTGATCGATATCGTGGTGGTAGACAGCAGGCTGGGTAAGATGGGTGGCGGCGCGCCCACTCAATCAGAGCGCAACGTGGATCATTTCTGTCTTCAGATTAAAGCAGTGTCTGAACAAAGCATTCTCGACCACTTCGACGCACACGGGATTGCCCATGAAGACTTTGCCAGCCGATATGGCGCGCAAGGTTATGGTAATTCCATCTATCTAGAAGACCCAGAAGGAAACGTGGTGGAGCTGAGATGTCAGCTTGACCAGTTCAATCCTGCACCTCTCGGCTTCCCTCAAGTTTAGTGTTGAAGCTGACGCCTTAACAAGCTCAGTAACGAACCACTGCACTTAGGATTGTGATTATTGGCAACGCTTATTGAGCGGCTTCCAACACTCTTTTAAGTGCAGTTATTCGTTCTTATCGGTACACCCAATGTTATTTGGACATTTTTTCAGATGGCAGGCGAAAGGTCAGATTTTAACTTTGAATTCCAATTCGCATAGCTCATATCCATTTTCGTCAACTTGAATCACTTCGTTACCGCTTTCATCAAAAGTCCGAATGGGATTGCAGCTAACTACTTCCAAAACACCTGACTCTTCAATCTCCGCCTTAGCGGTATCACAGTCAACGCATCTCACTGTTTTAGTCATGGGCTATCCTCATGTATTTCCTCTAGAAAGCATACAAACGGCATCTTTGTGGCGAGCAAGATTTTTGGCTCGCTCTATGTCTGGCTTCTCACCGTCTTTGTTTCTCTGATTTAAACCTTGTTCGATGTTTATAATAACTAGGCTGGAATAAATTCTATCCGCCTTATCGATCTCGTTTTCACCATGTAATTTCTCAAGGTCTTTTAACGTGGTTCCTTTCTTGTCCTCCGCCTCGTGATAAAGATCGAAGTGATCGGCATCTCTCCATACGCTTAGTTTTTGTTCGTCTTTAACCCCAAAGTAACAAGCTAGTAGAGAGGCGGACAAAGCGGATTGATTGAAAGGATTATTGGCACGTTCGATGAACTTACCTTTTAGCTCATTGGCAATGTTTTCGGCAGACACCCCAGTGGCGATATACTGCTTGTTCTTTACAGAAGGTGTTAATTGGCTGTAGGAGCCATCTTTTTCGATTGTTTGGATATTGGTTTCTATTGATGCGAAAACTGATGGATAGGTATCAACTTTGTTTTGGGGGTCAGTTCCAAGTGGAATATAGCTTAGTGTTTTTCTTTTGTATCCGATTGAAATACTGTTAGGCACGTTATTAAGTGCGTTAACAGAAAGCCCCAATGAGGTAGACGTACCAAAAAACATTAGTTCTTTATTACCACTTAAAGGTGGTGAGGAGGAAGGTTGATAATTCTCGTCTGTTGCTGCTATGGCTGCCCCTCCTGTGGCATAAAGCTCGCTAACGGTAGGGTTTATGATTTCAGCGTTTGATTCAACGGAAGCAATGACAGGTGGGACTGCGCCATTCTCGTATCTTGGTCCGATAAAGCCTTCATCACGCTCATAACCAATGCTCACACCAACCGGAGCAGTATCGGCATCCAGTATGCTGATAGATGTTTTTGTGTAGAACATTACGCTATTTGATGTGGCACATGCTGCTAAATTGAGGGTGACTAAAAAGATCAATATGTTCTTTTTCATGTTGCCGCCTTACATAAATTAATGATTATTTTCATTATTCTTCTATAAGAACGCAGGTATTATCACCAACAGCAACGATCGACTCCTCGGTATACCCTACTCCAATACCACCCATCAAAGCCGAGTTAAAAATGGTAATGCCTATGTTTTTCACTGATGTTTTGTGTATAGCCTTGTCTTTAGGCTCTTCTATAACTATGTCAGCGAAACCAATTATTCGTTTACTACCATCCTCTTGCACGTAAGTTACCGTACAAGCCTGTGTTGTAATGAGAAGAACAGCAAAAAATAATAATCTCTTCATACGTTTATATTGATAAATATAAGCAATGCTGACTTCCACTGAATATTCCAAAGGTTTAATTTTATACTGTCATATATATCAGGGGCTAATAGTGACGTCTGTCTAATTTTTAAACAATTCATTGACGGCGCCAATAATGGCGTGCTACGGCTTGATTGAGTGAATATATGCTGTCATACGGTATCTTTATTTTTAATTGGGTTTGAAGGAATTAAAGAGAGTATTAGTAAGATTTTATATTTTCTGGCAGAACCATGGTTATTTGCCAGCCGATATGGCGCGCAAGGTTATGGTAATTCCATCTATCTAGAAGACCCAGAGGGAAACGTGGTGGAGATGAGATGTCAGCTTGACCAGTTCAATCCCGGTCAATCAAAAGGTGGATGATTAACGCCAGCGCTTCCCTTACAAACGCTTTCGTTCTAGGGTGGTTGGCGTTGAGGTGATGACTTTTTAAAGAGATCTGCGTTTAAGCTTGCTAACGAGCTCCCGGCATAGTTGATCAAGAAGAAAATCACGTCAGCCGTATCATCCGTCCAGTCAACATAAAACAGCGAGCGCACGCCATCGATATCGTTGTCGATACTGTTGTGATCATAGATGTTACGTCGGTAGAAAGGCTCAGCGGGTCTGTTCCTTGTTTGTTTATCCATGCTTAAAACGAGCTGTGCCGCTACATAAAAATATATTGTCTATACAGGGCATCAAGCTCTTGTCGCAGCGCATCGGTGTCAGCACGTTTTTCTGCATTTTTTTCCGAGCAAAGCCTGAACAGTTCTCGCTCAGTGTGTGTGATGCGATGGCAAAGCTCTTCAAGCGTGGCGCACATGGACGGGTCTTTGTTTTCCATGGGGGCGTTGATTGTCGGGTCAATCGTCCGGTTTGAGCTCTTAGGCTGAAGTTGATGCGCTTCGTTGTAGGCTATCTGTTTTGCCCGGCGGCGGTTGGATTCATCCATCGCGCTTTTCATGGCTGGGGTGATTTTGTCGGCATAGAGCACGGCTTTACCATTGGCATTGCGGGCCGCGCGGCCAATGATTTGGATGAGCGCCTCTGTGGAACGTAGAAAGCCGGCATGATCCGCTTCGAGTATTGCAACCAAAGACGCTTCCGGAATATCCAGTCCCTCTCTCAGTAGGTTGATACCAATCAGCACATCCAATTCGCCGCGTCGCAGCTGGCGAATAATCTCTACGCGCTCTTCGGTTTTAACGTCACTGTGTATGTACTGGCAGCGAATCCCCTCATCTGTGTATTGCTGATAAAGGGCTTCTGCACTCCGCTTACTGAGGGTAGTCACTAATACCCGCTCTTTGCGTTCAATACAGCTTCGAATGCGGCGCAGCAGGTCTTCCTGAGTCTGTGCCAATGGCACTATCTCGATTTCAGGATCCAGCAATCCGGTTGGGCGGATCACCTGATCGACGACGACACCACCGGAGCGTTTTACTTCATAGTCGCCGGGTGTTGCTGACACAAAAATGGTCTGTGGTTTTATCTTCTCAAACTCTTCAAAGGCGAGAGGGCGGTTGAATTTGGCAGAAGGCAGGCGGAAGCCGTAATCAATCAGTGTGTCTTTGCGGCTTTGGTCACCTTTATACATGGCGTGGATCTGCGGCACCATGACATGGGATTCATCAATAAACAGCAGACCCCCCTTGGGGAGATAGTCCATCAGGGTGGTGGGAGGAAGGCTGGGGTCACGGCCAGTCAAATACGACGCGTAGTTCTCAATGCCTCCGCAGTAACCTTGTAACCGAAGCATCTCCAAATCCCGTGTGGTGCGCTCATAAAGTCTTGCTGCTTCTGCAACTTGATGGTTGCGACTGAGTTCGGCAGTGCGTTGTTCAAGCTCAGCTTCTATCGCTTTGCAGGCGCGGGCAATTTGTTCCGGCGAGGTGGAATAGAGGGTCTTTGGTGAGACACGGTAATGTTCCAGGTCACCCAGAATTTCGCCAGTGGCGTTGTCCACTCTCAGTAGTTGAGTGATGGTTTGGGCATTGTCGAGCATCACCACTATCGCATCTTTTTCAGAATCTGCCGGGAAGATATCTACTTTATGCGGACTGATGCGGTAACTCCCACGAGAAAGAGGCTCACCGCCGGGCTCGTAGTGAAGTTTGGCTAACTGGTTCTCCAGTGTTGTGAGGTTCAACCGGTCTCCGGGTTGAAGCGGGATCTGGAGCGCGCGGTAGTCATCTGGTGAACCTAAGCCATAAACGGAAGAAACTGACGCCACCACTATCACGTCTTTTCGCTCAATCAGCGCTTTGGTAGTGGAAAGCCGCAGCCGCTCAAGCTGTGCGTTGATGGCGGAGTCTTTTCTGATAAATCGGTTACTGCCCGGAATATAGACTTCTGGCTGATAGTAATCGTAATAGGAGACGAAATACTCCACCGCGTTTTTTGGAAAGAAGGCCAACATTTCATGGTAGAGCTGCGCAGCCAGTGTCTTGTTATGGGCAAGGATAAGGGTAGGGCGCTGCAAACGGTGAATAATGTTTGCCATGGTGAATGTCTTGCCAGACCCTGTGACACCTTGGAGTGTTTGGTGGGTTTTCCCTTCCTCAATGCCAGCGATGAGCTTGGCAATGGCTTCCGGCTGATCACCGGCCGGTGCGTTCTTTGAGTGAAGCAAAAAGGTTTCCTGACCCATGCCTGATTCCTTAGTCAAAAAAGGTAATCATCAAGTAAAGGGTGGAGTGTAGGGACCTGTCAAACCGCATAGCGTTCTAGGTTTGGGAATGTTGATTGGAATCGGTGTTTGTTCGGGGTGTGGATTGTCTGACGTGTGATTTCTGGCAAAGCCGCTCAGATTTTTGTACTTCCACGTATAAATATCTTAGATATGTAGTCAGTGTTTGAATTGATGTATCTGGCTATCAATGCCTGCCTGATTACCTTTCCATTCCTGTTTTCCTTCATTAGCTTATTTACTGATTGAATACTTGGTGAGGTCAGAGTAGGGAACCGTTTTCGTGTGAATGCGGCGCCTTCGAAGTAGGAATGACAGTCAGTCTGCCAACGCTTCAATGTATCGAGCGCAGCCGGATTCGCCGGTTGTGTATCTGATTCATGCGGGAATGCAGGCCATTATTTCACTTTTACCTGTTTGTATTCTCTGCATTGCAAAGAGGTATGAGTATGCGTCCGTTTTCGAGCTTTACCCAATCGTTAAAAACCATGAAAAGTTCCGGTGTCTTGGCGGCAGTTTTTTCTCTGTCTATCCTGTTCAGCCATGCAACCAGCGCTGAAGAAAAACTCCCTTTCTTGACGTTTAACCCGCCGAGCTATGTCACAAGCATCCTGACCGGATCGACTAACTTTGCAGGTCAGGATGTCGGCGACATGAGCTTTGTGGTGTTCGTAGGCGAAATTAATGGCGTCGATAGCAATGGCGTCCATCCGGTGAAATTTACCCTTCCATCAGGCGATTACTTTGGGGTGGAATATGATCCAACATTGATGAGTTTAAACGGTCGCAACGTGAGTAATGCAGATTGGGCATACAGCTCGGCTGGTGGTCTCCACACTTTTACCTACATTGGCAATGGCGGTGTTTTCCCTGCGGGCACTTATTCCTTTGTCGGCGTGAATGCGACGTTCGTGCGCCCTCTGCGTGAGGAAGTGACGCTACAAGTCGACCTTGACCCCAGTGCTGGTGGGCAGGTGAGTTCTCCCCGTGCCAGCGACTCTGATGTGATTATTTACTAGGCCATTCCCCCCATCATTATTGCTGCCTTCTCTAGGGAATCACCTAGGGAAGGCGTATCTCCTAAAACCTTTTTCAACGGCGGCATCCTGCTAATCAAAATTCTCCATCGTGTCTTAGTTTTGAACGATAGTTGTAAGGAGAATTGCGATAGTTTGGTGAAAGGATGCAGTGGCTCGCGGCTATGGCGAGTGGGTTCAATGGATTGAAAAGGATTTGGCGATGTTTGGAAACATTCTTTCCTCAGCGTTTAACTTTGCATATAGCTACAAGGGGTTGCTGTTTCGCGTCACTCTCATCCCCATTCTTCTGACGGCCGCACTGGAAGTGGCTGCGTTTTCTTCTGACAGTGAATGGATGGTGTGGGTCGACTACTTCTTGTGGAGTGTGCTCAGTACCATTCTTGCGGTAAACGTGCATCGGGTTGTGTTAATGGGGCCGGATTCTGTGCCGACCTTTGGGCGCTTTACCTTCGGCAAAATCGAAATCTGGTTTTGGCTGCATTATATGGGGCTTGGTGTCGCCTATTTGCTCATGGCCTTTGCGATGAATTGGATAGGCTCGCTGTTCATTTTCCTGTTGATTATCAGCTTGGTGTTTGGGTGCCGCCTTAGCTTGGTGTTCCCCGCGATTGCGATGGGGAAAGGTGTCTCTTTTCCTTATGCCTGGGCGCAAACGGCGCAAAAAACCTGGCTGATGATCGGCGTGGTGGTGATTGCTCCTTTTATCTTTGGCATCGTGTTTGTTCCCATCACCGCGCTGATTGCCTATACCGCGCCTGAAAACTCTCCCCTGTATGCCATTCTGGCAACCAACATTATGATTTCTTATGTGACGGTTTTGGCAGTTATCGCGCTCTCTTTCGCCTATCAGGATATTACAGGTGAAGACCCTTCAATGCCTTCACCTGAAGAACCTCGGGAAGAATAACGAGAGATTGTCGAAGGTAATGCTGAGTGTGTCGTATTGATAGAAGCGGCAGTGAGGGCATGACGAACAATGGAGTTTGCGCTGGAAAAAACAGCCAGAGAGGTATGGATGTTTGAATTTAAAACTGGCGATTGGGTGTTCACCACGCAATCTGGTGTTTGGCAGATCTACCGTATTGAGCTTTTTAAGGCATTCAGCCCTTCACGCAAGGCACTTGAAGATAAAACGTTGGTATTCGCGAAGCGGTTTATCGACGATACGGGCAAGGCAGCATTTACTCAGGAATTCTTTTCTCCCAACTCGTTATTCCCTGTGAAAGGGGAAGCTGAACACGACTTGGATCTATACATCAAAAGTCATCCCAAGCTCTACGCTAAATTTCTCCGATACAAGCCTGAACCCATCAATACCGTCTTCCACTGTCGTGTCGAAGCGCCCGAGGATCAGTCGACAGAGGACGTTGGAGAACTGTTCCCTAAAGAGGTTGAGTTCACCCAATCAGAAGCGATGGAGTTTGTTGACTCGCTGGGGCTGAAATCGAGAAGTTATCCGCTTTGGACAGTGGAATTTGTTTCCCGCGGTACTGTGTTGCGCGATGGATATGTTCGCTATGTTTTCAACCGCGTGCTGGAGTTCTGAGATTAGAAGCACTGTGTATGGGAAATTATTACTCTAAGACGGCTCCTAACTAAGGTGTCGTCAATGGGTTATTATCATTACTTTGACAAGAAAACCTACTTTAAGACGGTTGAAAGCGGAAATACTCCTAGAATGATTGATTTTGATTTCCTTGTATTAAATTAACTTATTTTCTTTCTCAATTTTGGTCGGTTTTTATTTCAGTGTTATTTGGTGTAACGAATTTCTCTTTCTTTCTATTTTTCTTTTATTGTATGACTAAGTAGACAATTAAGAGTGATTAAATATATCACAAGCAGTCATCTGTTCTTACTCTTTTACTTACTCCTTCGGCGTTTGGTGGCGTGTCTATGGATTCTCACCTAAAGTGTCTTCTTATTTTAATATATTGTATTTTGTTTTATTAGGGTTGTTTAATGCAATTTTTACTTCATTTTATCTTATTGCTATGATTTTATGGGTTTTTTAATCTAATTTTCGATATAGGGTTTGGCTTTATAGATTTTATTGCACCCTTTGTAATTTTTCTTTTTCATTAACTTGTTGTTTTATTTGTTTAAATCGATTGTTGTGATTGATATATTCTTCTTGGTTTTTGAAGATATGAAAGCGTGAAGTTGTTTTTTCTTAAATATGAAGCTTAACTTTTAAATCAGTAAGGCTATAACATAAATTCCGGGCTTGGTTTTAGTTGGAATAACGTTTATCAGGCTGCGTATTATGATATATTTCCAACTCAAGCCCGGCAATTTTCTTATTATATTTAGAAGGATATGAAATAATGAGATCGTTAATTATTGTATGTATGCTGGGCATTGTTTCAGGCTGCACAAGCTACAGTACGACGCTAGCAAACGAAAAAGGGCATACCACTGATTGCCACGCTAGCGGGTTCGGATTAATCAGTTCAATGGTAGCGAAAAGCAGTTACGAAGAATGCGTGAAAAACGCCCACTCTAGAGGATTTGACGAAGAATAATGCAGTATCTTATGACTGCCATTATTGGTTAGGAAGTAACTATTTAAACGACTTGAACGACGGGCTGTGTTTGTTACCTCACGACAACTCATCATGTTGAAGCTCAGCGGTCGGACTTGACGACTGCCAGGACTCGGTAGAGAGTTTGGTGTTCATCGACGAGTCCGATCCTTTCACTGCTTATGCTCTCAGGATGGTCTCCCCCGAATGTGAAGAAGCTGTCCAAGACAGTTTTGCGATAGCGCTTTACTATCCAGCCCATACTGGGGTGGTTAAAGAAAAACACTTGGTTTCGCGACTTCGGCCACCACCTGGGTTGGAGAAGGCCGACCACGTAATCATTAGTGTTGAGTGTCGGGCTCATTGAGGAGCCCGCAATACGCATGATTTTCAGCATCTCAGAGGTTTCGCTTTAAGCTCTTAGGGCTTGAGGTCAGGATACACAGTTGGCAACTCGGGGAGATAGGGACAGTCTGCCGTGTAAGTTTTCACGCCTTTGGTCGCCCAGAATATCTCTGCAAAGCGGTTCACTTTATCCAACAGTTTCAGCGCTGCATCCTTGTCTGATTCCTGCTTCACGACAGAAGCAAGCATCATGATCTCATGGGTCAGGGAGTGAATTTCCGGAAACTGGTCAAGCTGTGGCTGCTTGAAATAATCTCCCCAGATAATGCGAACTTCTTCTTTCAGCTTTTTACCGTGCTCTTCTTTCTGTTCAATCAGGCGGGCAAACGTCGCTTTTTGTTGCTTAGTCAGACCTTGTTCCGGCAGCTCGTTGAGCAGGTCAATCATGCGGATCATCGTCAGCACGGCGATTTGCGCGTGGACAGGATCGTAGATTTTGCAGGGAATATCGCAGTGGGCAGAAACTCTGCCGAAAGAGAATGTGTGGTCGAGGCGTTCCATCAAAGAATGAAGCATGGTGGTTATCTCCGTGACTTGGATTTCTTATCCAGATAAGTAATCGCAAAGATGATGAGCGCACAGCCAAACAGGATCGGCATTAGCCACAGGAAGTGAATCAAATCGGCGGTCCAATGCGCGTGATCGTGGCCTTTGTGGGCGAGCACTTCTGTGCTGAACAGAAACAGAAGGGCAAGCAGTGTGAAGTTCTTGAACATGGTTTCCTCCGGCCGCTCAGGCAGCGCGTTGGGCAGTTTGTTTAAACACGACCAATTCACTGAGTCCGGCGGAATAAGCTTTTAAAAGCTCAACAAAATGCTGGTGGTCCGGTGAGGCCTTTTTCAGCTGGACTTCGATGATTTCCAGCGGCGATTCAAGGTGGAATCGGGCGAGTTCAGATTGATCTGATTGCTTGTAAACGGTGGCGAGGTTGTGATGACAGGCCAGCCAGGCTGAGAGCTTTTCGCGGTCTGTGAACAGAGACTCGCTGTTCTCATCCAGCAAGGTGAGGGCATCGAAGTAGTTGTCTTCTGCATGCTCCATCTCATCAATGGCGAAGTATTGGTTCCCCGCCAATATCAAGTTTCTCCAATCATCCATATCACTGCGCCTCAATCATAATGATAACTATTCGCAAGTGATAATTATTATCGATTTGGGTGGAAAGTAAAGACAGTTCCAAAGAGAGAGTAATTGGAATGCCCGAAATGTGATGCAGATTCGAGAGTGGGGAAAAGAGATGTATGAAGGGCTTGGAGGGAAAGGGAAGTTATAGAGGCGTCTCAGAATACGTACTTATTTAGAGGCTTCCTTGGCTGATGCTTAAAGAAACCTTCACTCAGTCAGGTGCGTCAGATGGTTCGTTTTGTATTGGTTTTCTTTCTCTTGATGCTGTCTTTCAACACCACTGCGAAAGAAGCAAGTTGTTCTGCTCAATTGATACCTGACGTTAGTGACGGTCAGGTAATAAAACCGTATTTGGAAAGCTTGAAACAAACCACGCTGTTTTCCAACGAAAATGTCAACGGAAGTTATTGTAACCTCCACGCGTACTACCTAGATAAATCCCCTTGGAAGTTTTATGCCACCCGAGTCCTCTCAATTCTCATCATTCTATTGGGTGCGATGTTGCCCGTTGTTGCAGTTTTTCCAACGTTTTTCAAAGACCAAAGAGTATGGACGGTTGGTATTGGCGCTGCCATTGTGCTTTCTCAGGGAGTTCTGCAAACATTTCACTTTGAGCAGTCTTGGCGTGGTCAGATTGTGGCTCAACTAGAACTGGAAAGCGCTTTAAGGCAATGGCAATTGAGCGTGGTAAATTTGGATGAGAATAGTCCAGAAGCACTTGAGAGTTTGAAGAAGGCGACGCTGGATTTTGATAAGCAAGTATCAAGTATTGTGATGAATGAAACCTCAGGTTTTTTTGACAATGTTTCAAAAGGCACCGGAGCACTTGGCTCCGGGGGCAAGTAATCGTTATATCGCAGCTAAGACTTCGAACTCTTTAACGCTTTCTTAGCCAGATCATCGGTCAGTTTGTGCATTTCCGGCATGATGCGGTGAATCAAATGCAGCTGTTGTAGCACCATACGGGCGGAGCTGCTTTCTTCTTCTCGCCAGCGTTCAAGGTGCTTGCCGAGCGCTTCATCCAGACATGGCGTTTTCTCGAACGATTCGCCTGAAAGCTTCGACACCAGACAATCCAGTTCTTCGTGAATGCCACGGTGCGCTTTGGAAACCAACTCGTGAATGCTGTCGTCGTCCATTTGCATGCGGTGTGCACCCAGTGCAGAGATATAACTCAGCATGGCGTGGTTCAGGCAAAGGAATCGGAAACTTTCATCAGTGGCTGTGCGATACCGGCCAGGTTCCGCCAGCATGTTACTGATAGCGGTCGTAAGCTGGGCATCACCATTATGCGCTTCACGACGGGCGACACGGTAAGCCATGTTGTCACGCTTACCAATGCGGTATTGGCCAATGATCTGTGCCAGATAATCGCGGTTAGCCGCAACGGAATCTTTCATGATCCCGCGCAGTCGGTGAGCCTGCCAATCAGGCAACACAAAACGCACTGCCAACACGGAAAGGGCGCAGCCAACTAAGGTATCGCCAAGGCGCGGCAGTATCACGGCGTAACCTTCACCCAACTGGTTAAAGCACATCAATACCAGCAGGGTAATAAACGCGGTTGCTGCGGCGTAGTGGGTGGTTCGGAACGCAAAGAACAGCACGCCGAACAGCACCATTAATACCAGTTGTCCGGTTAAATCCGGGAACAGGGTCAGCAGCGGTAAGCCCACTAACAAACCAATCAAAGTGCCTGAAATTCGTTCGGTCAGCTTGCTGCGCGTGGCGGAGTAATTGGCCTGACAGACAAACAGGATTGTCAGCAAAATCCAGTAACCGCGGGTGAGGTCAAAGCCCTGAATAATGCCGTAACCGACCGCCAAAGCGAGGCTCAAACGCACGCCATGACGGAACAGCAGGGATTTCGGTGTTAACTGGGCGCGAATGCGCGAAAGCTTGTCGCGGAAGCCGTGCGCATCTGAATCGGCGATCTCTTTGTCTTCATCGCTTTGCGTGGCATCCGGGTTGCTGACGTTGGAAAGCTGGCGCTCGACGGTCGCTAAGTTTCGGAACAGAAAATCGAGCTGCGGCAGTAATGGTGTCCATTCTGGATTGTTCTGCGCTTTCACATACAGCAGGGATTCGTTCAGCTCATCCAGCGCTTTTACGCTCTCTTCTCCGTGTCGGTAAGGCTGTCCAAGAGTCAGACATTGAGAAACTTCCAAACACGCTTTGGATTGCAGGTGCAAAAGTCGCTGCAGGCGGAACATGACATCACTGTGGAAGAAGACTTCTGCCAGTTCCTGATAGCGGTAATGCGAGGAGTTGGCTCGCTCATGAATGTCTTGCGCCAGAAAGTAAATCTTGAGGTATTGGCGGTTACTGTCGCTCAGTCTGCCGCCACGTACACGGTTCAGCAGCGCGGCCTTGGCTGTGTTTAGCGCGGTGACAACCAGCGCATTTTCTTTTGCATCACGCAGGCGCAAAGGCTGTGGCTTTAAATCTCTACTTGGGTGGAACATCTCTGATTTCTGGTCAAGATAACCGGAAAGGGATTTAAACAGCGCTGCAAGGCTCTGTTGCACTGGCTGGTGCGGCCATAGCAGCAGCCAAATCAGTGAAATAGCCCCGTAAAGCGCGGCACCTGCCAGCAGAAGTGAAGGTTGATACCAAAGGTTTTGTGACTCGTGCGCGCCGAGCATGGTGTAAACAGCAATAAGCAAGGATGCAAATGCAATGCTGGCATACCGCGCACCTATCGCGCCCAACATGATAAAACCGAAGGTTGAGGTCATGAGACCGGTAACAAACCACCATGGGTAATCAAAAAGGAGCTCAATGGAGAAGGTGGCGACGGCGAAACAGAAAAGGGTGGTGAGCAGCGCAGAGAGTCTGCCGGAGAAGTTGTCGTCTGTTTCTGCCAGTGCAGAGGCAATAATGCCAAGAACCAGTGGTGTGATCGCTTCTGAGGCGCCATACCACCAACAGGGAAGGGCAACACCAACGAGAGCGATAAACACGCGGACACTGTAGTTAATGCGGCTGTTGGCCCAGTATTCCCTGAATGTAAGAGAAGTTTTCTTTGAAATCATTTCAATGCAGCGTTAAGGCAAGTGTGGCTAAGATAGCAGATTAAAGGTGTCATCCAAGGGACGAGATCAAAAACGAAGACTATTTCGCTTGGACAAGACAGGGAAAGCGTCCTTTTGCTTGATTTTCATTCATCTATCTAAACTCTTTGCGTTGTTGGGCTATAAATAACACCTGAAATTGATATGCTGTACATATAGACAGGAAAATAGAATCCAACCATGAAACTCACCGCCTCCAATCTGGCTCAGTGGTTTGTACAGGGCGATCACTACAGTATCGCGCTGGACGACAACCAACTGGTTTTTGAATCCAAACAAATGACGCAAACCGTCCCATTTTCTATTTGGGATGGGCAGTGCCGCGTGTCTCGCGGTCTGGTTTGGGGGCGACTGACTTTCATTGTTTCTCCTGCAGATCGGCCCGCACAGAAAATCACGGTTTATGGTTTGCCCTGGAATCAGGTGCATGAGTTCGCTGAGACACTTTCTGAGCACTATCAAGCGTGGCTGGGTAAGCAACAGAACAAGTTCATGCTGGTGGAGTCGGAATTGTTTGCGCTGCGTGATGAGTTACGCGACTTCTCGGGTTTTCTGAGATTTGAAGATTTGAAAACGTGGCAGGTGAAAGCGCAGGAAGTCTTTGAGCGTTGCGGTGTTTTACCGCAAGTGATGGCAGCAGCCAATCCAGCGCTTTATCAATCACTCTATGGCTGGCTGCAAAACGGTGAAGCACAGCGCAACGCCCGAAATACTGCATGGCGTGATGAAGAGTTGGAACGTTGGTCAACCTGGTTTGATGGGGTGGAATCGTCACCGCTGAATGATTCACAGCGTCAGGCAGTGTTGATGGACGATAACCACAACTTGCTGTTGGCGGGTGCGGGTTCGGGTAAAACCAGTGTGCTGATGGCACGGGCGCAGTATTTGGTTGCCAGCCAGCAAACGGAACCTTCACGCATTTTGATGTTGGCATTTGGTAAGAAAGCCAGTGAGGAGATGGCAGAGCGTTTGACGAAAGCGGGTTTAAAGGGTGTGGAAACCTCGACCTTCCATGCCTTTGCGCTCAAGGCAATCAAAGAGATTTCAGGGCAGGATGCCAATATCGCGCCGATGGCGACAGATGAAGAAACCAAACACAGTTGGATGACCTTGTGGCTTGCGGAAAACTTCGCTCAGCCTGCGGTTGAAAAGCGCTGGCTTAAGCATTTGGCGCAGTGGTCTATTCCGGGTTTATCGGCAGAGCGTCCGCTGCTGGAACAGGCTCATGAAGCTAAGCTGCAAAGGTGGCTGTGGCGACTGGTGGATTTGCTGGCGCAACAAAGCCAATCGGCAACGGCGATCAAGGCATCGATTAAAGGTGATGAAAAAGCTGAAAGTGAACTGGCATTGGTTCAGCCAGTGCTGAAAGGCTACCTCGCGGCGCTGAAAGAACAGAAGGCTTATGACTTTAACAGCCTGATCAAAGAAGCCACTAAGCTGCTTTCCAAGAAAAGCGAAGCCTTTGGCGCGCGATACGATCACATTATGGTCGACGAATATCAGGACATTTCCCCAGCGCGTCTTGCTTTGCTCGAAGCGCTTTGCGGCGGTAAACGAAACCGTGCGCCGTCGCTGTTTGCCGTGGGGGATGACTGGCAGGCGATTTACCGCTTTGCAGGATCTGATGTCAGTCTGACCACGGGTTTTATGAGCCGTTTTCCTTCTGGTGTGATTCGTTATCTTGATACCACTTATCGCTTTAATTCCCAGATTGGCGCTGTTGCCAATACCTTTATTCAGGTTGACCCACAGCAACTGAGCAAACCGCTCGACAGTGCACGAGAGCAAAAGAAAAAAGCCGTGCATTTGATGCCCTCGGATGCGATGGAATCGGTATTGGAGAAACTGGCAAAATCCGCTGGCGACAAACCAACCAGCCTGTTGTTAATGGGGCGTAATAACGCCAACAAACCAGAATCTCTTGGCGAGTGGCAGAATCAGTATCCGAGCCTTTCCATCAGCTATGTCACGGCACACGGCAGTAAAGGTCTTGAAGCGGATTACAGCTTTATTCTGGATGTGGATGACGGTACGTTTCCGGCTAAATCATCAGGTGAAGGATTGGAAGCCGCATTGCTGTCAGTGGCAGATGAAATGGAACATGCGGAGGAAAGACGCCTGTTCTATGTGGCGTTGACCCGTGCACGACATGAGTGCTGGGTGTTCTCCCACCCGGAAAAACCATCGGTATTTGCCAAAGAGCTTTGGCAAGGAAGTTATCCTGTCACGTCTAAGCTTTCGAAGAAGGTGCTGCAGGCGGTTTAAGCCGCCTTCATATCTTCGTCTTTGTACTGTTGGGCGATATCGATAAAGGTATGCTCACAGGCCAGAAAAGCATCCACCACTGCAGGGTCGAAGTGGGTGCATCGTCCCTCCAAAATGATGGCTTTCGCTTCATCATGGCTGAAAGCGGGTTTGTAGACACGCTTGGAAATCAGGGCATCGTAAACATCTGCCAGAGACATCAATCTGCCTGAGAGCGGGATCTCTTCGCCGGATAAACCTTTTGGATACCCTGAACCGTCCCATTTTTCATGGTGGGTGGCGGCAATCTCGCGGGCAAAGCGAAGGAAGGCAATGCCATCGCCACTTTTCTCAGTGATGCTGAGGGCATCTGCGCCAAGCTGGGCGTGGGTTTTCATGATGGAAAATTCTTCGTCTGTCAGCTTGCCGGGTTTGAGCAGAATCGAATCCGGAATACCCACCTTACCGACATCATGTAGAGGGGCTGATTTGTAGAGCAGGTCGATGGTTTCTTCGGTCAGGTAGCTCGAGAATTTCGGCTGGCGTTTCAGCACGTCGGCCAGGGCTTTTACATAATGCTGAGTGCGAAGAATATGCGCGCCGGTTTCGTTGTCACGGACTTCCGCTAAGGTAGAAAGCCCGACAATGGTGGCATCGCGGGTGCGGTTAATCTCGTCATAACTGTTCTTGAGATCGCCAAACATCTTATTGGTGTAGTAGGCAATGACGCTGAGCTCACCGGTCTGGTTCAAAGGGACTCTTTCATCGAAATTACCGGACGCCGCGGATGTCATGGCGTTGGTCTGGCGGGTGAGTTGTTCGCTGATCAGTGCGCTGCCGTTAAAGGATATCAGCGCGATGTATGCCAATACGACGCCTGCAACATACACGAACTCTTTCAGAATACTGTCGATGTCTGCAATGGCAACCTGATGTTCAGTGTGTTCAACCAGCCACAACAAATCTTTCGTCACGACCAGCCCCAGTAGCACGGTGACCATCACGGTGAGGAACATGGCACCCAAGCCGATTTGACCCGCCAGCGGTTTGATATTGTCTGGCATTTGGTTCTTATCAATCTTGTGCTTGGAGAGGTGACGGGCGTTGGAAATGGCCAAATCCAGATTAATCACAATGCCCAGCAGGGCCATACCGAAAATGACCTTGAGATTGCTATCGAGAGGAAAATCGTAAAGAGCCGAGTACCAGGCGGCAAAGCCAATCCCGACAATCGTAAATAAACCCACATTGGTGGCCAGACTCGCTTCGTCATGTTTTACAGCACGGATAATCAAACGGGCAAAATAGAGCAGAATGAACACGGTCGCGGTTTGGATGAAGAGGACGGCAGTGGGCAAGGCATCGATAAAGGGGCAGACTCTGGCGCCATAGAGCGTGAAGATAAACACGGCGGTGACGTAGTGAAGCACCGCGCGGGTCGGCGACTGATAGTGTGTGGTATCTGTCATAAGTCCCTTTGCCTTTAACTAGGTATCTCTAAGATTTTAGTCTTAATAATGAGACCCGCGAGAAGGCGAACTTATTTCATTGATTTTTAACACCACATTGCATCAGGGTTCTCTCCGCGATCGCTTCGGTGATCAACACATGGTAATGAAAAGCACGGTGCTGATTGAAAGCGGTGGTTTCTGGCTGGGTTAAGGCTTGTCCGGTGAGGTGGCTAAAAGCACTGAAAACCGATTTTGAAGAATCACCCGTTGCAGCAATACCTAATTGCGCACAGACAGAAAGATTATTGATCAGCGAGAGTTGCATGACTTGCTCGTTGTCATCATGTACCGCCATCACGGCAAAGTAATTGCCTTCACGAATCCACAACTCCCCGTTGGTCAGGGTTTGCTTTTCTCCGTCTTCTGTTGCATTCCACGGTTCGTCAAACCCCAGAGCAAAGAGCGCATTCTTCATTTGAATCGAATCCGGGAAGGTGTTGTCCATGCGGTCACTTAACGCACCTGGTGATAAGAGAATCCCCATGAAAAAGCAGACTGTTTTTACTAAGCGATTAGCCATAACAAACCTCTCAATGGTCGCCGTAACAAGGTGAACGATCGTCGATATGTGATGCTGGGATTGCACACATTTTGAACAATGCCCCTTAATGCCGATAGCGGTCACATGCTGAGATTCTTGAGAAATTATTTGATGACACTGTCACAAAAGAAAACAAAAAGTTTCAATTGTGAATTTTATTCTTGAGAGTGAGTGTTCAGAAAACCCTTGGATAAACAAGGTGAAATGATAGTTTTATTAATTATGAAACAGTAACTATCACTTTGAAATAATGTGTTCTTTTGCCTATAAGTTATTAATGCAATGAGTTGTTTAGCCAACGTTTGTTGTGATTTTTTTGTAAAAATATCCAACAGTTTTAATAAGCTCAGTCGATAGCAGAGCAAGCACGTAACACTCAGGGTTTGCCGAAAGTGCCTCCAAGAAAACATCAAAGCCACTTTCTGTTAACGGCAAAAGGTATCCCATTCAGAGCAGCATTTCCGGCGAGGATGTTAGATGAACACAAATTCGGCTCAAGTGAAAAAGCCGCCGGCAAAACAAAAAGAACGCGTCATTATGGGGCTTCAGGCCATGGATTTTATCCAACATGGCACCGAAGCGTCGTTGGAGATTGTGACGCCATTGGGGCAACGTCTTAACTTCAAATCCAACTTTATTGGGTTTGATGACCAGCAACATATTTTCTTCACGATGCCTCGTCTTCAAAAGACCGAATATGAAGAGTTCTTCATGCAAGGTTTCAACGTCGATATTGAAGGCATTTCTGAGCAAGGTGAAGGGGCGTTGGTTCGTTTCAGAACGCGAATAGAGCATGTGGTGTACAGGCCTATTCAGCTTCTGGTTTTCCCCGTGCCTCAGCAAGCAAAACTGGTGTTGCTGCGTAATGAAGTGCGCTATGAACTTAAACTTCCTGGTGACATTCAGCTCTCAAACCGCAAATTGCGTGTGGTGCTGACTGACGTTTCATCCGGTGGGTGTGGCTTCAGCTTTGACGCCATTTCACCAGAATTTGATGTGGACACCAAAATTGTGTTGGAAGTTATTAACGGCTCCAATGGCGACACTTACGCCTTGAGTGGTGCCGTGAAAAACTGCCGTAAAAAGCGGGGTAAGCAGAATTACGGTATGGTTTTTGATGAACCCGGAAAGGCGAACTGCCGTCGGTTGCTGTCTAACCTGATTTACGACGGGACAAAATACGTGTTCAAGAGTCCGAAAAAAGATCAGACGCCGGGTGTTTAGCTGGGCGAGGGTTAGTAAAAACACCGCAACTGCGGTGTTTTTTAATGCCTGAAATCGAAGAAACTCCAGGGTCTGTTGACCTTTGGTGATGATTTTTGCAGCAGTTTGTGGGGGCTTTATTCAAGGCAGAGGCTTCGATGTGTAGCTGGCCTACATGAGAAGCCGATAACGCAGGAGAAAGTCCCCACAAACGCTGCCCGAAGGGTTCAGCCCTATGCGTTTTATGCTTTGTTGAGGCGTAGTTGCTTAGAGTAACTAGGCGGCACAAACCTCGCCGCGCCAAAAACGCTTAGGGCTAGAACAAAATTTAACTACCAAAGTTCAACAGACCCTACAAAATGTAGAGAAATGCTGTCTCATTTCTGAACAGACAGAAATACTTGTCTAGACTGATAAAAGGTCTTAATAAATCAGATACCTCCATGACAGATGCAAACGCAGACAATCACTTTGTGACGGCAGCGGTCGTCGCGGCGGAGTTGTATAAAGCCCGGGAAATCGCGAACGATATTTCACTTACCGCAAGCAATGCGCGTGCGCTGGCATTACGCGCTGGGCAAGGCGCTGCGGGGTTTAGGGCAATTACTGATTTCATCGATCAGTTGGCCGATACCACGGTAAAAACCTCAGACATCATTAACCTCAAAGCGGTCACCATCAGCAGATTGGCGACAATTGCGGTGCGTAACGAACGCACCATGGAATGCTTCAAGAAAGCTGCAAAGATAAGTAAAGACGCCGCCTACGTTGGCACGATAGAAAAGCCGATTGAAACCATGAAGGCAGAGCATGCGCAATTGCTCCGCCAGTTTTACCGCGAAGTTACTTCGCTATCAGAGCTACTGGAAAATTTGGCTCGCGAGATCAAAACCGCCTCAGTGCTGTCAGCGATGTCGCGTGTTGAGGCTTCACAGTCCGGTAAGAAATTTGAAGAGGGACTGAACGTTGTTGCAGACAACGTTTCTACCGCTGCAGACCGAATACAGACACACGTCATGCTGTCTCAGTCACTGTGTCGTGAATTGGCAAACGAATACTAATTGCTCGAACCGCAAACGCTTCGGAGACAGATCGAATGATCACAAAGGAAATCTATTCAGGGGAAACGCACCAGTGGTTTATGTTCGGGCGTGACCCGTCTAAGCCTGAAAAAATTATCGACACCAACCAATATATGATCCGCACGCATAACAACGCGCTGTTGATGGACCCAGGCGGCATAGAGATTTTCTCCGCGATGCTGGCGTCCGTCGTTAAACAGGTACCGATTAATCAGATTGGGCATCTTTTTGCTTCGCATCAGGATCCAGACATTATTTCTTCCCTCGGCTTATGGGATACCGCTTTAACCGAATCTAAGCTTCATGCTCCCTGGCTTTGGGAAGGATTTGTTCGTCACTTTGGGATGGAGCATATTGAATACGCTCCAATCGCTGACGAGGGCGGTACTCTGGTGTTGAACGGCGTTGAAATCCGCTTCATTCCGGCGCATTACCTCCATTCTTCAGGCAACTTTCATGTTTACGACCCAGTGGCGAAGATTCTAATGAGTGGCGATATTGGCGCGGCTCTGGAGGCGGACGATGCGCCAATGGAAGTGGAAGACTTTGAGGAACATATTCCGAAGATGAAAGGCTTTCATCAGCGTTGGATGCCATCGAACACCGCCAAAAATGACTGGATTCGTCGGGTGCGCGAACTGGATATCGAAATGATGTGTCCCCAACATGGCCGAATGTTTACAGGCGAAAATGTTGGCAAGTTCTTGGATTGGTTCGAACGACTTGATGTGGGCGTGGCGGTAAAGTAAACAAATAGCAAAAAGGGTGCATCGGCACCCTTTTTAATGTCTTTGGAAATGGCTGTTATTCTCGGAATACCAGCAACAGGTTAAGCGCGTCGCCCGGGTCGACTTTATGATCGGCATGGTCATCAAAGAAGCCGTTGAAGCCCTCTAACCTTGGGTCATCATTATTGATGTGATGGAAGCCCATGCTCCATTCTTTGAATTGTCGTTCGACAATATCTTTCCGCATCATTTCAACGATGGAATAGTGGCGATAATCACTGCAAATCTTTTTAAACAGGGGCGCGAGAATGTCTTCCTTACCTTCAATCACCTGTATGAAGTCGCCATCCTTGTAAAGCAACATTCCGGTGACGCCTAGCTTTTCATTGTTTTCGCGAATCACGGCGAGCATTTCTGCGAACTCTTCATCAGTGAAAGGGTGTTCTGCGCTGCTGATGTAGACGATCTGCTGTAAGTTATCGCTCATCTTGAACTCCTATCTCCATCGCTAGGGGCTGTTGACCTTTGGTGGTTAAACTTTGTTCTAGTCCTAAGCGTTTTAGGCGCGGCGAGGTGTGTGCCGCCTAGTCATTCTAAGCAAATACAACTCAACAAAGCATAAAACGCTTAGGGCAGAACCCTCCGGGCAGCGTTTGTGGGGGATTTCTGCTGCGTTATCGGCTTCTCATGTAGGCTAGCTACACATCGAAGCCTCTGCCTTGCATAAAATCCCCACAAACTGCTGCAAAAATCATCACCAAAGGTCAACAGCCCCTAAGGCCTGTTTTCTATAAGTATGTATTAACTTAATATTTTTGCCTCATAAATGAGAAATCAATTGTACCCATACAACCTGAAGATGCAGGATTCAGAGGTCAACAGGTTGTTTGGGTAAATCGGCAGACACGTAGAGCGTGTGAGCGGAAAGCCCGTGAGTGGCGAAGAAGTTAAGCCAACGCACTTGGTGATGTTGAAGTTTATCGCCAGGACCTTTGACTTCAACAAACTGGCATTTTCCTTCTTTCACCATAAACAGGTCAGGGTGTCCGGCCCGGTTGGATTTGGCATCGAACAAAATGCGTTTAATACAGGCGATAATTTGCGTTGATGACAATGTAGAGAGCGCTGCCTCAATCATATCCCGTTCTGCCCAGCTCCAATTCACCCATTCGTTAGTGATGCCGAACTTTGCATCATAAACCGCCAGGAGGTCGTATTCACCCTGTTCCAAAGCCTCGAAGCGCTGTTTAATCATTTCTCTTCGGGCTGTGGTGAAATCCGTCGAATACATGTCGCGTGGCGCGCGTTGGAAAGGGTTGAGAAACGCACCGGGTACAGGGGCGAAAATGATATCCCATAGCAGCAGGCCAAACAGCGCATTGAGAAGGCTGTTTTCGCAATACCAGACTTGCCAGCCTTGTTGAGCATAATGTCGCGCAGATTCGAGTTCTACGCGCTCATTAAGCACCAAGGTGATGTGTTCTGAGCCAAACGCCTCGCCTGCTTTTTCGGGAGAGGGGCAGTCGGTTTTTTTGGCTAGCTGTCTTGCTATGCGCGCGGCAACATCGGCTTCATCTTCGTTTTTCGGCGCGGTCAGCATGTCGGTGACAATGGCTGCTGCATCTTCAAAGCGCGTTTGTTTGATGGCTATCCTCGCCAATCGCTCTCTGGCAGGAGGAAGCGAGGACTGTGAAAACAGGTGTTGGGCGCTTCCTTCGTCTTTTTGTCTTTCGAATTCTCTGGCCAGCTTGTTCGCCAGCCTTTCCCATTTCCTTGTTAACGGCGGCCAGAAGGGCTTCTCAGGGAGTTGTTGACTCACTTTTAATGCAGAAGTGACTTCTTTTGCTTCTGTATACTCCCAATACAAATCAGCAAGTGATGACAAGAAAAGCCAGTCAGCGATTTGCTTCCGTGAAGTAAAGAGTCTGTCTTCTGGACGAAGTTGGACGTTTTCAAAGCGGTAGATGCCTAAATCGTTAAGAACAAACTGGCTGAGATCCTGACGAGAATTGCCGAAGTAGAGCAGCAAAAATACAGGCAAGACATCGTGTTTCAGGCAAAGAAAACGGGTTGGCAAAGGTGGGACAGCTTCTTCATTGTTTTCAACGATGGTGGCGATGATTTCTGGCTTTCGAAGGGTAGCTTTTATAGAAAGGTGACAATAAAGCGAGAGTAATTCCGCTTTTGTCATTAGCTTAGCGACGATTTCAAACGGCGGTTGCGTCGTTTCAATGAGGAAACCTTCTTCAGATAACCGTGTGGTGGCGCTTTCAATATCCGGGATCTCTGGATAAACGAGCTTATCGCAGCGGAACCAATCCCCTTTGCGTGTCAGCAGCCGAACCAACAAGAGTTGGGCATTTTTGGGTAGCGCCGAAAATGCAGTAAGCCAATGCGTTTCTGTTTCTGTGAGTAAATCACTGTATCGGGTCGAGACGACATCGACGATGGATAGAAAGTTATCCAGATAGTAGTGAGGCGGCAAAACAGGCGGGGTGGTCAACGGGCTCATGGCATCCTTGTCGATTTAAAACGAAGACTTACTCGATGGTTCAATAGCATTCAATCGTTCAATAGCATTCAATAGGGACAGACAGTTAGTGAGCATAACACGCCTCATTTCAGGGATACTTCTTCTGACATCACTTCTTTCTATGTCAATGGGAGTGATGGCAAGCCAAGAAAATGCAATCAATAGTACGTTGCCAATCGAGGCGGCAGATTGCCTTATCGTCGACAAAGACAAAAACATCTTGATGATTGATGAAGCGATCAGCGGGCGCTATTCCATTCCTGGCGGATCAATCATTGGAGAAGAAACGCCGGAACAAACCGCCAAGCGTGAAGCGTATGAGGAAACCGGCCTACACGTGAATGTCGGTCAGCAAATCGCCCGCACTTATAATTCGGCCATTTTCGCCTGTCAGTTGGCTTCACCCACACCGTATTTTATCGATTCGATGGGAAGAAAAGTGCTGATGGCGTGGTCAGCACCGCATTTCGGTAAGGAAGTGACCCGCGTTTTGATGATGCCGGACAATAAAGCCGTGCGCGATAACTACCGCTTCCCGGAGCATAAATGGATGTTTAGGCATTGGGTGCCGGAGGTGCCGCCGAGTGAGTTTGTTCTTTCAGAGGGCGATTCTGTGGTGCTTACACCCTTTTATCGTGCTCAGTTATCAGTGCTCCAATCCTTGCATGAATTGAAAGCTGAGAGCGCGATTGTAAAAGCCTTGGTGAAGGGGGTAATCGTACTGGGAAGTCTGTTTACGCCGATGTTGTTTCTCGGCACGCTTATTTTTATCCGGGCTTACCATGGTTACCGTGCAGCACTGCTTTACGGCGCAGGATTGCTGTCGCTTTCCGTGTTCGTGCTGATACTGAACACCGTGATTGAGCTACCCAGACCTTACTTCATCGATCCTGTGTTTGGTGAGCAGGATACCTTGGGTTATACCTTGCCGAGTTGTATGGTCGCGCTCACCACGTTTTTCTTTAGCTGGTTACTGCTTAACTGGGACAAAGAGGTTTGCCCCGCAGGGCGAAAGCGCCTGTTTGCTTGTGCTGTGGTCTGTGTGGCGGCGATCAGTGGTAAAGTCATGCTGCTTGGAGAGCACTATCCATCAGATATGGTCTTAGGACTGTTGATTGGCCTTGGGTTTGCTGTCGGCTTCAAACGACTGAGAGAGTGGCGTTTTGCCAACCGTAACCGCGCTTTGATCTCCGCGCGCTTTTGGTTGATGAGCTTTGTGGCAACCGCACTGATTGGCATCACCATTCACAAACCGCATATTGTGTACCTTTCCGCGTTTTGCTTGGGAACTTACTGTGCAATTCTCTGGCTGAAGGCATTTCCTCTTTATATTTCCGCCGTTCGACGCCCCGCTAAGCTGACTTTTTTCATGATTGCTTTGGCAGGTGTGTTGGCGATCCTATACGCAGACTACGTGATTTCGTCCCGTTATGCCGTGAACACCATTATTGTTGCCGTGAACTGCGCAGCGGCCTGGGGCATCTCAGTTTGGTTGCTGGTGGTGACACCACGTATTTTTCATCAATTTGTTCGGTGACACGTAAACGATTGCGCGGCGTGTTTTTAAAGGGATTTCTCTTAGGATTACCTCTTTGATGGATCTCACACCTGAGGTAAAGTTATGGCAGTCGTTAGTTTATAAGATTGCCAACGATCGTATGGAAATAGATCGTACAAATGGCTTCAGGGAGCAAGATGTTACCAGCACTTACACACCATCATACGCTCGATCCCATCGTCGGGCGTTTTCTTGATGCTTTAAAAGAGAAAGGTTTCCAGGGTGAGACGGAGACCTTTTACGCCAGCCGCCTTGCTGTTGCGACCGATAACTCGGTCTACCAGCTTCTTCCACAGGCGGTGGTTTTTCCTACCTCGACGCAAGACTTAACGCTGTTAGGCGAAGTCTGCAAAGATGCCGAATTCGCTGAGATTAAATTCTCTGCCCGTGGCGGTGGTACCGGCACCAATGGACAGTCTCTGACCCAGCATATCGTTGTTGATATGTCGCGCCACATGCGCAATATCCTTGAGATTAACCCAGAAGAGGGTTGGGTGCGCGTACAGGCAGGCGTGGTCAAAGATGCACTGAATGACGCACTGCGTCCGCACGGCTTTTTCTTCTCGCCTGATCTTTCGACCAGCAACCGCGCAACAGTGGGTGGCATGGTCAACACCGATGCATCAGGTCAGGGTTCATTACGCTACGGTAAAACTTCAGACCATGTTTTGGCACTGAAAGCGGTGTTGGCAGATGGTTCAGTATTGGATACCGAACCCCAGTCTATGGCGGATGTGACGGGTAACACCCGTGATGATTACGCAGGTGAAGCACTGCGCCGCGTGGCGGAAATCTGCCAAAGCAAACGTGCGGAAATTGACGCAAAATTCCCGCCACTGAACCGATTCTTAACTGGCTACGATCTGAAAAATGCATACCAGCCTGAGACTGAAACTTTCGACATGGCACGTGTGCTTTGTGGCGCGGAAGGCTCTCTGGCATTTATCACTGAAGCCAAACTGAATATCACGCCAATTCCTAAAGCGCGTACTCTGGTTAACGTGAAGTACGACAGCTTCGATTCAGCACTTCGCAGTGCGCCTGTGATGGTTGAAGCGAATGCCTTGTCTGTTGAAACCGTGGATTCCCGCGTATTGAATTTGGCGCGTGAAGATATCGTTTGGAACACGGTGAAAGATCTGCTGACGGACGTTCCTGGCAAAGATATGCAGGGCATCAATATCGTTGAGTTTGCCGGTAATGATGCAGAGGAAATCGACGCACAAATCGCTTCACTTTGTGAGCGTTTGGATGTGCTGGTCGAAGCCGGTGATAAAGGCGTGATTGGCTATCAAGTCTGTAACGACTTGGCCTCTATCAACAAAATCTACAATATGCGCAAGAAGGCCGTTGGCCTGCTCGGAGCGGCAAAAGGTGCTGCGAAGCCAGTTGCCTTTACGGAAGACACGTGTGTGCCGCCGGAAAACCTCGCTGACTTTATTGTCGAATTCCGAACGTTACTGGACAGTCATAACCTTAACTACGGCATGTTCGGTCACGTTGATGCGGGTGTATTGCACGTCCGTCCTGCTCTTGACCTCTGCGACCCAGAGCAAGAGCGTCTGATGAAGACGATTTCCGATCAGGTGGTCGCGCTGGTGGCGAAATACGGCGGCCTGATGTGGGGTGAGCACGGTAAAGGTTTCCGCTCTGAATATGGTCCTGAATTCTTTGGTGAGGAGCTTTTCAACGAGCTGCGTAAAGTCAAAGCGGCATTTGATCCTCACAACCGCATGAACCCTGGGAAGATTTGTACGCCAATCGACAGCAGCGATTCGCTGGTGAAAGTGGATGATGAAAAACGCGGCACCTTAGATCGCCAAATCCCAATCACGGTGCGTGACAGCTTCAAGCAGGCGATGGAATGTAATGGCAACGGCCTTTGCTTCAACTACGACACCAGCTCGCCAATGTGTCCGTCGATGAAGATCAGCTATGACCGTCGTCATTCGCCAAAAGGCCGTGCGGGCATTGTGCGTGAGTGGTTGCGTTTGTTGGCAGAGCAGGGCGTTGACCCTATCACCATGGAAAAAGAGCTGATGGAGAAAACACCGTCGGTTCGCCAAATTTTCGCACGGTTCAAGAACACCTGGCTTTCAAACAAAGATGACTACGACTTCTCTCACGAAGTGATGGAAGCCATGAATGGTTGTCTGGCTTGTAAAGCCTGTGCGACTCAGTGTCCTATCAAGGTCGATGTGCCGAGCTTCCGTTCCCGCTTTATCAATCTTTACTACAGCCGTTATCAGCGTCCTGCGAAGGACTATCTGGTGGCAAATATCGAAACCATGCTGCCTTGGATGGCAAAAGCGCCGGTGATTGTGAATGCGTTCACCCAGCCAAAATGGGCGCAGTCTGTCACTGAAAAAGCGATTGGGTATGTGGATACACCTGCGCTGTCAGTACCGACACTGATGGAGTCGCTGGATGGCCACCATGCCACCAAGTTCGACTTGGAATGGCTGAAAGCGTTGAGCGACGAGGAGCGTTCCCGCTATGTGCTGATTGTTCAGGACCCGTTCACCAGCTTCTATGAAGCAGATGTGGTTAAGGACTTGGTGACGCTGGTAGAGAAGCTGGGTAAGAAGCCAATGCTAGTTCCGTTTAAGCCAAACGGTAAAGCGCAGCACATTAAAGGCTTCCTCAAGAAATTTGCCAAAACAGCCCGCAATACCGCTGACTTCCTGAATCAGCTGGCAGCGTTGGACGTGCCAATGGTGGGTGTCGATCCTGCTCTGGTTCTTTGCTATCGCGATGAGTACAACGAGATTCTGGGCGAAAGCCGTGGTGACTTTCAGGTGCAGACCGCGCATGAGTGGTTGCTCAATGCAATTTCTGACGTGCCGCAAAAAGAAAATGCCGACAAAGACGCTTGGTATCTGTTTGCGCATTGTACTGAAAAAACCAAGATGCCAAATGCAGAAGCTGAGTGGGGCAAAATCTTCCATCACTTTGGTGGCAAGCTCGAGGCTGTTGCAGTCGGTTGTTGTGGTATGGCAGGGACTTATGGACACGAATCTGACAAGTTGGAAAACTCAAAAGGTATTTTCGGTTTGAGTTGGAAACCTCGCTTGGAATCTTTGCCACCATCACGCTGTATGGCAACAGGTTACTCGTGCCGCAGTCAGGTGAAGCGTTTTGAAAGTAAAAAGCTCAAGCACCCGGTACAAGTGCTGGTGAAGTTGGTTTAATCCGCTTATTGCTGTATTGAAGGGGGAGCCATTGGGCTCCCCCTTTTTGATCTTGTTTGGGTAGAATACCAATCGTAGTAAATATCTACTCATCCTAGCTTGTTAAAATGCTAGATAACTGCGTTGAAAAATTTGATTGTAGAATAACTACTTATCGAAATTTTCCGCCTTGTTCTCGAGCATTTTTCCTGCGCTATCTCTGATCATCTACTTACTGTGATTGGTATATATCTTCAAACGTCTTAATTATTAGGCGGGGCGTAAATTGGCACCTGATAGTCTGATTCATAGATAGATGGAAAGGAGTCAGACATGAGCAAGATTAAGCCACATGTGACGTTCCATGGTGTATGTAGAGAGGCTCTTGGCTTTTACAGTCAGGCACTTAACGGGGAAATTAAGACAATCGCGACATTTGACGAATCTCCGGTGGAGTTTCCCAATCATTTACTTAGCAGAGTTATGCATGCGGAATTCGAATCGCCGGAAGTGAGTTTCTATGCGTCCGATGGGTTAGACGATTCGTTGGCGCAAGGCTCTGGCGATGTGGCGTTCCATGTCAGTTTTGAGGATGAAAAAAGACAGAACCAAGTCTTTATGGCGCTTTCTGAAATGGGGCAGATAGTCATGCCGCTTGATTACACGTTTTGGAAAGTGCGCTTTGGTATGGTGACGGACAAGTTCGGGATAAGGTGGATGCTGAGTTGTCCTGCTGAACACGTAGAGATTTAATATACCTAAACAGCCTGAATCCAGCATTTTCAGGTTGTTTAGGTACAAAAAGCCCCGAATTATCGGGGCTTTTTCATGGAGTATTTAATCTTCGTTCGGACTCAGCCAGCGGTAAACCACACCGGCGATGAAAGCACCAATTAACGGGGCCACCCAGAACATCCAAAGTTGTGCCATCGCCCAGTCACCAACAAGCAGTGCAGGACCCGTGCTTCGTGCTGGGTTCACTGAGGTGTTGGTGATTGGAATACTGATAAGGTGGATCAAAGTCAGGGCGAGACCAATCGCTAATCCTGCCATGCCTGGACTTGCCAGCTTGTGGGTCGCACCCATGATGACAATCAGGAACATAAAGGTCATCAGCACTTCGGTGATAAAGCCGGAAAGCATGTCATAGCCGCCTGGTGAATGGTCACCATAGCCATTTGATGCCAGGCCACCCGCTAAATCAAAACCCGGTGCGCCGCTTGCAATAATGTAAACAACATACGCGCCGACAATACCGCCTGCGACCTGAACCAGCATATAGGGAATTAGCTCAGCGGTAGGAAAACGTCCGCCTGCCCATAGGCCAAAAGATACGGCTGGGTTGAGGTGACAACCGGAAATATGGCCAATGGCGTAAGCCATGGTCACAACGGTTAAACCGAAGGCGAGGGCGACGCCCAAGAAGCCGATACCAAGTTCCGGAAAAGCGGCTGCGAATACAGCACTACCGCAACCCCCAAGCACCAACCAAAAGGTGCCAATAAATTCTGCTGTCAATTTCTTCAACATTTCACGATCTCCCTAGTTGTATTTAGGACGGCACGTGAGAAAACCATACTCATGACTAACTTGCCATCTGAGTTATTTAGATCTGGGTACATGCTTAAAAGTAGCACTCTATGCTTTATTTTGAGTGTTATTCATAATTTGATACCCCAACGTGCCATCAAACGTACCTATGACCTGTATGCTGGTTCGAGTGTCACAATTCAGCGGCTTCAAGAGTGGCCTAATTTACAATTGAGTAGTTGTTACGCTGGGAATCGATATGTGTTAGCTTTAAAAATCAAATGGATGGTTGTAAGAGACGATCTGAACTATCTCATTCAGAGGTATCAGAATGATTAAAATTGGATTTATTGTTGGCCTGATCATTATTGGCGTTTTGGTTGCCAAGTTCCTCGATGAAAAGTCCCAGAAGAAGTTTTTGATTGGCGCTGTTTCTACAGTCGCATTGGCTGTGGTGTTGTTGGTGATTTCAGAATTAATGCGTTAAACGATAAACGTTAAACCGAATAAAAAAGCGAACCGGATGGTTCGCTTTTTTTGTTAGAAGATTATCTCACCGCCTGACGGCTTCTGTTTCCAGCAGGGCGTTTCTTTCCACCTTGTGCTGGTTTACCGCCAGCATTTGAATGTGCTTTTGGCTTACCACCTTGTGGCGTTGCTTTGCCATTGGTTGGTTTCTTGCCTGCCGGTTTGCCGCTACGCTGATTAGGCTTACGAATATCTGGCTGGTTCGGGTGTTTAGTTGCAAAGCGTTTGGCGCCATGACGGCTTGAACCACGACGTTGTGCCGGTGTCATTTCCGCTTCTGTACCTTCGCGAGGTACCAGACAGCCCGGACGGTCACCAATCAGGTGGCGTTTGCCCATAGTGATCAACGCTTCACGCAATAAAGGCCAGTTTGCTGGATCGTGGTAGCGCAGGAAGGCTTTATGCAAACGACGTTGGCGCTCACCTTTGGCGACGAACAAGTCTTCACGCTTCTTATACTTCACGCGTTTCAGCGGGTTGGTTTCCGCATGGTACATCGCCGTTGCATTACACATCGGTGAAGGGTAGAAGTTCTGTACCTGGTCACAACGGAAATCGTTTTCTTTCAGCCACAGTGCCAGATTCATCATGTCTTCATCAGTACAGCCAGGGTGCGCTGCGATGAAGTAAGGGATCAGGTACTGTTTCTTACCCGCTTCTTTCGAGTATTTCTCGAACAGCTCTTTAAAGCGGTCATAGGTGCCCATGCCCGGCTTCATCATCAGATCCAGTGTGCCTTTCTCTGTGTGCTCAGGCGCGATTTTCAGATAACCACCTACGTGGTGAGTCACCAACTCTTTCACGTACTCAGGTGATTCAATCGCCAGGTCATAACGAACACCGGATGCGATAACTACTTTCTTCACACCTTCAAGCTCACGTGCTTCGCGGTAGAGGTCGATAGTGTGTTTGTGGTCGGTGTCCAGCTTTTCACAGATTTTCGGGAAGACACAGGAAGGACGACGACAGTTCTTCTCTGCGCGTGGGTCTGAACAACCCAAACGGTACATGTTTGCGGTTGGGCCACCCAAGTCAGAAATCACACCGGTAAAGCCCGGTACCTTTTCTTTGATTTCTTTGATCTCGTTAAGGATGGAATCCTTTGAACGGTTCTGGATGATGCGGCCTTCGTGCTCGGTAATCGAACAGAAAGAACAACCACCAAAACAACCACGCATGATGTTGACCGAGGTTTTGATCATCTCATACGCAGGGATTTTCGCATCGCCATAGCTAGGGTGAGGAACACGTGCAAACGGCAAGCCGAATACATAGTCCATTTCTTCTGTTGTCAGAGGAATAGGCGGCGTGTTGACCCAAAGTTCACGCTCGCCGTGCTTTTGCACCAGCGCACGTGCGGAATAAGGGTTGGTTTCCAAATGCATCACGCGGCTTGCGTGCGCATACAGAATACGGTCATTCAGAAGTTTTTCGTATGAAGGCAGACGGACGAAGCTGTTTTCCGCATCGTGACGGGAAGGGCGAACCATGACTGGCTTCGGCGCTTCTTCTTTCACTTCGCCCTTGTCGGTTGCACAAGCCGTTTCTGTCACGTATGGGTTCGGCATAACCATCGCCTTGCCCGGCTTGTCGATACGTGAGCTGTCGATTTCCTTCATGTCTTCCGGCACTTTTTTCAGCATCACTGCGGTGCCAGGAATACGGGTCATATCCGCGATATTTTCGCCACGAGAAAGGCGGTGCGCCACGTCAACCAGCGCACGCTCGGCGTTACCGAACAATAAAATGTCAGCTTTGGCGTCGCACAGTACTGAACGACGAACTTTATCTGACCAGTAATCGTAATGCGCAAGACGACGAAGGCTCGCTTCGATGCCGCCCAGTACGATAGGGGTGTCTTTGTATGCTTCTTTACAGCGTTGCGAGTAAACCAATACAGCACGGTCTGGACGCTTGCCGCCAGCATTACCTGCTGTGTAGGCGTCGTCATGGCGAGGTTTCCGGTCAGCGGTGTAGCGGTTGATCATGGAGTCCATGTTACCGGCTGTCACACCGAAGAAGAGGTTAGGCTGGCCAAGTGCCATAAAGGCTTTCTTATCCTGCCATTCTGGCTGCGAGATAATGCCTACGCGGAAGCCTTGCGCCTCAAGCGTACGACCGATAACCGCCATACCAAAGCTAGGATGGTCGACATAGGCATCGCCGGTAACAATGATGATGTCACAGCTATCCCAGCCGAGCATGTCCATTTCTTCTCTGCTGGTAGGCAGAAAAGGAGCAGGACCAAAACACTCAGCCCAGTATTTTGGGTAATCGAAAATCGGAGTTACAGAATTGCGCATTTTTTAACCTCTTTCTCGCGAGGCGTGAATTATAGCGGCTTGCGCAGGTGAGAGCCAGATCGAATAAATCCGCAAATTTAAAAGGGATTTGCTTGAGCAACGCCCTTAAAGAATACCTTTGGGGATTGCTGGAAGCTTATGTCGCAACTTTCTGATAAGACTCGTGATCTTTGAAGCGAGGTTTAAATCTATCAATATGGTCAAAAGGAATCGCTCTCTCAAAGTAAAAACCCTGGATGTATCTCACTCCCATTGTTTTCAATTTTAAATATTGGATGTCCTTCTCAACCCCTTCAGCCACGCAGTGGAGACCTAGGTCATTACATAGGGTAAAAATGTTCTTACAAATGTGATAGCCCTTCTCTGATTCGATGTTGTCAATCAGAGACTTATCGATTTTTATTGTATTGATTGGCAGGAAGGTCAGCGTTTCAAATGAGCTGTAGCCAACGCCGAAATCGTCAAGTGAAATACCAAATCCGTTGTCATGAAGCCGCATAATATTGGCGATAGAGCTGGGGCTTTTGACAGAATCACGCTCAATAATTTCAAACTCGACACTCAGTCCTTTTAGTTCTCTGATAATTAGCTCAATGGTTTTGTTATCGGTGAGCGTGTCAGGGTGAATGTTGACAGCGACTTTTGGCGTAAATCCTCCAAGACGCCAAATCTGGAAGTGTTTTCTCACTTCCTTGCATACCCACAGATCAATGACGCTTGCTAAACCTGCGAGTTCGAGAGACTCAAGGAAAAATGGGCCTGAGATGGTACCGTCGTCCCTCCTAATTCTGAGTAGGGCTTCGTAGGCACTGCAGCGTCCTTCGATAATGTCTACTTTGGGTTGGTAGTGAACTTCGAGCTTATTTGAGCTGATGAACTTGATGATTTTGTCGACTTCTTGATTGGATTTGATGATTTTCGATTCTGCAGCATTGGATTTAATGCCTTCGTTTGACTCCATTAACTCAATCATCTCCAGATTATTTTTCAGGTTTTCCAGATGGTTGGAAGAAGACTGTGCCAGTGAATACCGCTTGATAAATGGTGCGTAAATGAAGGTGCCAGCAACGACGAGAAGGAGCTGCAATAATAGCGCTCCACCATGTCCATCGGTAGCGATGAAGGCGTTGATAAATATAGGGGTTATCCAGGAAACCTGATTGTTGACGAAGGAAACATTAAAAAAATCCACGTAAAAGTAGGCGATAACAATGTTGAAAACAGGAATGAGAATAAACGGGGCAAGCAGGTACTTGTTTAGGACGATGGGCAGGCCGTAGATCAGTGTTTCATTGACGTTAAAGATCGCGAAAGGAAGAGAGAGCTTTGAAACTTTATTGATGTGCTTGCTCTGTGAATAAATAAGTGCCGCAAAAATTAATGATAAACCCGAGCCTGAACCGCCATATATGACAAATACGTCATAAAAAGCTTTGTAGGAAATATCGTTGATGATGGGGAAAGAGAGGCTTCCACTGGGCGCAATAATTGAGAGGGTATTGGGGCCGTGGACTCCTAAAAACCAAAGAAACTGTGACGCAATTGTTCTGAGCGTCATGATGGAAAAAAGATCCAAGTCCAAAAAACCGAAACTGATATTGCTGGCAATGACTTCCAACCCTTTAACCACCAGTAAATAGGCCGCAATCGAGACAAAATAGATGAGGATAAAGGATTTGAGGTGGAAGAAAACGTGGCTAAGTTGACCATTTGATAGCTTCAGGTCTTTTTCAAACTGAGGAAGGATGTTGAATAGCGCAACGGACACGATGGGAATGATAAGGACAAAGAAGGAGACGCCAGCATCATGAAGTAACCACTGAGTTTTGTGTGTATTTATCATGGACTCAATGGTGATGAAAATCGCGAAAGATAAAGTGATGATAAATATGTTGTTGATGTTATTACGTTTTGAAAAGTGGAACGCAATTGAAGTCATTAGTATGACGGGGAAAAAGTCGCTCATGTAGCCGATGATTTTGGTAAGTACAATGCTGTTCAAGAAGGGGGTGGTGAAATCCGTTAAAATCAGGAGTTGGTTGATAAGCACAATAATGGAAGATAAAACCAAGTAAGGAACCGTGCTTATAAATGACTCTTTAATGGCCATAAAAAACACGTCTCTTCTCAACCTTTTTATGTTGTCCACGTTGCTTTCCCCAAAACAATTAAGCCAATGAATACTTTCTTTGGACGTCGTAACGACCTATTAATTGGCAGTAGATAGACTTAGCTTTGATTGTGATGTGTCATTAATGAAGTGAATATCGGAATATTTAACGGTTGTGAATTGAAATTGAGTCATTTGTGTATGATTTATTTACACAGTAAATTCATTGGTATTTGAAATGTTGGGCAAATCGCATGTAGTGAGATGTCGTGGATAGAATAAAGGGGAGAAATATGGCTGATGACGAGAAGAACCAAACCACTCGAAAAGTGCGCGTCCCCGGACTCTTAGGACAGGAAAAGTCTGGATAGGAAAGATAAGCTCAGAGATAAAAGGTGATAAGTTTGATGATATCGAATCGTACTAGCGAGTTGGGCCTTGAGAGTGAAAAGGCGAAGATATTCAAGGCCCGGTTTGTTGTTAAGGCAATCGCGATACAGCGGCGATTAAAGGAAAACAGCGTCAATAATCAATGAACCGTCACTTTCACGAGTGAATCCGGCTCTAACTCAATGTAAAAATTCCCTTTTTTCAATCCATCCAAATATTTCACGTATACCGACCCTTTAACTGGGCATTTTTTATGGTATTGCAGCTGGATTAGCTCACCGTGTTTGTTCATGCAAATCATACAAAGCTCCTCAACAAACTCTTTTAATTGCTTTTTGCACGCTAACAGTATCCATTCGTTTTTGTTTTAAACCTCTCGTTACTCTACGTCGTACTGTTATTTTCCTAAAGCAACCTACAGGCCAACTTTTTTAATAAGCATCTAAATAATCAAGATATCAATAGGTTAATCTTCTTCTGTTAACATAAAGGGCAGATGCCTAAGTTTGTTGTCTTTTTGCAAAATGATTTTCAGAATGCAAATGCATAACGGGACTATTGATGGGGTGAATTTTAATAAATTCAGATATTTGCCGTAAAGATGGATTTGCTAGGATTTTCTAACACGAAAAGAAACGCCGTCTTAGCCAATAGCAAGACGGCGTCAATTTAAGCGTATAGGTATTGAAGCGAAGCTTAGAAGCGGTAGGTCACGCCAACTGAACCAAAAAACTCACTGGCGTTGTAGAAGTCGATGTTTGAGTCAGTGTTGTTATATCCCGCCAGTGTGACAAACGAGAGCGGATGAACTTCGAAGAAATGTGCATATTCGTATGCCAGGAATGCGCTGAATTCTTGATCGTTTCTCACCTCGCCAAACACCGGATGCACGGCATCGTAATCTCGGTAATGGTATTTACCGGTCAGTACCACTTTGTTTCGGCCTGCAAAGCTGAAATAGCTGAGTTCGCCGCCGTAAGTTTGGTGTGACATGGCATCGCCGTCAGCTTCGTTTTTCATGTACACGAATGCAGGTGAAACGCCTAATCCGCGGCCAAGAAATTGACGATAACTGACCTTGGAGTAAAAAGTGTCTCCGCTGCGATCCAGACTTTGTTGCTGGGCAGGTGAAAGCCCCAGCGTGCTGCCGCTTTGTTCAAGATCGACCTCAGTTTGGGCGTAGGCCAAATCGAGCGAGAGCATGGAGCCGCCAATGCGATCCAACTGGAGTCGGTAAGCGTCTCCGGATTTTTCCGTTTCACTTCTGGCAGCTCCCAGTGTGAAAGGGTCTGTCCACACATCTTCTGCGAGTACCGTTGGAAGGTATGACAAGGAAACCCGGGTGCCAGATTCAAGCTCTTGTTGGTAGCCAAGCTCCAGTGCAATGGTACCGATGGCGATATCTTCACGGGACGTACCGACGAAGATTTGCTTATCCAAACTCTGACCGAAGGTATATGCCAAGCTACCCAACGCACCCACGATAGAGCTTGTCTCTTGCTCACCCTCGGAATTTAAAGGCGCGTTTTTAACCGTATTGCCGTTGGTTGAAAGATTGGAATTTGTTGATGTCACACCAGCAATAACGGAAATTTCTCCACTCAATCCGCCTTTTTCAGCGAGACCTGCATGGGCAACAAACGGCAAAAGTGCAATGGCTGTAAGAAGAGGGGTCGTTGTTTTCATCGATTATTCTGTCCCTGAGGTGTTGTGCGGTGCATGGATAACTCAACAACCTGAATCTTGCGTCTTAAGGTTGTTTGATTATGTTAACAGACTGGGAAACTTAAAAAACAATTTAATATCTTTAAGTTACGAATAATAAATACGGTATGTCGACCAGTAAAGATCACCTCTGTGAACCTTCAATTAGCCCAACAAGCCGTTCAATTTTCACGTTTGATAGTTGGCGATAATCAAAATATGGGCAAATAAAGATAGGCAAGGTGGTATGTTTAGCAAATTCATTGTCCAGCCAGACACATTGTTCAGAGAGGCCCAATTTCAGGGCGTGTGTTCTCCCAGCAATAATATGGATACCGCCTTGTCTCGCGTTTTCTTCGACATCCCAATCTCCGAACAGAAGTGACGTTCCGCTTTGAGATTGCAAAAGCGCTTGGTCTCTAAAATCTTGCCAACTTGAGAAGCTACTGGGTTTAAATGGGGAACTCTCTGGAAAAGTGAACAACAACTTGGCGTAGACATTGAACACTTTTCGCCAACCATTACCGCCTATATTGCCAAGGGATTTGATGTCTCCTTCTTGAAGGGCTTTAACGTGGCCGCTTTCCGGAGCTTCTCCCCACAGTTCTTCACATGGAGGTGATTTTTCTACATAGACATGGAGGCTTGCGCTGCTGTCGCCAAAAGCATAGTGACTCACATTGATTTCCTATTTGTTATTCTGCACAAAGTCGATAAAGGCGCGGTCGGCCAAAGAAAGGTAGCCATGTTTACGCCAGGCCATCGCAATGTCCAGTGTGACTGGTTCTTCAAAAGGAATGGGTTTCAACCCCGTTTCGTGTTCTGTCACCATTTCCAGCAGTGCCGTGATGGCAAATCCATGCCGGACGATATTGAGGATCATGGCTAACAGGTTCGTTTCGAACGAAAGATGCGGTGAGATTTTATGGCTGGCACAAATCCGGTCGACAAATTCGCGGTGAAAGTATCCCTTTTTGAACATCACCAGCTCTTCATTAAAGAACTCTTGAAAGCTGATCGACTCGCGCTCTGCCAACGGATGGTCAGTTGAAGTGACCGCCACCATTTGCGAGGAAATCAGATGAGTGGTTTCCAGCGCTGACGGAACATCTTGATTGTGTATCACGCCAATATCCAAGTCGCCATCTAATAACATCTGACGAATGGACTGTGTTCCTGCTTCCACGACGCTGAGTTTGAGATCTGGGTAGCGGCTTTTGAAGCCCATCAGAATCGAAGGGAAGAAATAAGAACCCAGCATGCCAGGAACGCCGACGCGAACTTCTCCCTTTTGCAGCCCGCGAAGCTCTGCCATCGCAGTGTTGGCGTCTTTGACCTGTTGAAGCACCCGATAAGCATGAGGCAACAGAATCTCACCCTCGTGGGTTAAATGAACTTGACGCTCATTCCGATCAAACAAGGGCAGGCCAATACTCTGCTCCAGCTTTTTGATGGCGATACTCAATGCGGGTTGTGCAATATTGAGTTGCCTTGCGGCACGTGTGAAATTCTGTTGTTCTGCAACGCAGACGAAGTAGCGTAACTGACGAATATCCATTTCGATTCCTATCGTTCCCGCATAGAAAGACGTGGTAGGTATAAATAAAAGATCTTACTTCTATATATTTAATATACTTCTTTTATCATGAGGGCGTTGCTAAATTCACTGTATATCCAGAGAAAAACAGTGAATAACATCATGATTGAATTACAGACACCCGCCTATCGAAAAGCTGCCTTTGCCTTGTCATTTGGCTCTTTTCTTGTGTTCTGTAATCTCTATCTGTTTCAACCCTTGTTGCCTGTTTTTGCCAATGCGTTTGAAGTGACAGCCACCAAAGCAAATTGGTTGTTGGCATCATCTACTTTGGGTTTGTCTGTCAGCTTGATTCCATGGGCGGTGATTTCAGAAAAAATCGGTCGACGACCAGTGATGCTGTTCAGTTTGGTGTTAATGCCATTGGTGGGCGTCTTATCGCTTCTGATTGAATCCTTTTGGGGCTTGGTTGCTATCCGGGGATTAATGGGTATTGCGCTGGCTGGTTATGCGGCGGTCGCTGTTGCTTATATGGCGGATGAATTCAGTCCGACCGCTTTGGTGGTCGCCGTGGGCGCTTATATCAGTGCCAACTCGTTAGGGGGCATTTTTGGACGCCTTTCCGGTGGTATGTTGGCTGATTTCTTTGGATGGCAAGGGGCAGTGGCTGCCATGGCGACATTCACTGTCTTGGGGGTGGCATTGGTGTATTGTCTGTTGCCTCCTCAGCGCCAGTTTGTGCCCTCAAACGATTCCTTTTTTAAACAATTCAGAATGGTAGGTAGGCACATCAGAAATCCGATTTTATGGATGGCGATGGTTATCGGCGGTATCAACTTTGCCGTGTTTGTGAATATTTACTCTGTGACCACGTTTCGTCTGCTTGCCGCGCCTTTCAACCTCCCGGTTAGTGTCGCTTCCGCCATTTTTATCTGTTATCTGGCGGGAACCCTAACATCGAGATTGAGCGGCCGTTGGGCAAACCGCTATTCACCTATTTCAGGCATGACGTTTGGTACCTTGGTGACATTAACGGGTGTTCTGATTGCCAATATTGAGCATCAGGCTGCGGTGGTGATTGGCTTACTTGTGGTCAGTGGAGGTGCGTTTTTCACCCATTCACTGGCTTATGGTTGGGTCAGTCGTCGAGCGCGGCAAGGGAAAGCGACTGCAACGGCATTGTATCTGGTTCATTACTACGTGGGTGGCAGTCTCGGCGGGTTCTATCTTATTGGGTGTTGGGAAATCGGAGGTTGGCACGCTGTGACTTTTGGTGCTTTGTCACTCGCGTTCGCAAACATTGTTTTGATTCAACTGCTTGGTGCCAAAAACAAAAAGGTCCCTGTTCAGGAACCTTGTTAATAGGGTTAGTTGACTAATTCCAACCACGGGCGCTTTATCCCGTCTTCGACTGCTTCGTTCACCTCATCAAACGTGCTGCTCTGATCACGGCCAGCATTCTTTGCTTTGTAGAGCGCGAGGTCTGCCTGTTCGAGAATCATGGACAGGTCATCATCTTTACACTGGCTGGTGCTGATCCCGATTGAGGTGGTGACCTTCAAAGGTTCAGGAAAGCCGTCGACCTTGATACCCATATCGCGAACTCTTGTCATGATACGGTCAGCCACCAACTGTGCGTTGTCTGCACTGCAGCGTGGTAGGAACAAAATAAACTCTTCACCGCCAAACCGACCAAAAATATCACTCTTACGTTGGGTTTCCTGCACGGCTTGGGTGAATGCCTGAAGCACCAAATCACCCGCGTGATGTCCGTATCTGTCATTGACGCGCTTGAACCTGTCTAAATCCATCAGAAGCACGGAGTAGGGTCGAGATTTTGTGCGGGTGTTTTCGAAATCCCGACGGGCAAGTGTCAACAGCATGCGGCGGTTGTAGACACCTGTGAGCGGGTCGAGCGTCGCGTGACGGTAGAGCCTTAGCATCATGTGAAGCTTGGAGGTCTGTGCCCAAATTACCAGGAAGCCGACCACGGTTTGCAACCAATAGAGCCCCAGCGTTTCGAAAGAGAGTAACGCGCCACTTTGCACATCGACATATATCTGTGAAACCACCGTCATCAGCATCACGCCGACTGATTCTTTCGCGGTTAGGGGAAGAATGGTCAGGATGACCACATACACGAATGGCAGTAGGTTATAGCAGTAACTGAAAGCATCAATACTATGTGGGTAGCCCAGAATATGGTTTGCCAGCACGTAAAACATGTTCAGGCTGAACACCAGCGCAAATATGCCATTTCTACAGGCGCTTAATGTGCTGCGTAGACTGGTCATCCAGCCAATAAATATCAACACAGCAGAAAGCTTCAGTCTCAGGATGGCTATGGAGCCAGCAGCGTCTTCAAGAAGTATCGCGTCAATGGGGATCCAAAGCAGACAGAGCGCCGCCCAAATATAGCAAAGCGCCATAATACGGGTGCGAAGGTAGGTGGCGCGTGTTGTGTTGAACGCTGCAGCATGTGTTCGGTCAGTCAGCAGCTCTAACACTTGGGTTTTGTACTGTGATAAGGACAATTCCATATCCCGCACTTGTCATCCTGTTAGTTGAAATCATCAATACACCTAGATTTTTTTACTCTTCACTAGGCCATTTTTTTGAAGCGTGTTCACATTTGTACCCTTTATATAAAAACAGTTACATATCCGTGCGACTGATTGCAAAATAATCGTCAATAACTGTGAGCGTCTCAACGTTGTTACACACTTTTTGTGTGGTTTTAGACCTAAAAAATCTGAAGACGCTTCATTCAGATCATTTGGGTATATCGCTTTTAATCGGTATATAATCGGCGCTCAATTGATCTGGGTAAGAAAAGATGTACGAAATTTTTAGCGCAGTGACGCTTGCGGGTGTGCTGGGAGCACAAGCTGTTTTAACCTTAGTCCTGCTGAAAGGGGACATTTGTCCGGGGCAGCGTGGGCGTTTACACAAAGCTTTCTGGTTCTTGGTTGTTGGCTGGGCGCTAACCGTTCCTTTCTCGCCATTTTCAGCGTTGCCTTTTATTACCCTCGGCATTTTCTCGCTGCGCTCTAAATCAGGCAAAACACGTCAAACGGGACCCGTGCCGTTATTGCATCTTTCAAATGCCTTTGGCGTGCTGGCACTTTTGATGGCTAGTGTTGAGCAGGGCGTGATCACCACGTTATTGATGATATCGCAGGTACTTCTGGTAGGAGCAATCACCGCACACTGTTTGCTGGTTAGAGCGCGTTCTCGTCTGCAGGCGTTCCACCGTATTTTGCCCGTGATTGGTGTTGTCGCAGTGATGTTGACAGCCGTGACACTGGCTGTGGCAAGCATGATGTTGGAGCCGGAAGCGGCTCAATCGCTGGTGTCGACAGTCATAACCAGTCTGGGTCTGGCGATTGCCGGTGTCATTGTGTGGACCTCCCACTTGGTTCGACAGACCACTCCTCATCTCGCACAGCTTTGTGTCACCTTACTGGTGATCGGATGCGCATCCGGTGTGGCTTTGTCGAGCGTTATCTAGCGGTTTCAGGAATCCCTGTCTCAGCAGCAATAAAAAGGCACGTGAAGTGCCTTTTTTGTTGCTTGATTCACACTGGCAGGACGGCAGCCGAACTATGCTTTAGTTATGTGTCCGCGTTTAGGATTGCCGTCATGGAAATACATAACCTTGATCACCTCGATAGCGCCATCATGTATGGCATCGTGAATGAAAAGCTTCGTCTTGAATGTTCTTCACTGGATGATTTGGCGTCGCAATTCGACCTGGATTTACAAGAGTTCCAGGCCAAAATCGACGCCATGGGGTGCTACTACGATCCACTGGTGAACCAGCTTCGTCAAAAATAGCCCCAAAGGTCAGCAGACCCTAAAGTTACACGCGCTTAATGCCTTCCAAGTGTGTGTGGCATTGGTTACGGGCGGTGGAAAAGAAAGCTTGAAGGTACGGACGTTGTGCCTCTTGATTTCTGACCGCCGCGAATAAGCGTCGCCATAATCCCTTCCCTAAAGGTCTGTCTACAACCAAGCCTTGTCGAGAAAACTCGCTGATTGCCCAATTAGGAAGTGCTGCTACACCAAGGCCTGCGGTCACCATTTGGATAAGCATTAAGGTGTTGTCAGCCGATTTGAAGTGCGCGGGCTCGATACCTGCGGGTTGCAGGAAATGCTTAATCACATCCATTCGCTGACGCTGAACCGGATAGGTCAGCAAGGTTTCGTTAGCCAAGTCTTCCGGCTCAATGGACTTTTTACTCGCCAATGGGTGGTTGTCAGCCAGCACTAAACGCATCTCGAAATCAAACAACGCTTCGTAATGAATTTCGCTGCGAGGCGCAATGTCAGAAGTGATCACTAAATCCAGTTCACCACCGGCCAGCGCTGGTAATGGTTCAAAGCCAAATCCTGAAGAGAAATCCAGTGTGACCAAGGGCCAGCTGATTTTGTACTCTTTGAGTGCTGGCATCAGCCATTGGAAACAGGAATGGCACTCGATAGCCATGTGCAGGCGTCCTTGCGCGTCTTCCTTCAAAGCGGCCAACTCAGTTTCTGCCTGAGCGAGTCTTGGCAGCACATCATCCGCCAGTTTCAGCAGTACCTGACCTTCAGCGGTAAAGCGTACAGGGCGGGTTTTACGAAGAAACAAAGGCGCGCCGATACGCTGCTCTAAGTCTTTTAGTTGATGACTCAATGCGGATTGAGTCAAGCACAATTGTGTGGCGGTTGAGGTCAAAGAGCCCGTGTCTCTGAGTACCGCCAAAGTACGTAAGTGTTTCACTTCTAGCATGAATTTTTCTCAACATCCGTTTGAGTAATTTGAGTTTGTTTTATGCACTCTAATGAATCAATGTGGACATGTAAACATCTGGACGGCTAAAAATAAGGAAAGAGTCATGACCACAACGCATATTCTTGGTTACCCTCGCATCGGTAACAAACGCGAACTGAAATTTGCACTCGAACAATACTGGCAAGGTGAAATCAATCAACAAGGATTGCTGGATGTTGGCGCGACAATTCGCCATCACAACTGGCAGGTACAAAAGGACGCGGGCCTTTCTTTTGTCACTGTCGGTGATTTCGCTTGGTACGATCAGGTGCTACAAACTAGCCTGACTTTAGGCCATATCCCGAAACGTCATCGCAGCGGCCATCCAGATTTGGATACCTTGTTTCGTATTGCCCGCGGGAAAGCACCGACAGGATGCAGTTGCGCGGCGTCAGACATGACGAAATGGTTTAACACCAATTACCACTATATTGTTCCTGAATTCACGAAGGATGATGAGTTTAACCTGAGCTGGAACCAAATTTTCGATGAGGTTAACGAGGCGCAAAAGGCGGGGCACACTGTTAAACCAGTCATTCTGGGACCCATCTCTTACCTCTACTTGGGCAAAGAAAAAGAAGCCGGTTTTAACCGCTTAGATCTGTTGCCACGTCTGCTTTCTGTCTACCAACAAATCTTTGCCAAATTCAAAGCACAAGGCGTTGAATGGGTGCAAATTGATGAGCCAATTCTGGCATTAGAGCTGCCTGAGTCTTGGCGAAAAGCCTATAAACTCGCGTATCAGGTGATTGCAGGTGATGTGAAGCTGCTGCTAACGACTTACTTTGAATCTGTAGAACAGCAGCTGGACATTATTTCCGAGCTTAAAGTGAATGGTCTTCATATTGATTTGAGTGTGGCACCACAGCAGCTCAATGCTGTCATCAACCAGGTGCCGCAAGACTGGATCATCTCTTTAGGAGCCATCAACGGCCGGAATGTGTGGAAGGCGAACCTGAATACCTGGCTTAATTCGCTGTCTCCTGTGGTTGAAAAGCTGGGAGACAGGGCGTGGGTATCAACAAGCTGCTCGTTGCTGCACACGCCGGTAGATTTAGATCAGGAAACCGATCTCGATCCGGAAGTGCAATCCTGGCTGGCTTTCGCCAAGCAGAAAACCCACGAAGTGACTTTGCTTGCTAACGCTCTGAATGGTCACGAGTCTGCGATTGCACAATGTCGTGAATACAGTGCGGCAATTGAAGCCAGATCGACGAGCACGCGGGTGAACAAACCTGATGTACAGGCACGAGTAAAGGGAATAACGGCAGCATTGGCTGAGCGTGAAGAGAATTACGTGGAACGCGCCAAAGCACAGCAGGCGGGCCTGAATCTTCCCCTGTTCCCAACTACCACCATCGGTTCTTTCCCGCAAACCGGCGAAATCCGCCAACAGCGTCGTGGCTATAAAACCGGAACCCTTTCCGAGACGGAATACGTCGCGGCGATGCAAGAACACATCAAAGATGCGATTGAACGTCAGGAAAAGCTGGGACTGGACGTCTTGGTTCACGGAGAGCCTGAACGAAACGACATGGTGGAATACTTTGCCGAGAATCTCGATGGCTTCGCAGCGACACGATTTGGTTGGGTACAAAGTTACGGCTCGCGTTGCGTGAAACCAGCGGTGATCGTTGGCGATATTTCCCGTGAGTCACCAATCACTGCTGAGTGGGCGGCCTACGCACAGTCATTATCAGATAAGCCCGTCAAAGGCATGCTGACAGGACCGGTGACGATTCTGGGGTGGACGTTCCCACGCGAAGATCTTTCACGTCAGCAAATTGCCGAGCAAATCGCTTTAGCATTGCGTGATGAAGTTGCGGATCTCCAAACTGCGGGCATCAAAATTATTCAAATTGATGAGCCCGCTATCCGTGAAGGGATGCCGCTGAAAGCCAGTGAGTGGCAAAACTATCTGGATTGGGCGGTCAACGCGTTTAAGATTTCAGCCTCCAGTGCGGCGTCTGACACCCAAATTCACACTCACATGTGTTACAGCGAATTCAACGACATCATTGATTCTGTGGCGGCGCTGGATGCTGATGTCATCACCATCGAAACCTCTCGTTCAGACATGGAGTTGCTTGGGGCATTTGAAGACTTTGCGTATCCAAATGAAATTGGTCCTGGCGTTTATGACATACATTCACCAAACATTCCTTCAGTGGAAAGCATCGTTGGATTGCTAGAAAAAGCACGCAAAACCATTCCGGATGAACGTTTGTGGGTCAACCCAGATTGTGGCTTGAAAACCCGCAACTGGACGGAAGTAGAAGCGGCATTGACTAACCTGGTAGAAGCGGCGAAAACATTGCGCTCTGCTACACAGTAAAAAAATTTACGGAACATTAACAATGCGTCTGGGTCTTTTTAAAGGTCCGGGCGTTATTGTATTTCAACGTGCGGTTATGCTGTATCGACCGCCCAATGCTGGCGGGATCTAAGATTATGTCCAACAATTAGTTAACATCTTGAAAAGGACAATGAAGGGATGGCGAAGCGGGTTTTATATTCAACGATACTTACAGTCTTTGTGGGGCTGTTTTTTTCGTTCCTGGCCGCCATGTCTCTTTATCAGTCTGAACAGCAATCAATCGAACACGAAATCCAGAAGGACGTAGAGAATGCGGCTCTCTCCCTCGGGCGTGAGTTAAACATTGGCATTGAGCTCATGTACGCCCTTCGAAACCAGTTACTGATGAATGAAGACATTAATGAAAACGCCTTCATCAATCTTTCCCAAGCCGTCATGGACAGACACCCCAATATCCACGCAATGGAGTGGGCGGAAGTGGTCAACGAAAATGACCGTGAACTCTATGAAGCGGAAGCGGCATTGGAATTCGCTTTGTTTGAGATTGTCGAGCTCAGTGAGGAGGGCAATCTGGTGTCTGCGGTAAGTCGAAGCCGCTACTTTCCTGTTCGTTATGTTCATCCTTACGAAAACAACCAAAATGTCATGGGTTTCGATCTTGCTTCCCGCCCGTTAATGAAAGATGCACTGGAAATGAGCTGGTATCGCGGTGTCCCCATTGCCACGCCAGCTATTCGCTTGAAGCGCGAGTTTGAAGATCACAGCGGATTTCTGATGCTGTTACCGGTGTTTTTTGGCGATCCGGAAACGGATGCCGATAGGGAGGAAGCACTGCGCGGCTTTTTAGTGGCACTGTTTGATGTCTCCGATATTTTTAATCTGGCCATTAACAACACAGTGAAAGAGTCGATCAACCTTGAGTTGGTGGACAAAGGGCTTTCTGAGCAAAGCGGTGTGATTTACAGCAACGTGGTCGATTTGGCCCAACCGCCCGTTGAAGCGCTGCGTTATGAGTCTGAACCTATCTTCTTTGCCGGAAGGGAATGGTTGTTGCGAGGCACGCCATCGGCGTCTTATGTTCATTCCCGGATGAGTATTGTTCCGCATCTGATTTTCTTTATCGGCGTACTGATTTTCTCTTTACTTGCTTATCTTCTCTACATGCTGCAATACCGTGCGATGACGATTCAAAGACGGGTCGACGAAAAAACGCGGGAACTTCGTGATGCGAACAAGAAACTGGAAAAGCTTTCTAAAAGTGATGGTCTGACGGGGTATTACAACCGGGATTACTTCAAATTGATTGTGGAAGCCGAAGTGCGACGAAGTCAGCGAGACAATCTGTTTATCAGTCTGATGATCATCGAAATCGATCAAATGTCTAAGTACAACACTAAACATGGCAGGGTAGCGGGAGATAAGGCTATCCGGCTGATTGGCGCTGCGATATCAGATACCCTCAAGCGCCCTGGTGATTTGCTGGCACGTTACAGCGGTGAAACCTTTGCAGTTCTTTTGCCCAACACAAAGGACGGTGCGCCAATGGCGGAAGCCTGCATTGAAGCGGTGCAGAAGCTGAGATTGCCTTTTGACAAAGAGGAAGGCCCGGCAACCATATCGATTTCTATCGGTGGTGTGACCGTTCAGGAAGCGAAGTCTCTCGATGCAGCGAAAGTATTGGCTTACGGAGAGGTGGCGCTGGGTAAGGTTGTTGCCGAAGGCAGGGGAACATATAACTGGGTGTATGTGCCAGAAACAATTCAGCCTCCCGGAGGAGGCTGTTAGAAACACCTGACTTCAGGTGTCCTCATCACTTCGTGTGGGTTTAGTTTACCCAATCACGCAGTTGGAAAGTCAGAACGTGCTCGCCGTTTTCAAGAACCAGTGTCTGTTTGGTCAGCGTAACATCACTCCAATCGCTCAGCACATTGGTCATCACACCTTCCAACTTCATTGCAGGCTCAGGACACGCCATCATGGTGCTAGCCATTTTGTCGATGCGGAATTTGCTGCCTTTCAGCTCACCTTGACCGAAGTAACGGTTACAGCCGCCATGGCCGTTTGCTGTGAATGACTCACCAATCTCTAAGCTTGGTGCTGCAAAACCTTCTGGCAGGCTCAGTGGTTGACCATCAACGCTTTCCAAAACCCAGTTGTGGTGCTGCATGTTTGCTTGAGACACTTCCATTGCGTCACCTTTGCCTGAAGTGCTGGTTGCACAGCCCGCCAGAATTGCAGGAGCGACCAGCATTGCGATTGCCATCTTTTTCATTATTAACTCCAGATTGATCTCTGAGTGTTTCTACATTTCGTCACGTAGAGACAGCGCCTGATTGGCTTGGTTCAATGATTATTATGAATCTTAGTCGCTTAGCAAGTCAGAAATCTGTCAATTTGGTATTAAATTGCGGAACTTGGACAGGGTTTGTTCGTTTTAAGAATTGTCTCAACGACCTGTTAACCAAAGTGTCGATATTTTATAAATATCATGAAGTTATGAGAGGGTGTTTTTTAGGGCGGTATGAAAAAAGCCCCCGGGAGACGGGGGCAAAGTAATCCATCGCGATTGTTATAGTAGTAATGAGAAGCTCTTGTACTGAACGGTTGGTTTTTAACCAAAATCTCCGTTCACATAACCACGGGTACGATCGTCACGTGGGTTGGCAAACAGGTTGGCAGTTTCATCATGTTCCACCAATTCGCCCATCAGGAAGAAGGCGGTGCGGTCTGAAATACGACGAGCTTGTTGCATAGAGTGCGTCACGATGACGATGGTGTAGTTCTTCTTAAGCTCTTCCATCAAATCTTCGATTTTCTTGGTGGCTATCGGGTCAAGTGCGGAAGTAGGTTCGTCCATCAGAATCACTTCTGGCTCCATCGCAATGGTACGGGCGATACACAGACGTTGCTGCTGGCCGCCAGACAGACCGAAAGCGTGAGATTTCAGGCGATCTTTCACTTCATCCCAAAGCGCTGCACCACGCAGGCTTTTCTCTACCACTTCATCCAGCTTTTTCTTGTCAGTCACGCCTTGTGCACGCAGGCCATAAGCCACGTTGTCGTAGATGCTCATTGGGAAAGGGTTTGGCTTTTGGAACACCATGCCCACCTTGATGCGAAGGTTGGCGATGTCGATGTTACCGTAAACGTTCTCGCGATCCATCTCCAAGCGACCGTTGATCTTAACCCCTTCAATCAGGTCATTCATGCGGTTCAGGCAACGCAGTAGGGTAGATTTACCGCAGCCTGAAGGACCTATCAGCGCCGTTACTTTCTTGCTCGGGATCGGCAGGGTGATGTCTTTCAGTGCGTGGTTAGCGCCGTTGTTATAAAACAGGTTCAGGTTTTCGATATCGAATTTGTTTGCTGTGTTCATTGCAGTTGCAGTCATCATTGTGTTCTCTCCCGGGCTCAGTAAGTGGCTTTGCTAAATTTGCTGGCGATAATTTTGGTCAGCATGTTGATAAACAGCACGACAACAATCAGCACTGTCGCGGTGGCATACGCCTGGTTCCATTCGTGAATGGTGTAGAGCTCCTGGGTTAATTTGTAGAGGTGTACGGTCAGTGTACGGCCTGAATCCAGCACGCTTTCTGGGATACGTGCGACCATACCTGCTGTCAGAAATACCGGTGCAGATTCGCCAATGACGCGACCAACACTCAAAATGATGGAAGTCACGATGCCTGGCATGGCACTAGGCAGAATCAGTTTCCAGATGGTGTATATCTTCGATGCGCCCAGACCATACGAGCCTTCTCGATAGGTTTGAGGCACCGCCATTAGCGCTTCCTCAGTGGTACGGATAATCACTGGCAGGATGAGAATGCTCAGCGTCAGTGCACCAGAGAGGATAGAGAATCCAAGGCCGAGCACGGCGACAAAGAATGTCATACCGAACAAGCCGAAAATGATAGACGGGATACCCGCCAGTGATTCAGTACAAAATCGAATCACTTTCACCAGACGACTTCCTACTTTTGCGTATTCGGTCAAGTAGATTGCCGTCATGATGCCGATAGGCGCTGCGATAGAGATCGATGCGATCACCATGTAGATGGTTGAAACAATCATCGGCCAGATACCTGATTGCTCACCAATACGGGTGTAATCGCTGGTAATGAATGACCAATCGACGTATTGCAGGCCATTACTCAGGATGTACCAGATAATCCAGAACAGGAAACCGACGGTCATTGCTGCTGCGGCCCAAACGGTAACCAGTGAAATCTTGTCTTTCATTTGACGGGTCAACATGGTGATTACCTCGCTTTTTCGCGGTTAAGGTAAAGCAGGGAAGCGTTCAGGATCATGATGAAGACCAGAAGGACGATACCTGTTGCGTAGAGAGCGCTGGCGTGGACACCTGATGCGTATGACATTTCCAGCGCGATGTTGGCGGTCAGGGTTCGTGCTGATTCGAGCAGACCGTTAGGCATAGCAGGCGCATTACCCATCACCATGATAATGGCCATGGTCTCACCCAAAGCGCGGGCGATGCCAAGGATGACGCCCGTCATGATGCCTGAGCGCGCTGCAGGAACCAGCAACTTGAAGGTGGTGAACATCGGCGATGCACCAAGTGCCAAAGAGCCTTCTTTATAGGCCTTTGGTACTGCGCGCAGCGACGTTTCAGAGACAGCGATAACCGTTGGCAGAATCATGACAGCGAGAACGATGATACCCGCCAGCAGTGTATTACCCGCTGGAACGTTGAAGATGTCCTGAATCATTGGAACGATAATCACCAGACCGAAGAAGCCGTATACCACAGATGGGATACCGGCCAGGAGTTCAACGGCTGGACGGATGATGTTTGCCAGCCATTTTGGGGCAACTTCCGCGATAAAAACGGCGGTTAGAACCGCGACTGGCACGCCCAGCGCGACAGCGCCTGCGGTTGATGCCAGCGATGCCACAATCATTGGCGCGATGCCGTAAAGGGCTGGTGGCAGCCATTCTGAGCCAGTGACGATACCGGTAACACCGGCTTCCTGAATAGCAGGGAGGCCTTCACGGAAAATAAAGAAGCCGATGGTCGCGAGAGACAACACGCCCAGCGCTGCGGCTGTCAGGAATAGCGTGCGAAAGATGTCTTCGCGCCAGTCTCGGCGTTTGCCTGTTCCCAGCTTACCAGCGGGGATTTGGATAGATTGTTCGGTTGCGATGGTCATAATTGCTGTCCTTTGTGTCACATGATGACAGTAGGGAAATGCTTAACTTCTTGAAAAAGCGGCCTGATGAAAACCATCAGGCCAAGGGGGATCACTTAACTGGCACGTAGCCTTGGTTTGAAACGATTTTCTGGCCTTCAGAAGAAACGACCCACTTCAGGAATTCATCTGCTGCTGGTGAAGGTTTGCCATCTTTGCTGAGAACCAGGAAAGGACGGGCTACTTTGTAATCGCCGGCTGCGACTGCTTCAGATGTTGGCGCTACGCCGTTCACTTTCACGGCTTTCAGTGATTCATCGATCGAACCCAGAGAGATATAACCGATGGCGAATGGGTTGTTCGCGACGATGGTTTTGATCACGCCGTTACCGTTACCTACCTGAGCGTGCTGCGAGATAGCAGAAACACTAATGCCGTTAACTTTGCGTTTCAGACCCATGATGTCTTCGAATGCGCCACGGGTGCCTGATGCTGTGTCACGGGTAACAACCACGATTGGCTTGTTCTCGCCGCCAACCTGAGACCAGTTTTGCACTTCCCCGCGGTAGATTTTTGCGATGTCTTCGATAGTCAGATCGTCCAGCGTGTTTGCGTTGTTAACCACAACGGCGATACCGTCTCGCGCAATCACGGTTTCTTTCAGTGATGATTCTTTTTCTGAATCTTTCAGCTCACGGGATGCCATGCCGAACATTGACGTTCCGTTCTTGGCGGCTTTTACGCCAGCAGAAGAGCCTGTTCCCTGTACTTCGATAAAGGTGTTGTTGTTCTGGGTTTGGTAAGTCTCAGCCAAAACTTCCATTACTTCTGTTACAGACGTTGAGCCAGATACAGTGATGGTTTCTTGAGCGGTAGCAGTGTGAGCAACGAGTGCGCCAGCCATACAAAGTGCGGTGAATACTTTTGATTTCATTATAGATTTCCTTAATCGTTGCCTTTCTCGAAGGTCGTGTATGAGTCAACGATTGCAACTTTAGGTCTCTTTTATGACACTCATGTTTCAACAAAATTAAGCATTAATGACGAGACAAGGGGTTAGATATGAGTCGTATGATTCAGTAGATAGGCATGTTTGGGGTGAATAGGTTTGGGGCTCTAGAGAAAGAAATATCGGTTAGTTTTGGCTGGCAACGCGGGAGTTGATAAGTAAGGCTTCGTTTAGCCAGGCATCGGTCTGAGCAAGGTTCATTGGGCGGCCGTACCAGTAGCCCTGTATTTTGTCGCAACCAATAGAGACGAGATATTGACCCAAGGCTTCGGTTTCCACACCCTCAGCAACTACGCGGCAATCCAGACTATGGGCAAGGTAAATGGTTGATCTGACAATGGCTTCGTGGTTGCTGCTGTAAAGAAGATCGGTGACGAAACTGCGGTCAATTTTGATTTCGTCTATTGGCATATTGCTCAGGATAGACAGTGATGAAAAGCCAGTTCCGAAATCATCAATACTCAGTGATACACCCAACTTCTTAATTTTCTCCAGTACAGCCCGCGCTTTGGCTGGATTCTGCATCATACTGGTTTCCGTGATTTCCAGCGTCAGTTGGGCAGGGTTGATGGCATAACGGCTGAGTAGCTTGGACAGGTAAGGTTCGAGTGAGTCATCTTCAATGTCTTTTGCCGAAAGGTTGACCTGAACCTGCGGCGTTATAGATTGCTGTCGCCATACGGCGAGCTGGGCGACTGTGCTTTCCAGGACCCAATGGGTAATTTTTTGTATGGCATTGGTTTGTTCAGCAAGCGGGATAAAGTCATCCGGTCTGACACTGTAACCGTCAGCCAAAGGCCAGCGTATTAAGGCTTCAAAGGTGGTGCTGCTCGGATTGTGTACGTTCATGACGGGTTGGAAATTGAGCTCAAAATCCATGGTTTCAAGCGCGTTGTGAAGCATGGCGGCCAATTCCGTTTTATCGTAGAAGTGGCTGGATGCCGCAGGCTCGTAAATAGCGTAGGGCGCCTGAATGCGTTTGGCGTTGTACATGGCGACTTCAGCGCGCTTAAGGACCTCTTCAGCGTTGCTGCCGTGTTCCGGGAACAGCGCGACACCCACTGTGTTGGTCAGATTCACATCGTGGTCATTAATAGTCAGTGGGTGGTCTAAATAGCTCTGAATACTCTCGATGTATTGGGCAATATTGATATTTTCTGGGTCGTTCAGAATCATGGTGAATCGGTTCCCGCTGGACCGGGCGAGAAAGATTTCATCCTCAACAAATTCTTTGAGTCGGGTAGAAAACTGCGCAAGTAACACATCACCTTTTTGGTGGCTAAAGACTTCATTGATGTTATTGAAGTTATTGATATCAATAATGATCAAGGCAAAGTGTTGTTGAGAAGTGTTGTAGTCAATGACTTGCTGTCCAATGGTGTTCAACAAAAACCGACGGTTTGGCAAGCCGGTCAGTGGGTCATGCGACTCGTTGTGACGTTGTTGAAATTCCGCAAACGCGATGCGCTCCATGCTTTGGGAGACGACACCAAAGATCATGACACAGAAGATACCCCCGCCAAAAAAGACCGCCGCAACAATGAACTCGATCGTGGTGGCTTCAGGCTGACGAGACAAGAAGGCTGCGAAAATGACGTAGCCCAGCACGAAACCAAGCATCACGGGAATGAAGCTGAAAGTGGAAGGGCGACGGTCGCGGCGATATAGAGCGATCGATGATTTCAGCGCCGAAATCAGGGCGAGCATTCCAAGTATGACAAGCACTATTGAGACGGTTTTTATCATCGTCCTATCACTTCGCCCGCGGTGAAATACTAAGGTCAACAAACCTTGAAAAGGATTAACGCTGCCTTGATATGCCAAGACAGCATAAGCTGTTATAAATGTAGTAGAGATTTGTCGATATTGAGAAAAGTGTCAGCAAATCAATGAGGTTATGTTAAGTATTGCAGACAGGACAGGTTGGGTATTTAGGCAGATTAAAGTTGCGCCATTCGCTGGCCATCGCATCGTACAGCATGACCTTACCCGTTGGCGCAGGCGCAAAGCCTGATAATAGCTTAATAGCCTCTAGGGCCTGACAAGCACCAATGATGCCTACGACAGGACTGAGAATTCCGGCCTCAACACAGCTCAGCGCCTGGTCACCGAAAAGCGCGCTGAGACATTGGTAGCATGGTTCACCCTCTCCGTAGGTGAACACCGCTATTTGTCCTTCGAGCCGAATAGCAGCGCCGCTCACCAATGGCCTTTTGGCGTCAAAGCATAAACGGTTTAACTGATTGCGGGTCTCCACATTGTCGGAGCAATCCATCACCAAGTCGTGAGAATGAATGAGCTGACGTAAGGTTTCGTCGTCCAACCGCTTGGCAATAGTTTCTACCACGATATGTGGGTTGATTTTACGAAGACTGGCAGCGGCTGATTCCACTTTCAGTTCACCAATCGTGTCGTCACTGTGTAGCACTTGGCGCTGCAGGTTGGAGAGCTCAACCTTGTCGTCATCAATAAGCGTCAGTTTCCCGACCCCAGCGGCAGCAAGGTATTGCGTGGCAGCACAGCCAAGGCCGCCCGCTCCCAACACCAGAATACTGCCTTTTTTTAATGCTTCCTGACCGTCGAAATCAAACTGACGCAGAATGATTTGCCGGTTATACCTGAGTTCTTCTTCGGGAGAGAGAATATCCACGTTTTTCCTCAGTTCAGTACGGCATTAAATGGTTCAATGGTGACGGTTTCGCCCACTTCGATATGGCCGCGATCTTGCTCAAGTACGGCAAAGCAGTTAGCCAGAGACAAAGAGCTGAATGCGCCAGAACCCTGGTTGCCCGTTGTTGAAACCAGTAAATCGCCATTGTCATCCGTACGATAAACGGCACGTTGATAATCTGCTCGGCCTGGTGCTTTCTTAAAGCGGGTTTCGGCTTTGGCTTTCAGCGTAATTGAAGGTTGCCACTGAGTATGACCTGCCAATTTAGCCAATAGAGGCTGAACCAAAACGTGCAGCGTGACAAGGACTGAAACCGGGTTGCCTGGCAGACCGCAGAAGAGGGCGCCTTTCACTTTGCCGAAGGCAAAAGGTTTGCCCGGCTTGATGGCGATTTTCCAGAATCCGACTTCGCCTTCCTGATCCAGAATGTCTTTGGTGTAATCTGCTTCACCGACGCTGACGCCACCGGAAGTCACAATGACATCGGCTTCAGCTGCTGCTTTGAGGAAAGCCTCGCGAAGTTGGTCGGGACAATCAGGAATCACACCGAGGTCAATGGCTTCACAATGCATCTTCTCTAGCATGGCGCGAATGGTATAGCGGTTGCTGTCGTAGATTTCACCTTTGCCCAGTGTTTCACCGACCTGACGTAATTCATCACCTGTCGAGAAAAAGGCGACTTTTGGGCGACGTATGACGGTAACTTCGGCAATGCCCAGTGTTGCGAGCATTGGCACTTCGCGTGGTGTTAGCAGCGTGCCTTTTGGAATAACAACGTCACCCGCTTTTACATCATCGCCGATCGGGCGGATGTTTTGCTGTGGCTGGGCTGATGCGGTAAAAGTGATCTGGTCGCCTTCAACAGTCGTTTGTTCTTGCATGATAACGGCGTCCGCACCTTCTGGTACTTCTGCACCAGTCATAATGCGGATACAACTGCCTGTTGGCCATTCGCCTTCAAATGGCACACCGGCAAATGATTTCCCAGCCAGTCTTAACGTGTTAGACGAGGCCAAATCGCTGGTGCGAAGGGCGTAACCATCCATTGCTGAGTTAGCGAAAGGTGGCACGTTTAGCGGTGAGCGGATATCTTCCGCAGTGATGCGGTTTTGCGCATTAACAAGAGAAACCACTTCTGTTTCGCTGAGTGGCGTTGTGTTCTCAAGAAGGGTAGAAATAGCCTCAGAAACGGGCATCAATCCCGGCGTGTCGCAGCAACCCATATAAAGACTCTCATTCGTTTTTTGAATACTGTAGCCGATTGCGTTAGTCAGGTCATGTGACGTAACTTTCATGCTTAGCCTATGATCTCTATATAGACTTGTACTTTTGGCGGACACAATCGGTGCAACGAGATTGATGACAGAGCGTTAATAACGAACCAAGCATCTTTGTAATGATGAGGTATTCTGCTCAACTCGTAGAAGAAAGAAGGTATTATCGCAAACTTTGTAGCCGGAAACTAATGCCCACACGCATTTCGAGGTGTAATTTTCCTACTATTAACGTTATGCTTCAAAATTCTGACAGCACATTGATCCTTGTCCTCAAAAGGCGAGTAATAAATAAAACTATAACATTGGAACGATCCGAGGAATGACTATGACAGCATTGAGCGATTCTGCAAAACGAGTCCGTGAGGCGCTGATAGCACGTGGCATTGAGACGCCGATGCAGGCTGGGTCGCCGATGACCGCCCAAGAGAAGAAAGAGAAAATCGAATACCACATGCGTGAAATCCTGACGGCGATGGATCTTGATTTGGAAGATGATAGCCTGACTGAAACACCAATGCGCATTGCGAAAATGTATGTCGATGAAGTCTTTTCTGGCCTGGATTACGCTAACTTCCCAAAAATCACAGTTATCGATAACAAAATGGGCTGTGATGAAATGGTAAGAGTGAAGAATATTACGCTGACCAGCACCTGCGAGCACCACTTGGTGACTATCGATGGGCAGTGCACAGTTGCTTATCTGCCAAAGAACAAGATCATTGGTTTATCGAAGATTAACCGTATCGTAAGGTTCTTCTCTCAACGTCCACAGGTTCAGGAGCGCTTGACGCGCCAAATCCTCGTGGCCCTGCAAACGTTACTGGAAACAGATAACGTAGCAGTTCATATGAACGCAACCCACTATTGCGTGAAAGCACGCGGTGTAATGGACGCCACAAGTGAAACCACGACGACTGCATTGGGTGGTATCTTCAAATCCAACTCAGCGACGCGCGCAGAATTCCTACATGGCATCTAACACTGAATGACGAATACAAAAAAAGCGCCGGAAAGGCGCTTTTTTCTTGGCTGCAATTTTGAATTACTTCAAAACAGCGGCAATAGCTTTACACAGTGGACCCATGTTTGAACGTGTCATGCCAGCAACGCTGATTCGGCCAGAACCAACAATGTAAACACCGAACTCTTCTTTCAGTTGGTTCACTTGTTCTTTGGTCAGGCCAGAGAAAGAGAACATGCCGTTTTGACGCTCGATAAAGCTGAAGTCACGGTCAACGCCTTCTTCTTTCAATGTCGCTACGAACAGCTCGCGCATCGCCTGAATGCGAACGCGCATATCTGCCACTTCCTGCTCCCACTCTGCGCGCAGTGCCGCATCGTTCAGGATAACAGTCACAACCGCAGCACCGTGTGCTGGTGGGTTAGAGTAGATAACACGCGCAATGCTCTTCACTTGGCTAAATGCAGCTGCAGCTTGCTCGGCAGATTCACCGACCAGTGTGAATGCACCAACACGCTCATTGTACAGACCGAAGTTTTTCGAGAATGAACTTGCGACCAGAAGCTCTGAACAGCTTTCAGTGAAAATACGCAGACCTGCAGCATCTTCTTCAACGCCTTTCGCAAAACCTTGGTATGCAAAGTCAAACAGCGGCAGAAGACCTTTTTCTTTTACCAGTGCTGCGAGTTGTTGCCATTGGCCTGCATCTGGGTCGATACCGGTTGGGTTGTGGCAGCAACCGTGCAGAAGGACAACATCACCAGCGCTTGCAGTGTGGAGATCTGCCAGCATGGCATCGAAGTCCATGTCTTTAGTTTCTGCGTTGTAGTAGCTGTATTGCGCGACTTCCAGACCTGCTGCAGCGAATACGCCATTGTGGTTTGCCCAAGTTGGGTTGCTCACCCAAACTTTCACGTCGCCAAGTTGGCGTTTAATGAATTCAGCCGCCAGACGAAGAGCGCCGGTACCACCCGGAGCTTGTGCAGTTTGTGCACGTTTGTCTGCAATTACTGGAGCGTCAGCGCCGAACAGCAGTTTTTGCACTGCCAGACCGTATTCAGGGGTACCTGGAATCGCCAGATAAGATTTGGTGGTTTCGTTTTCCAGCAGAACAGCTTCTGCTTTTTTAACGGTTGCCAGAACAGGGGTGTTTCCGGATTCATCCTTGTAAATACCTACACCCAAATTGATTTTCTCAGCACGGGCATCGGCTTTGAATTCTTCGGTTAGGCCTAGAATAGGGTCGGCGGGAGCCGCAGCAATTTTTTCAAACATCTTCGTTCATCCATGGCGTTAGTAACTTTCTTTTTTTATAACATTTGGCTGATGGTAATAAAACGGAAATTTAAGGATTTTTTACGATTAGCTATCACTTGGCTGCCGGATGACAATAAAGCCTCTATTTCTCTATCTTTTCTTAATGGCGTGATGTGGGACAGACAAGTTTTGGAGGAGTGGCACAAAATCCTGAAACACGCATGAGAAGGGGAGTCGTACGTGCCAGAGAAGACGAAAATCTCGTGTGCCTGATGAAGAAAAATTACAGACAAAAAAGGCCGCTTTTCGCGACCTTTTTAAACATCCAAAATGGATTAGAAGTTTGCGCTACGTGGCGTACGTGGGAATGGGATAACGTCACGAACGTTGCCCATACCTGTCACGTAAGAAACCAGACGCTCGAAGCCCAGACCGAAACCCGCGTGTGGCACAGTGCCGTAACGGCGCAGGTCGCGATACCAGTTCATGTGCTCTGGGTCGATGTTCATCGCACGCATACGCTCGTCTAGTACATCCAGACGTTCTTCACGCTGTGCACCACCGATGATTTCACCGATGCCAGGTGCCAGAACGTCCATCGCAGCTACAGTTTTGCCGTCGTCGTTCAAACGCATGTAGAAAGCTTTGATGTCTTTCGGGTAGTTTTTAACGATAACTGGCGCGTTGAAGTGTTCTTCAGCCAGGAAGCGCTCGTGCTCAGAAGCCAGATCGATACCCCACTCAACAGGGAATTCGAACTTCTTGCCAGATTTGATCAAGATGTCGATAGCATCGGTGTAATCTACTTGAGCGAAGTCAGAATCAACAAACTTCTCAAGTCGGGTGATCGCTTCTTTGTCGATACGCTGAGCAAAGAATTCCATATCGTCACGGCGCTCTTCAAGCACAGCTTTGAACACAAACTTCAGCATGTCTTCTGCCAGCTTTGCTACATCGTCCAACTCTGCGAACGCTACTTCTGGCTCAACCATCCAGAATTCCGCAAGGTGGCGGCTGGTGTTTGAGTTTTCAGCACGGAAAGTTGGGCCGAAGGTGTAAACCTTGCTAATTGCGCACGCGTATGCTTCTGCGTTCAACTGACCTGATACCGTCAGGAAGGTTTCTTTACCGAAGAAATCTTCGTTGTAATCAACGTCGCCTTTGTCAGTGCGAGGCAGGTTTTCCATGTCCAGTGTAGAAACGCGGAACATTTCACCAGCACCTTCAGCGTCAGACGCAGTGATTAGTGGAGCAGATACCCAGAAGTAACCTTGCTCGTGGTAGAAGCGGTGAATCGCTTGTGCCAGACAGTTACGTACACGTGCTACCGCGCCAATGACGTTGGTGCGTGGGCGCAGGTGAGCTACTTCACGCAGGTACTCAATCGAGTGGCGGGTTTTCGCCATTGGGTACGTGTCAGCATCTTCAACCCAACCAACCACTTTCACGTTAGTTGCTTGCAGTTCGTATGCCTGACCTTGTCCCGGGCTTTCTACCACTTTACCGGTAACTTCTACAGAGCAGCCTGTGGTAAGACGCAATACTTCTTCCTGGTAATTATTCAGCTCATTAGGAACAACCGCCTGGATAGGGTCAAAACAAGAGCCGTCATAAATGGCAAGGAAAGAAATACCGGCTTTTGAATCACGACGTGTGCGGATCCAACCGCGAACAGTGACTTCTGTGTCTACTGCCGCTTTGCCGTGCAGGACGTCTGCTACAGGCACATAGTTCATAATTTGCATCTAACTCCGTTGAAGAATATCCGACGATTCAGAGTCGTCGGACTAGGATAATTCGCACTAGGACTGGCAAGTTTACCCGCATACCTGAGCTACCTCAAGATGCAGTAATAACGAGGCTTCATGGTGCGATGAGATCGAAGAAAAAACCAGCAAATTTCGATAAGTAGAAAGAAAAAGGAGGCGGGCAGCCTCCTAAAAGTGATGTATTAGTACCCAACTTAAGCCAATTTGAACTGATCTATCAGTTGCTCGAGTTGATCGGCGAGGTTTTTCAGCTTCGCGCTGATGGCCTGTGTCTGGTTAGCGTTGGTTGACGTGTCTTCCGCATGGGACTGAATGGTCACCACCTGCTCTCGAAGGTTATCCGCCATTTCAGCCTGATGCACCGTATCCTGACTGATCTCTTTGGCGTTCGCATTCACAATCAGGATTTCCTCGGCGATCTGAGCCAATGAGTTAGACAGTTGCATGACGGTATCAGAGCGCTGAGCCGTGTTTTCGCACGTGGTCTCGATGGCTGAAGCTGAACGCTCGGCATCGGCTGTCAGTTGCTCGATGATGCTCTGAATATCGCCTGTCGCATCATGGGTGCGACTGGCAAGACTTCTTACTTCGTCAGCGACAACAGCAAACCCGCGACCTTGCTCGCCAGCTCGGGCTGCTTCGATCGCAGCGTTAAGGGCAAGAAGGTTGGTTTGTTCTGCAATTCCGCGAATGACTTCCAGAATGCTGTTCACTTCCTTGCTTTGCTGGTTCACAGCAAGGATTTGATGACGAACCTGATCGACTTCCTGAACCAACTGCTGGATCTGCTCCGCTGCAACATTCGCGACGTTGCGACCTTGTTGTGCGCTCTCTGCCAGGTTTTGGCTCAGTTCTGCTGCCTCGGTGGTTTTCTCTTCCACGATATGCTGATGATGTTGAACTTCATCAATAGACGAAGACATCTCCTGCGTTTCCCGGCGTTGATTCTCAACCAGATGATTGGTTTCACTGGAGACATTAGTCAGCACTGTGGCTTCCTCAAGCAATGTCGTGGCTGTACCTTTCACGCGGTTCAGGCTGCTAGAAAAGCTGTCGAGAAGGGTATCGCAACTGGCTGCCAATTGGCCGATTTCATCGTCCCGATGCATGGCCAAACGTTGGCTGAGGTTTTTTTCTTCGCTGCAACGATGCATGAAATGGGAAATTCGCTTCAAAGGCGAAACCAAACTGACGCGAACGAAGCCGAAAGTAAGCGCAAAACCGCCGAGGGTAATGGCTCCCATGATGCCAGCTGTGACCCACATATCCCCGTTGATACTTTCATAGAGTTCGGACAGGTTATATTCCAGCCTCACGACGCCAAGAACAGTGTCCTCTGGAACAATGTGGCACTGCATACAATTGGTGCCGCGATAGTTTGCGCTGGCTTTCATTGGCAGAGCGACCACAATACCGGGACCATAATCGCGGGTAACACGCTCTACAATGGTTTCTCCCGCTACCGCACGGTGGTCTATGTTATCGAGAATTGCTTGATTAGGATTTCCGGGGCCGAAGATGCTTGTAATGCCATCGGCACGGATAACGCGGGCATCTTCAATACCATTCTGTTCCAGTACTTTATTTCTCAGCGCTTCCTTTTGATGGATGGTGCCGGTCAGCATCATCATGTTCAGGCTATCGAAATAATTGCTGGCTTTATCTAAGGTTTGCTCTCCGACAATATCAGTAACAAATGTTTTCTGGTGATTAGTTTGGTAGATCAGGGAAACAGCTAATACGACAGAAAATATACCGAGCAAGACGAAGAGTATTTTTACCGCTATTGGTAGGCGCATTGTTAACGATGACTTCCATGTAGTTATTATTATCAATAGTTTAGCTTCAACAATGTGAATAAGTATTAACCATGATGTTAATGTGTGATTGTTGCAACACAAAAATTTATGGGTCGTCTCGCACGCTTGGAAATTGTTATTGCAGCCGAATCAGTTTGAGCTCAACGCAATTATTGAGTAGCATCGCCGCGCAATGTAAAAACACTCGATCACAGGAACGCTAAAAATGCATACCGAACTGTTTAAAGAATTCATGTTTGAAGCGGCACACCGACTGCCGAATGTCCCAGAAGGACATAAGTGCGGTCGTCTGCATGGCCACTCTTTCCTGGTTCGAATTTATGTGGCCGGAGAAGTGGATCCGCATACTGGCTGGGTGATTGATTTTTCTGAGATCAAGCAAGCATTCAAACCTATCTATGATCGTCTGGACCATTACTACCTGAATGATATTGAAGGTCTGGAAAACCCAACCAGTGAAGTGCTGGCGAAGTGGATTTGGGATCAGCTAAAACCAGAACTGCCAATCCTTAGTAAGGTTATGATTAAAGAAACCTGTACAGCGGGCTGTATTTACACTGGCGAGTAAGCAATTTGCTTTAACAGCTGAATAAAAAAAGGGCCAAATTGGCCCTTTTTTCGTGCCTTGAAAAATAAACAGTCTGCCTGCCTTTTTCAGAGAGTAATATCAGGCAATTTCCAGATACTTGTGTGTTTGAATCGAAAGACGCCAGTTTTTCTTGATGCAGGTTTCAATGCATAGCTTAGTTGCGCGTTCTTTTTGGCTGATCGGTTGAAGTGCAACTTCTTTATCTGATAAATCAATGTCTTTCAGTAGTTCTTCGAGCTTTTCAATATCACTTTCTGTACCCACTGGGTGCTTTATCTCGTTGGCACGCGCTAAGGCTTCTCCCAAAACTGGCAGTTTTCCTCGCATGTTGATCTTAGGGGAAACAGTGACCCAGGTATTGGAGGTGGCTTTTACTGCGTAGGTGCCGCTGGTTTCGATTTGACAACGATAACCATTTGATTCTAAAAGTGAAGTTAAAGGGAGCAGATCAAACATACATGGCTCGCCTCCAGTAATCACGACATGTTTGGCGTGATAACTGCTTTGCAGATGAGTCAGAATTTCTTCGGCAGTGACTTTCGTCCACAATGGACTATCGCCATTTTTCGCGATAATGGTTCCAAAATCACGTTCATCGGCTGGCAGAGTATCCCATGTCTGGCGCGTATCACACCAAGGGCAGCCTACTGGACAGCCTTGAAGACGAACAAAGACAGAAGGTACGCCGGTGAAGGTGCCTTCGCCCTGAATGGTTTCGAATATTTCGTTGACGTTGTACATACCGCTAAAACAGTCACTGGTTCAAAGAAGGGGGCAGATTATGTCAGTTTCGGGGGCAACTGTCTTGACCAGAAATAAGCAGATACATCTCTTACCGTTTGAAATGGCGCTAACTTATTGATTTTAGGAATCTGAACTTTTTATCTATGCGGTAAATTATTTAGCTCGTGACGAGCTTCACGACATTATCTCATGACGCTTCACAATTACTTCGCAAAGTAAAAAAATTCACTATTCAAGAATTTTACAGGGAGTATGGGATGATCCTCGCCCAGCCAGGACATATAGATCACATCAAGCGTAACAACGCTGGAGCAGTATATAAGTTGATCGATCAGCTAGGGCCAATCTCCCGAATTGAACTCTCTAAGCGCAGCCAGTTAGCGCCTGCCAGTATCACCAAAATCACCCGTGAGCTGATTGAAGCCCACTTGGTCAAAGAGACTGAGTACGGTGAGCCAGTCAGCCGTGGACGTCCTGCTATCGGACTGGTGTTGAACAATGAAGGCTGGCAATTCCTTTCTATCCGTCTTGGACGTGGCTACCTGACGCTGGCACTCCACGAGTTGGGTGGTGACATTTTGGTGGAAGAACGCCACGACATTCTGGTGCTTGAACAAGACTTACTGCTCGAACTGATTCAGCAGCATATCAACCAGTTTTTCTCCACCCACTCTGAGGTGGTTGACCGTGTCACTGCCATTGCCGTGTCCCTGCCCGGTTTGGTGAACAGTACGCAAGGTATTGTGATTCAAATGCCGCACTATGATGTGCACAACATGCCTTTGGGTCCTGCCATTCACCGTGCGACAGGCTTGCCTGTTTTTATCGGTAATGACACCCGTTCATGGGCATTGGCGGAAAAGCTGTTCGGGAATGCGCGTGATGTTGAAAACTCAGTACTGATTTCGATCCACCACGGTGTCGGCGCTGGCATCATGATTGACGGCAAAGTGCTTGAAGGCCAAGTGGGTAACATTGGCGAACTAGGCCATATTCAGATTAAGCCTTTCGGCAAACGCTGCTATTGCGGAAACAGTGGTTGTCTGGAAACGGTGGCCAGTTTACAAGCAGTGCTCGAAGATGCGCAGGTACTACTGGATCAAGGTCATGAAAGCGTGTTGCAGGACAAACCGCTGACGATTGATTCTCTCTGTGCTGCGGCAGTAGCGGGTGACGGTGTTGCGGTAAAAGTGATCACTGAGCTCGGACACAATCTAGGTCAGGCAATTGCCATCGTGGTGAACTTGTTTAACCCAGAGCGAATTTTGATTGGCGGTGAATTCAACCAGGCGAAATCTGTGTTGTACCCAGCCATTATGGAACGTATTCAAAACCAAACGCTTCCACATTACTTTGAGAACTTGGTGCTGGAAGAAAGCCATTTCTATACTCAGGCAACCATGCCAGGTGCTGCACTGGTGAAACGCGCCATGTATGACGGCTATTTGCTGATGAAGGTGCTGGAAGGGTAAAGGTCGACAGCCTCTAAGAGTGAAAATGAAGAAAGGAGCCATTGGCTCCTTTTGTTGTTTATACCAATCACAGTAAGTAGGTGATCAGAAATAGCGCAGGAAAAATGCTCGAGAGTAAGGCAAAAAATTTCGATAAGTAGTTATTCTACAATCAAATTTTTCAACGCAGTGATCGAGTATTTTAACAAGCTAGGATGAGCAGATATTTACTACGATTGGTATTATAGCGGGTACCAGACAACACCATTGTCGAGCGAGCGTTTCGTCAGCGCCAGCGCAACACAGATAGCGATAAGTGCCAGCATGCTCCAGTCTTTCAGAGCCAGCGGGCGCTCGTTATACCAAGTACGTGATTTATTACGTCCGAAGCCTCGAAGTGTCATGGCATTAGAGATTTCGTCTGCACGATCCAGGCTGGAAAAAATCAGTGGGATCAGAATCTTTGCCACACCACGAAAACGTGTCATCAGCGGTGCGTTCTTTGAGAAATCCACACCACGAGCTTGCTGTGCATGCATGATATTGACGAAATCATTCTTCACTTCTGGCAGATAACGAAGCGTGAGGCTGACCGCATAAGCAATCTTGTAGGGTACACCAATGCGATTCAGGCTAGAGGCAAACTCCGTTGGGTGAGTGGTAAACACAAACACCAGTGCGATAGGGAACATGCTGAAGTATTTCAACGTGACCGTGAGTAGGTAAAACAGGGTTTCCTGAGTAAGCGAATAGTTACCCGGTAACGCAATGATCTCAGTGGCCGTGTTTGTCCATTCTGAACCTTGTTGGGGCGCAACCAGAAACATAAACACGGCATTCATGCCGAGTACGCTCAATGTACCCAGCAGAAGTGGTTTATAAACCTGAAAAGCCACGCCCGTCATCTTCAGCAAGGCTAGGCCGAGCAGCACCATTGCAACAATAATACGCAGGTCGAAGGTCGTGAGAACCACAGTGACCCAAGCCATAAACAGGGCAAATTTGGTGATGCCATTTAGCGCATGAAGCGGGGATTGGGTATCAATGTAGTTGATACCAAACTTCATTTTCGATGCTTTCATTTGGCGTTGTTCTCTGTCTCAATAAACTGCTGCATAAAACCGTTGATGTCAGTGATACCTGCCCGCTCTGCCAGTTCGTATAGGCTGGTGGTGGTCAGGTTAGCTGCATCTAAAAGTGTTGGCTGGCTGAAGACGTCAGTCATCGGCGCATCAGCGATCAATTTACTGTCAGCAATCACGATAGAACGGGTGGTGTTTTCAAGCACCAGATGAAGGTCATGAGAAATAATCATCACGGTCACACCACGTTCTTTATTCAATCGTTTGATGAAAGAAAGCATCGCGGTGTAATTTCGATAATCCTGACCAGCAGTTGGCTCGTCCAGAATCAGCAGTTCCGGTTCCATCACCAGAATTGAAGCGATGGTGACACGTTTTTTCTGACCATAGCTCAGTGCATCGACTGGCCAATGGCGATATTTACTCAGACCACAGAATTCAAGCACTTCAAGACAGCGTCGTTCGACCTCTTTGTCATCCAAACCTTGGTTTTTGAGGCCGAATGCCACTTCATCCATGATCATATGGTGGGAGATCATGTGATTAGGATTTTGCATCACCACACCGACTTTCTTGCTTCGCTCAAAAATCGACAACTGATTGAAATCCTGACCGTCGAAGCTGATGCTACCTGCATCTGGTTCCAACACGCCCATGATCAGTTTGGTTATGGTGGACTTACCCGAACCGTTTTTACCGAGAATGGATACCAATTCGCCGCGGTTAACAGTAAAGGAAACGTCTTCAAGCGCATTTTTCTCACCGTCATAGGAGTAGGTGAGTCCTTCCACAGTTAGCAAAGGTTGCTGATTTTCTGTGCGAACAGAAGAGTTGTTCACTGTTGCCCAATGTTGGAGCGACTCTTTGAACTTCTCGACGGGTAGTGCAGACAGATAGGCAGGAGAATCTGATTCCGCCAGCTCACAACCCGCATGTTTGAGCGCAGAGAAATACAGTGGTTGGCGAATTCCGTGTGTTTCCAGCAGACCGGACATCATCAGCGCATTTGGTGTGGTGTCTGCCACGATGGTGCCGTTATCCATCAGAATGACGCGGTCAACATGCTTGGTCAGCACATCTTCCAGACGATGCTCAATGATGATGATGGTTTTGCCGGTATCACGGTGCAGCTGATCAATGATTTCAATGGTGTGTTTGCCCGTCTTCGGATCAAGTGCGGCAAGGGGCTCATCGAACAACAGCTCATCGACATCGTCGACCAGCACGCCAGCCAGAGAAACGCGTTGCTTCTGGCCGCCTGACAAATCATGAGGCGCGTGGTTGAGCAGGGCTTCCAGCTCAACCATCTTGGCAGTGGCTTTCACAACAGGGTACATGTCAGCAACCGGAACCTGTTGGTTTTCCAGAGCGAATGCGATGTCTTCACCTACGGTTAGGCCAACAAACTGGCTGTCGGTATCCTGCAAAACGGTGCCGACTTGTTCTGTGTACTGAACCAGTGACATCGAACTGGCGTTTTGGCCGCCGATGAAAAGCTCACCAGAAACATCGCCTTCTACGGAATGAGGAATCAAACCGTTGATGCACTGACCCAGCGTCGATTTACCGCTGCCACTTGGCCCGATGATCAGGACTTTTTCACCTTTCTCAATGCGAAGGTTGATGCCCTTGAGCGTTGGGTTCACCAATGCATCGTATCGGAAGCTGAAGTTTTTAAATTCTATGGTCATGGAGATGGTCAGGCCTCAGTCAGATTACGACACTGGCTGTTGCGCTTGGCGACAGATTGCAGGATGAAGTAGCCGACCACCGACACGAGCAAAGCGTTACCTGCGGCAATGATGCAAAGCTGGATAAATACCTTGGTGAAAGGTTCTGCATACAAAATAGTATCAAGGAAGGCTGAGCAGCCGTAGCCAATCACATTGCCGAGCAATGCTAGAAGCGCAAACAAGAAGACATCTGGCAGTTTGAAATGGCCGTACTTGAGGCGTTTTTTGGTTAACAGTGGGAATAACCCGATGATCATGCCCACAATGCCTGAGCCTAATACCCAGGTCAGCCATACGCCCCATCCTGCGAAAAGATCAGTCACCCAGTGGCCGATGAAACCAACGAAAAAGCCAACGGCTGGGCCAAACAGCACAGCGAAAAGTGCCAAAATCGCCATGGCGGGTTTCAAAGTGGTGTTGGCAAAAACCGGAATACCAAACATGGGCAAGCCACCGATGCCGTAAAGAGCGGCACCAATGGCAATAATAACGACTGTTTTTGCAGAGAGATTCATAGATAACCTTTCACGCCCGGCTGATCGAAGGCGAGCCAGGACGCTTCGTGATGCAAATATTTTTATACCCAAATAACCTGAAGATGCATGATTCAGCGAGTTTGACTGGCGTTGTGATCGCGGCGTTCCTTTGCAGGTGTAGTCACCTCCATCAAAAAGGAACAACAAAGAGCACGGCGTCAGTCAACTCGCCCGAAGGGAGGCCCTCAATGCGCCCACTTCATCGTTAAATTCCACGGAAATAGAACGACTATTCCTCGCGAAATTTGCCTCGAATTGAACGCATTGATGACCTCTGAATGCGAGCATCTTCAGATTATTTGGGTATAAGTGGCTCCCAAAAAATGAGGCGGGATTATAGGGATAATTTTCGGGAAAGGAAAGCTATCTATCTAGACGTCTAAACCTTTCTGTAAACCAAGATAGACGCTTGATGAAGCTTTGACCGAAACGAAGTTGAGAACCAACAAAAAAGGCGCCGAAGCGCCTTTCTCAAAGAGAGGGAATTGGAGGCTATTTCACCAGCTTCTCCAGTACCGCTTTGCGTTCAACTTCACGACATGCTGCGGCAGTGAACACCACGTCTGTTGAGCTGTTCAGTGCGGTTTCAGCTGAATCCTGAACCACACCAATGATGAAGCCTACCGCAACAACCTGCATTGCCACATCGTTCGGGATACCGAACAGGTTACAAGCCAGAGGAATCAGCAGCAGTGAGCCACCCGCTACGCCAGATGCGCCACATGCAGAAACCGCGGCAACGATGCTGAGAAGAAGTGCGGTGGCCAAATCTACCTGAATACCCAGTGTATTAACGGCAGCCAGTGTCAGAACGGTGATTGTAATCGCCGCACCGCCCATGTTGATGGTCGCACCCAGAGGGATTGAAACGGAGTAAGTGTCTTTATCCAACTTCAAACGGTTACATAGCTGCATGTTCACTGGGATGTTCGCAGCGGAGCTTCGCGTAAAGAAGGCGGTCATACCGCTTTCACGCAGGCACTGGAACACCAATGGGTAAGGGTTTGAGCGGGTTTTGAAGTACACAATAATAGGGTTAACGACCAGCGCGATAATTGCCATGCTACCCAACAGCACAGCCAGCAAGTGCGCATAGCTCATCAGTGCTTCAAAGCCAGTTTCTGCGAAGGTTTTTGCCACCAGACCAAAGATGCCCAGCGGTGCCAGTTTAATGATGTTGCGAACGATGAAAGAGACGCTTTCTGCAACGTCACCAAACACCGTTTTGGTGGTGTCATTGGCGTGGTGAAGAGCAATGCCCAGGCCGATTGCCCAAGCCAGAATGCCGATAAAGTTACCGTTCATCAGAGCGTGGATTGGGTTATCCACAATGCTGAACAGCAGGGTAGTGATCACCTGGCCAATACCTTCTGGCGGTGCAACTGCGGTTTCAGAGGTTGTCAGCGTCAGTTCCGTTGGGAACAGGAAGCTCATCGTCACCGCGGTCAGCGCGGCGGCAAAAGTACCAACAAGGTAAAGGATAACGATAGGACGAAGATGTGTGTGTTGGCCTTTGCGCTGATTAGCGATAGATGCTGCGACCAGGATAAAGACCAGAATCGGAGCAACGGCTTTTAACGCACTGACGAAAAGCCCACCGAGGAAACCGACGGATTTTGCACTTTCTGGCGAAAAACTTGCCAGCGCGACACCCGCAATAATACCAACCAGAATCTGGACAACCAGACTGGTATTGGCAATGCGAGCGAGAGGAGATTGTGTTTGCTTCATTATATTCTCACTTCACTGTGTAAGGGTCTTGGGGCCCCATAACCGACAAAGCCTCAAACGTCATCACGCTTGAGGTAAAACTGTTAACACGAGGTTAGCGGTTGGATTAAATCAGGACGGCTGGCATCCTGTAAAGGGATAAATGACACAAAATATACAATCAGATCGCATATGCGTGATTATATAACGTTATATGTGGATATGGTGATGTAATGTGTTGGATAAATAACTGTTGTTTAGTTGTTAATTGGCTTAATAAAAAAGCGCCCTTGAGGGCGCTTTGGTGGTAAACATCATACTGAGCTTGGTGCGTATCGGACTAATAAATAACGCGTCCAATAGTGTTAAGCAACTGACTAACGCCTTTTGTGAAGTGGAGTGGAGCGTCAGCGACTGTGTAGCATAGGCAACCATCGTGTGTTTGCGGGGTGTGATGGTTTGAGCCGTCCAACACAATGAAATCACCTGGCACGTACTTGTCGTGTTCGTCTTCGAAATGACCACTCAGTAATAGCGTCACTTCCATGCCCTTGTGAGTATGACTTGGAACACTGCCATTCATGCCAATATGAAGCAGGCTTGCTCTGGTATCGCCTTCATTGAGAGGCAGCCTTGCTCGGCTGATTGCACCAATTGAGCTCCACCCTAAATGATGATATCGGCGCAGTGCAGTCGGCAGATTGTATCGTTCACCTGCCACCTCAATCTCTGTAGAAGGGGAAGCAGATACTTTTGTCATTGGCACGCTCTCTCCGCTGATGATGGATGCCATAATTTCAGCAAACAGCGCATCATGCTCTGCGTTGGCCTCGGTGTGCTTAACGCTTTCATCACTGAAGGCTGATTCAGCCGCTTTCGCTTCGTAGTGCGCAAGCTTATCTGCGCAGCATGAACACAGTTCACAGTGGGCAGCGACGGCAATGGACATTGATGCCGGCAATTCACCCGCTGCATGTGCCTCAAGCAGTGCTTCAGACGGATGGTACTTAATCATTATTTACCTCCAGATGAGTACGCAGTTTTTGAAGGCCCAATCTCAACCTAGATTTGATGGTCCCCAGGGGTACATTGAGTTGGTCTGCGAGCTCTTGATGAGTCAGCTGTTTCAGATAGACACCTCTGACGACCTGCTGTTGTAAGTCAGGTAACAAATCAATGTAAGAAAGCAATTGCGTCTGAATTTGATCTTGCAAGGCTTCGTCTTCCTGATCGCCAACTTCACCATCAATAAGCGGCCAAATGTCGCCACTCAAACAATCTTCTCTGTTGCTCTTCACTTTTCTCAGCATGTCAAAGCTGACGTTACGCATGATTGTGAACACCCAAGTCGATGCGCCGCCTTTAGTCCCGTCATACAGGTGGGCTTTTCGCCATACCAGAATCATGGTTTCCTGAACCAACTCCATCGCTTGACCATCGGCTCTCAAGTGGCGAAGGCCGTAAGAACGGATTTTCGGAGCAAAATGACTGAAGAGGCTTGAGAAAGCCTTATCGTCTCTTTTATTCGCAACGAGCGTAAGTAACTCCGCCAAATGTTCAGGGGTGGGTGTAGACATAGATGACCGACTGTTTGATCGTTTCTGGTTGCTTGAATTATAAGTGCTTTCGACCAGTTCCATGATGATTGTGTCCTGTAAATGTCTTACCAGTCGAAACGAATGAAATTCAAATTTGGATCACTTGTACATCAAATTTTTTCTTCGGTGAGCAGTAAAGAAATGAATTGTTTGGCTTCTTCTAAATCCTTTTGGGACAAGAACCATTGCCTTTGGTTGTTGGCGAGCGGAAGAATTTCTAACCAGCGTTGGCATACCCAAAGCATATCATCGAAGTGCTTTTCTTCGTGGTATTGCGAAGCATGTTCAGGATGGGCTTCGAAAACGCTTTCCAACGCTTCGCCTAGAATGCCAGCGCCTTCAATTTCATCCCAATTCTCAAGCGCTTCGGCATCGCCGACCCAAAGTCCGTCTTCTTCCTGGCCGATATTGTCCAGAGCGACACGGGAGATACCTCGGATGGTGATGCCAAGTAAACCGTCTGATAAGGTTTCAAAATCGACGATCTTTACATGTGTGCCGAAGCGACAAATTGCGTCTCCGTCCTTCATTGCCAGCACAAAACCGCTGTCGCTCGCCATTGATTCCTTCACCAAGCGCACATAGCGTGGTTCAAAAATCCTTAGCTTGGTAACACCGCCAGGCAGTAAAAAGAGGGGTAACGGAAAAAGACCTAAGTGCATTGAAACCTCCATAAAATCACATACAAAATTACGGAGAGATCAGTGTGTGAGATCACCTTCGCTTACTCTTTACTCTCGAAATAGTCGGCAAGTCCGCTTTGAATGGCATCAACCAGTTGCTTAAGTTGCTCGCTGCTCATGTCGTATGGCGGCATGATATAAACTAATCGGCCAAACGGACGAATCCATACACCTTTCTTTATGAAGTGTTTTTGAATGGTATCGACATCGACGGGTGAGTGCGTTTCCACCACACCAATCGCACCGAGCCAACGCACATCCTTTACGTGCGGCATTTCAAGCAATGTTGGAAGTAATTCAGCCAGCTTTGCTTCAATACCGAGCACTTTTTCCTGCCAGGGCGTGTCTTGGAGTAATTGAAGGCTGGCGTTGGCTACAGCACTAGCGAGAGGGTTTCCCATAAAGGTTGGGCCATGCATAAAGCAACCTGCTTCCCCGCTACACACTGTGTCTGCTACATGCTTAGAGGTGATGGTGGCTGCCATGGTCATATAGCCGCCCGTTAAAGCTTTACCCAAACAGAGAATGTCAGGTTCGATATCGGCGTGTTCGCAGGCGAAAAGCTTGCCTGTACGGCCAAAGCCAGTAGCGATTTCATCACAGATTAAAAGAATACCGAACTCGTCACACAGTTCTCTGACGCGCTTTAGAAAGATTGGGTGATAAATCCGCATTCCACCCGCACCTTGAACGATAGGTTCGAGGATCACTGCTGCTATTTGCTTTGCATTGCTTTTTAACTTGTCTTTGAAATCGGCAATGTCATTTTCGTCCCACTCATCGTGGAAACCGCATTGCGGTGAGGCCGCGAAAATATGTTCCGGTAAAAAGCCTTTATAGAGCTTGTGCATTGAGTTATCTGGGTCTGTCACTGACATCGCTGCAAAACTGTCGCCGTGATACCCGTGGCGAAGTGTCAAAAACTTCGCTCGGCTTTCCCCTTTTGAATGCCAATACTGCAGCGCCATTTTGAGTGCGACTTCCACAGAAATAGAGCCTGAATCACACAGAAATACTTTCTCTAGCGAAGGCGGTGTCAAGGCTACCAGCTTTTTACACAATTCGATCGCTGGCTCGTGAGTGATGCCGCCAAACATCACGTGAGACATGTTGGCGAGCTGAGAAGTAACAGCTTCATTCAAGGCAGGATGATTGTAGCCGTGAATCGCTGCCCACCAAGACGACATACCGTCAATAAGCTCGGTGCCATCTTCCAGATAAATGTGAACACCTTCCGCCCGGCTAACGGGATAACACGTCAACGGGTTAATGGTGGATGTATAAGGGTGCCAAATGTGATTGCGGTCGAATGCGATATCCATGCTCAAAAAATATCCAGATGTAAACCATAGAGAGTGTTTGCTGTTGACATTGTAAAGGGCGACCTTAGACTGGACAAGTTATCGTTTAATCAATTTGAGGAAAGACAGGTGGACGTTCGCCATAACTGGACTGTCGAGGAAGTACAGGCCCTTTTTGAAAAACCTTTTATGGATCTGATGTTTGAAGCGCAACAGATTCACCGACAGTACCAACCCGCTAACCAAGTGCAAGTCAGCACACTGCTTTCCATTAAGACTGGTGCGTGTCCTGAAGACTGTAAGTACTGCCCCCAGAGCGCACATTACCGCACCGACGTAGAGAAAGAACGTCTGTTGGAGGTAGAGCGTGTTCTGGATGCAGCGCAAAAAGCGAAGAACTCAGGTGCGACGCGTTTCTGCATGGGTGCAGCGTGGAAAAACCCTAAAGAGCGTGACATGCCGTATCTGAAAGACATGATCAAAGGTGTGAAGGGTATGGGCCTTGAAACCTGTATGACACTTGGCATGCTGAGTCCGGACCAAGCGAACGAACTTGCGGGAGCGGGTTTGGATTACTACAACCACAACCTGGATACCTCACGCGAGCACTACGGCAACATAATTACTACCCGTACATTCCAGGATCGTCTGGACACGTTATCTCATGTTCGCGGAGCGGGCATGAAGGTGTGTTCCGGCGGCATCATCGGCCTTGGCGAGAGCAAACAAGACCGCGCTGGTCTGCTTGTCGAGCTGGCGAACCTTCCACATCACCCAGAAAGTGTGCCAATTAACATGCTTGTTAAGGTCAAAGGCACGCCAATGGAAAGTGTCGACGATGTTGAGCCTTTTGACTTCGTTCGTATTGTCGCCGTTGCGCGTATTATGATGCCGAAGTCTGCTGTTCGCCTGTCTGCAGGCCGTGAAAACATGAACGAGCAGATGCAGGCCATGTGTTTTATGGCGGGCGCGAACTCGATTTTCTACGGTTGCAAGCTGCTGACCACGCCAAACCCAGATGAAGACTCAGATATGATGCTCTTCAAGAAGCTGGGCATTAACAGCGAGCAGGCTGTCCAAAAACCGGATCAGGTTCAGGAAGAAACGCTGTTGACTCAAGTAGCAGAACGCGTAGCTTCTCGTCCGGGCAAAGACGATCTCTTCTACGAAGCGAACGTTTAGGAGCGCGCTTCGACAATGCGTGAACAATGCCAGCTGCAAAGCCGTATCGAGCAGAGGCTCGAAGCGCGGCGGCAACAACGCCTTCACCGTCAGGTGGCTGCATTCAGCCACCAAGACGGACTGATTACGGACAGCGATAATCGCCAGTTCGCCAACTTCTCGGGCAACGATTACCTTGGCCTCGCTCAGGACGCATCCCTCATCAAAGCCTGGCAAGAAGGGCTTTCCCTTTACGGCGCAGGAAGCACAGCTTCTCCGTTGGTAACCGGCTTCTCTAAAGCTCACCAGTTCTTGGAAGACCAGCTTTGCGATTGGTTGGGCTTTGATCGGGCGATATTGTTTAACAGTGGTTTCTCTGCCAATCAGGCGGTGATTTTCTCTTTACTAGAAAAGGGAGATTTGCTGCTTCAAGACAAGCTTAATCATGCCTCTTTAATGGAAGCGGGCATGCTGTCTGAAGCCACTATGAAACGCTTTCCCCATAACGATGTGACTAAACTTGGCGTGCTTCTCCAGAAAGCGGGAAGTCCAATGCTGACAGTCACAGAAGGCGTATTCAGTATGGATGGTGACCTGTCACCACTGGCTGATGTGAAAGCACAATGTGAAGCTCACGGTTCATGGCTGATGGTGGACGATGCCCATGGCTGTGGGATTCTTGGCGAAGATGGTCGGGGTAGTTGCGATCATGCCGGTATTAAACCTGACATACTGATCGTGACCTTTGGTAAAGCCTTCGGGATGATGGGCGCGGCTGTACTTTGCAGCGAGAGTGTCCATGATTATTTGACACAGTTTGCCCGTCACTACGTGTATTCAACCGCGATGCCGCCTGCTCAGGCGCATGCTTTAACAAAGGCGGTCGAGATCATCAGCACACAATCCTGGCGGCGTGAGAAACTCGCATCGCTCTCTGAGCTTTTTCATTCTTCGTTAGCTGACGCCTCAGAAGTCATTCCTACGATAACGCCAATCAAACCCGTTGTACTAGGCGATGTAGAACGTATGCAAATTGCAGCAACATCCCTTAAAGCATCCGGGTTTTGGACGGGGGCGATTCGTCCACCGACAGTGCCAGCAAACTCTTCCCGTCTTCGAATCACGTTGTCAGTCAACCAAAGCGAATCGCAAGTGAAAGAGTTAGTAGCGACACTGCGCCAGATTTTGCAGGAGGCATCATGAGTCAGGCTATCGATTTTCAGCAAGGCGCATTCACCATGCTGAATGACGAAAAGAAAGCCATCAAGGACGCCTTCGGCCGTGCGGCAAAAACGTATGACAACAGCGCTTCATTTCAGCGACGTGTTGGCCATCTGTTGATGGACATGAACACGGATTGGCAAGGTAAGACTGTCCTTGATTTGGGCTGCGGCACTGGCTATTTCACCAAACAAATACTGGAGCAGGGCGCAAACATGATTGCGCTCGATCTTTCCGACAAGATGCTTGAGCAGGCGAGGTCACGTTGCGGAGACTGCGTGGACTATGTCTCCGCCGATGCCGAAGCGCTGCCATTGGCAGATAACAGTGTTGATATCGCTTTCAGTTCATTGGCATTGCAATGGTGTCATGACCTTTCTGTCCCTTTGAATGAGTTAAAAAGAGTCGTGAAGCCAGGAGGCAAAATCCTCTTTACGACCTTGTTAGAAGGTTCGCTGGAAGAGCTGAAGCAATCATGGCGTCAAGTGAACGGGCAGTCTCACGTTAATACCTTTTTATCACACAAGCAGGTAAACATTGCGCTCGCTCAAGCTCACTGCAACCACTACCACATAGAATGTAAGCCGATTACGGAGTATTACCCCTCGGCGTTGGCGCTAATGAGAGACCTAAAAGGGATCGGCGCAACGCATCTTCAAGAGGGAAGAAGTGCGGGTCTAGTTGGCAAACGTACCTTCAACGAATTGGAAAACGCTTACGGCGTTTTCCGGTGTGCAGATGGTACCGTTCCCGCTACGTATCAGGTTTGCTTTGGAGCTATAACAAATGAATAAAAGCTTTTTCGTCACAGGTACGGATACTGAAGTAGGAAAAACTGTCGCTTCAATGGCGGTTATGCAGGCTGTCTCCAAGGCTGGTTACAGCGTGGCTGGATACAAACCAGTCGCCGCAGGCAGTAAGGAAACAGAACAAGGCCCAATGAACTCAGACGCCATTCGCCTGCGCGAATGTACGACAGTAGAAGTTAGCTACGCGGATGTGAATCCTTGTCTGTTGCATGCGGCTTGTTCACCGCATATTGCTGCTGAATTGGAAAATGAAACGGTCGACTTTAGTCTTCTAACGGATGGATTGAAGAATCTTCAAGCGAGATCGGAATTCACATTGGTAGAAGGTGCTGGCGGCTGGCGAGTGCCTGTTACTTATGACACTACGCTGGCAGACTGGGTTGTGGGTGAGAAACTACCCGTGATTCTTGTTGTTGGTATTAAGCTGGGTTGTTTAAATCACGCTTATCTTACCGCTGAAGCGATTCGCCGAGATGGCATGGAAATCGTTGGCTGGGTCGCGAACCGCGTTAACCCGGGAACAGAGCACTACGGCGATATCGTTAAGACGCTGGAACATCACTTGAAAGTGCCTAAGCTGGGTGAGATTCCTTACATGCCATCTATCAAGTCGCGTGACTTGAGTGGTTACATCGACATCGCACCACTGGGGTTGTAACCAAAAGAAAAGCCAGCTTAAAGCTGGCTTTTTTTGGAACTTGGTTTTGTGCTTATTTGCTATCTTCCGGCAGCAAGCCCATCAGTGATTGCTGAACATCGGACACTTCTTTGAGCTTTTGATTCTCATCGTCGGCAAGCCCCAACTCGGCACAAGCTTCGTCAAAGCTCATTCCCAAGTGACAGCAAAGGATATCGATCGCCATACGATAGTTTTCTTTGTCAGCCATGATTCTCTCTCCTTAGAATCGCGTCCCTGCTGGGCCACAATGTATGCCTTTTAGCATTTCATCCTTATGCGTACGTTATTCCTCTCTGGCGACAAATACAACTCGACAAAAGTCTAATACCCTAGTCGAACATCCTCTATCTGTTACCTGTTTTACGCACGCTTAAAAAATAGCATACGGCGTATGTTTGCAAGAACTTGCGTTTTAAACTGTGCTCCCTCGCAAATAACGAGTGATGGAGATGTCAATCCAAAGCAGAGTGTACAGAGCTGACCCATTCCAAAGCACATGACTTAGATGAATGCTTTGGCTTCAAGGTCCTGTACGAGTGAATGGTTTTTCTTTTAACCCTCTGACCAAGAGAACAAAAACAACAAATTTCTGTGATTTGTGTTTTAAATTGTTACACAGGCTTGTTTTTCCACATTTCGACCCTACTATTCGAACTGTATACCCAAGCTAGCTGAGGTCACTGTGATCAGCGACTTGAGGTAGCTTGAGTAATACGCTTTCATGATTCGGAGAATATTGACGCAATGAAACGCATCGCATTATTTCTGATGACAAACCTTGCTGTACTGTTTGTCTTCAGCATCGTACTAAACATCGTATATGCCGTTACCGGTCTTCAACCAGGCAGCTTGTCTGGACTATTGGTGATGGCAGCATTGTTCGGTTTTGGTGGCTCACTGATTTCGCTGATGATGTCGAAATCTATGGCACTACGTTCAGTGCGCGGCCAAGTTATCGAACACCCACGTAACGAAACTGAGCACTGGCTGATGAGCACAGTGAGTCGTCAGGCACAGCAAGCAGGCATTGGTATGCCAACGGTTGCTGTTTACTACTCGGACGACATCAATGCTTTCGCGACAGGCGCGAAGCGCGATGATTCTCTGGTTGCGGTTTCCAGCGGTCTGCTGGAAAACATGACACGTGATGAAGCTGAAGCAGTTCTGGCGCACGAAGTCAGCCACATCGCAAATGGCGATATGGTGACTATGACTCTGATGCAAGGTGTCGTGAACACCTTCGTTATCTTCATTTCCCGCCTTATTGCTGGCGCCATTAGTGGTGTAAACAACAGTGATGAAGAGGGTGAAGGTGGCGGCAGTTTTATCACTTACTTCATCGTATCTTCTATTCTGGAAATCGTGTTTGGCCTGCTGGCAAGCATCCTGACCATGTGGTTCAGCCGCCATCGCGAGTTCAAAGCGGATGCTGGTGCTGCCAAGCTGGTAGGTAAAGAGAAAATGATTGCAGCGCTGGAGCGCCTGAAAGTGAGCCATGAGAGCCGCCTTGAAGGTTCTATGATGGCTTTCGGTATCAATGGCAAGAAGTCGCTGAGCGAATTGTTCATGACTCACCCTCCATTGGATAAGCGCATTGCATCACTGCGTACAGGTGAGCATCTGTAACAGGTATTCGTCCTGACTTTGATAAAAACGCCTCCTTATTTAAGGGGGCGTTTTTTTATCCCTCTCTTTTTCAGCCAGAAAGATAATCATCAGCTAGATTTCAAGAAAACACAGAAGGAGAAAGGAAGATGAACCCTGTTGGGTTGTTTGGGTATAAATGGATAGAGCAAAGGCATTTTACGAAGCCACTTTGGGTATGACGCTAAGTAAACAGGAAGTGGGCGGGCAGCAAATGGCGTGGTTCCCCGTAGAAAAAGAAACAGCCTATGGCGCGACGGGTGCATTGATCTTGGGTGAGCCCGGCGCTTCAGCGACCACTGTCTACTTTGGGGTAGAAAGCATTAAAGATGTATTAAGCCGCGTAAAGGAAGGATCTGTCGTTGTTCCGAAAACAGCAATTGGTGAAAACTTTGGTTTTTTCGCAAAGCTTCGTGACAGTGAAGGGAACTTGATAGGTCTCCATAGTCACAGTTAAGCGACAAGTTGTAAGAAATTCGGCTTGGCGGTCACGTTTGTGGCCGCTTTTGCTTGGGTGGTTATTTTTTCAGCGCCCTCAATGTGTTGAAATGGCAGTCATGCGCTTGCACGCTGTTCAATTAGTCTAATAAACCAGTCAGTGTTGACTACATTCTAAAAACTAAGGATTCATGGAAGACGGATGCTGAAGGCAATTAGATTTGTCATTTACAGTGCTGTAGTTTTGGCACTGCTCGCGACCGCCGTGTTTTACGGTGCGCTGACGCTCAGCCTTCCAACACTCTCTGGTACTGCCTCTTCAAACAGCGTGAGCGATACAGTTCATCTGCAGCGCGATGAATTGGGCACCGCTATTATTATCGCCGAAAACCGTCTTGATGCCTCCTATGCGCTTGGATATGCCCATGGGCAAGATCGCTTCTTCCAGATGGATCTGCTCAGAAGAAACGCAGCAGGGGAATTGTCTGCTTTGTTTGGAGAGGCGGCATTGCCTATAGATGAAAACCGTCGTTTCCATCAGTTCCGCAAACGAAGTGAAGCCGCTTTTAAACAACTGTCAAAAGAAGATCAGCTAACGTTAGAAACCTACGCCAATGGCGTGAATGATGCATTAGCCCAGCTTTCACTACCGTCCTTTGAATATCTGGTCACTCAAACACAACCATTGCCATGGAAACCAGAAGATTCGGTATTGGCAATCTTCAGTATGTATCTGGACTTGCAGGGAAGAAGCCTCGAACGTGATCTACTGATCGACGCGCTACACAACAATTTTGGTGACGAAATCGCCCGTTTCATTCTTCAACCTTCGCCGTTTCAGGCTGCATTGGATAGCTCAACCACCACAATAAAGCCCCTGTCTGTTCCAGACTTGAACCCATCTTTATTGGCGAATGCCCAGCAGATCACAATAGAAAAGCCGCAGGCGGTGGGGAGTAACAACTGGGCGGTACACGGTTCTTTAACCCGAAATGGCAAAGCCATGCTTTCTGATGACATGCACCTCGGTTTGAATGTGCCCATTATCTGGTATCGCACCCAAATCAATCTCCTGTCCGGTGATGACCTAACCCAAATTACGGGAGTCAGTTTGCCGGGTGCACCTGCCGTCGTGGTAGGAACAAATGGTCATGTGGCCTGGGGCTTTACCAATGGATATATGGATACGGCGGACTGGTATCTGTTGAGCCCCAAAGAGAAAACGACGCTGGAAACAGAAACCATTCCCCTAAAAGAAGGGGAACACAAGTACCTACTTGAGCAAAGTCAGTATGGGCCAGTTAAGGTGATAAATGGCCTTAAATATGCCTTGAGTTGGGTGGCGCACCGAGACTATGCCGTCAATTTGAACCTGATGAAACTGGAACAGGCAAAAACGGTTCAGGAAGCTTTGGGGGTCAGTAAAAACACAGGCATACCCTTACAGAATCTAGTGGTGGCTGACTCTGCCGGCAATATCGCTTGGCAGGCGACGGGAGCCCTACCTGATAGACGCAAACCGCTCTCGAGGCCGGAAGCCTCTTCGCGATTCGACCAACGCTGGTGGCAGCAAGCGACAGATGTGCCTTTTTCCATTAACCCTAAAACTGATCGAATTTGGACAGGCAATAGCCGTGTCGTTAGTGCCAAGCAGGATCCACGCTTTGGCAATGGTGGATACGCGCTCGGTGCTAGAAGTGCACAAATAAAACAAAGATTGATGGAAAAAGATCTTTTCGATATTGAAGATTTCTACGCCATCCAGTTGGACAATGAGGCCGTGTTCTTAAAACGCTGGCATGCTCGCTTGCTTGAAGTGCTAGAACAGGATGCCGGCGTTTTTCAGGAAGATATCGGTGCGCTCAACAGATGGAATAACTGCGCCTGTGCAGAGTCTGTTGGTTATACCTTGGTGCGAAAATTCCGTGATGCACTTATTGATGCGTTATTTGCACCGCTTGAAACCAAGCTTGAATCTCAGCAACTTTCGCTTTCCCTCATTGAACGGCAGATCGAACCAGCACTTTGGCAACTGATGTTGGAACAGCCTCCGACTTGGCTACCTGCTGGTTATGAAAGTTGGAATGCTTTTCTAACGCAAGCCTACTTGGGTATGCGTGATGCCCTTATGATTGAAATGACAGGCCATGCCGATGGTTCTTTGCAAGCATTGAAATGGGGAGAGGTTAATCAGCTAAAGGTGCAGCATCCGTTCAGCAAGCAAATCCCCATTTTAGGCGGTATTTTAGATATGCCTCCCGTGACTGGGTTTGGCGACCGATTTATGCCTGCGGTGCAGGGGAGAACCTTTGGTGCTTCTCAACGTCTTATTGTTCAGCCTGGAGACGAAGTCAATGGGGTTCTGACGCTTCCAGGAGGGCAAAGTGGTCATCCATTATCGCCTTTTTATCGTGAAGGCTTTGAAAATTATGTAAATAATGCATTTACGCCGCTGTTACCTGCCACGCCTATCCATCAAATATCTTTTCAACCTCAGGCTCCGATCCAGTGAATCGGTGAAATTCGACAAAATTAATGTCTAATTAGTCTATTTTTAATGATAAATACAAATATAAATAAATGAATATTAAAGTAATATTGATTGACTGTAAAAAATAATGACAACTTAATTCTCGTCAAAAACAATTGAATTTAATCAATAATATTCATTGTATTCGTTATCAACAACCAGTTGTGGGAATGAAACCCCATAGAACATGTTGGTGTAAAAAATCAAATAAACGCATGGCTCATTTATTAGAAAATATTTATTTTCTGAATATGTAGTCCAGAATTAAGACCAAAACATTTTTTGATTAGAAAAGTATGAATATTCTCATTTGCATAACACCTGGTGTTAAAGTCGGACAGCCTCTCAAAGGAGAGTGGTCCGTTTGCCTCGGCAAATTGAGGGTATTTGATATGCAGTTTGATTCTTTTGCACATGCTTCGCGTTGGTTGGATCTCGCGACTTTCGGTCCTAAGAAAGGCGAAGCAAACATTTTAATAAATAAGCGCGCTAAAACTTGGTTTGATGAACAAGTAGCACTTCCAACGACATCCCACGTAGAGCAATGCCAGAAGCAATTTGTGGCGCAGGGCTACGGGAAGAGACCTTCAAAGTCCACCCGTGTAAGAGCCTGGCTGGATGTCGCATTCTACTCTAAAGACCAACTTCGCCAACGTGTCGCCTATGCGTTGTCACAAATCTTCGTCGCGTCGGATCAAGATCCGAATCTGGCCAACCATGCGCCAGCTATCGCGAACTACAACGATCTTCTTTGCCAGCATGCGTTTGGCAACTTCCGTGACCTCCTGAAAGATGTATCCGTGTCACCGGTGATGGGGCAATACCTGTCTATGGTCGGTAACAAGAAAGGAGACCCAGCTTCAGGTCGCCGCCCTGATGAAAACTACGCCCGCGAGATCATGCAACTCTTTTCAATTGGACTTTATGAGCGTGATCTGGACGGTACCTACTATCTGGATGGTAACGGCAAGCCAATTCCTTGTTATACCGAAAAGGATATTCAGGAACTGGCACGCGTCTTTACAGGTTGGAACCACGCGGATGCGGATCTGATGGTGCCGATGGTGAATAACGCTGTTGACCATGACCGCGGTGAAAAATCAGTGCTGGGGCATCGTTTCCCGAAAGACATGCCAGCAGAGCAGGAAATGGATCAGGTCATGGATATGTTGCTTCATCATCCATCGACTGCACCTAATATCTGTCATGGTCTGATTCAACGAATGACCACCTCGAATCCATCTCCTGACTACGTTCGCCGTGTGGCTGAGGTATTCCTCGATAACGGTATGGGTGTGACGGGTGACCTGAAAGCGGTCGTTTGGGCCATTTTGACAGACCCGGATGTTTACACCGCAACACCGACGACTATGAGTAAGGTACGTGAGCCCTGGTTGTCTCTGGTGTCTATATATCGAGCCCTGGATGTTAAACCGGGTGCTGGCAGCACAGTGGTGGAAACTGATTTGGTTTATTTGAAAACCTGTAATCAATATCCACTGGGTTCACCGTCGGTATTTAATTTCTTCTTGCCAGACTATGCACCTAAAGGCGTAGTGAAAGAGAATAATTTGGTCGCGCCAGAACTACAAATCGTTGACTGGTCACATATTATTTATGTTCACAACTTTATTTACGGTCTTATTCGTCTGAATCTTCAGAAATTAAGCGCGCCTTTGGCTAAAGAGCTTTATATCAATGTTGAAGAATTTAAATCATTGATTGCCGCTAAAAATATCGAAGGCTTTATCCAAGAAACATCAGAACGCTTTTTCAATGGCGCGATGCCTACTCCACTAAAACAGGAACTTCGTAAGCATTATAACGGGATGGACTTGAACCCGGGCAAATGGGTACAGCGTTTACTGTTTATTGCTCTGGCATCACCATACTTCCACGTTCAGGAGAACCGCGCATGAAACTGACAAGAAGACACTTCATCAAATCTCTGGGTGCAGCGGGTGCGACGGTTGCCGCTCCAATGAGTTTCAGCGTAAAAGCGAATGGCGCAGAAGATTACAAAGCTCTAATTTGCGTTTTCCTCGCTGGCGGTAACGATTTTTTCCATCAGGTACTGCCACTGGACAGCACCAACTACAATAAGTACGCGTCGTCACGTAACTCCACATTAGTTTCGCGTAGCCAGATCAACCCTTTGAATATCAAGGATGCCAATGGTGTGCAGTTTGGTCTGCACAAAGCGATGTCACCCCTGATGCACCTCTTTAACCAAGGCAAAGCGAATATCGCCCTGAATGTGGGTCCACTTCTTGCTCCAGTTACTTCGGATGATATAGCAGCAGACCGCGCAGAGCTTCCTCCTTTCCTGTTTGCGCACAACAAACAACAGGAAGTTTGGCAGCACAGTTGGATGGGGCAGGACTACAGTGAAAACGGTTGGTTGGGTATGTCAATGGATGTACTGTCGCGTAGCTATGGTGGCTTGCCGAACGCGTTCCACACTGGTCCAAATACCCTGTTAGATGCCTACGATTCTGACAAGATCTTCGTTAACAAGAACGGTTTTGAGTCGTTTAACATGCTTCAAAATGCAGCGATGCGCTCTAGTTACGAAGACAATGCCAACCAATACTATGATTCGCCACTGACGGCAGGTTATGCCGAAGCGGTAAAACAAGCCATGTACGCGCAGGATCAGATGAGCCCTGTTGTCGATTCCATCCCAATGGACACCCGTATTCCAGGCTCCAATCTGGGTATGCAGCTGCGTGCGGTGAAGCAAATGATTGAAGGTGCGCAGTTATTGGGTCATAACCGCCAGGTATTTTATGTGTCGCTGGGTGGTTTTGATACTCATGACAATCAAGTTCGTCGTCAGGATGAACTGATGAGAGAGTTTTCTGAGGCGATTGCAGCACTGTATGCCACATTGGATGAGGAAGGGCTCACTGATAACGTACTGACGTGTACTTTGTCGGAGTTTGGCCGCACGATGCACGATAATTCGCGCGAGGGAACCGATCACGGTTGGGGTGGTGGTCACTTCATGTTTGGTGGAGGCACTACGTCGGGGACTTGCTTCGGCACTTACCCAGACTTTACCCGCGGTGGGCAGGATGACAACGGTCAAGGTCGCCTGATTCCTAAAATCGCCCATGAGCAATATGCTGCGCACATGGTGAAATGGCTAGGAATGAATAACGCGGGATTGTCTACCGTGTTCCCGAACCTCCACCGGTTTGGCGGCCCAATGGCATAAGCCTCTTCTCAGTCTATTCAAAGCCCGCAGTAGCGGGCTTTTTCGCTTTGGGGCCAGAGAAAAATCATAAGAACCGATGAAAATGTCGAAATTAGAAAGGGTTTTGGTCCAACTGAATAGATTCATTTTATAAAATGCCATACCATTTCCATAGATTCACTACGTAGTAAGGGTACTAAAATGAGCGAAAGCTGGGATGATCTGGCGGCGGGATGGGATGAAAACGAAGCCGTCATTGCCTTTTCAGAGAAAGCTTTCGGCACCCTTTGTGAAGTCATCGAGATCCGCGGCGCACAAGTACTGGATTTCGGTTGTGGTACCGGATTGCTGACTGAGCAACTCGCCCCTCGTGTCACTTCAGTGACGGCAATTGATCCTGCCACCAAAATGGTCCAAGTGTTGGAGGATAAAGGCTTTGGCAATGTCACTACGGTGGTGGGTGAGGTAGACGAAGATTTTGTTCGTGACTGTCGCCAATCAGGCAAACGCTTTGATGTGGTGGTGGCCTCTTCAGCGCTGGCTTTTGTCCCTGATTATGCTGAAACCATTGAATTACTGACCATGCTGCTCGCCGACAAAGGTGTGTTGGTTCAGTGGGATTGGGAGAAAGTGGGGGACTCCAGTGTGGGCTTCTCTTCAACTGAAATTGAAGATGCTTACGAAAGTGCAGGGCTTAATGTGGTTTCCATCACCCATCCATTCTGCATGGGAGACATGAGGGTCATCATGGCAGTGGGACAACGGGAAGCCTAATCAGTTAGTCCAAAGCGCATGCAAAAGTAAACGCCAGTGTCGAGCAGGCAGTGGTTTTGCTCTTCACTGACGTTTGATTTTTTTGCTAATCGCTTCCTAGGGGCTGTTGACCTTTGGTGATGATTATTTCAGAAGCTCAACCATGGCTTCACCTACACCATGTGCACTCGCAGGGTTTTGGCCTGTCACTAACTTGCCGTCAGTAATCACGTGAACGCCCCAAGGTTGGATCTTGCTGTATTTTGCAGCCTTGCGCGTCAAAGACTCTTCCAGCAAGAACGGAATATCCTTGATGGTGCCGAAATCTACTTCTTCCTCACGGGTAAAAGCGGTCACTGTTTTGTCTGCAATCAACGGCTGACCATTGCTCAACGTGATTGGCAACAAAGCCGCAGGGCCGTGACAAACTGCACCCACAACACCTCCATTTTCATAAAGCTTGGCTGCAAGACTTGCCGTTGGAGCATGCTGCGCAAGGTCAGAAAGCAGACCAAAACCACCTGGGTAGAAAATCGCGTCATAGTCGTCGGCATTCAACTGGCTAACCGGAATAGTGTTCTTTACACGAGACTGGAATTCATCGTTGTTGAAAACACGGCTGTTAACGTCGTCACCTTCCATATCTTCACCATAGAAAGGCACTTCGCCGCCATTGATAGAAGCAACGTCGTAGGCAAAGCCAGCTTTTAGAAATACGTCCAGCGCGTGAGTCAGCTCTGGTGCGTATGTGCCGTTTGCCTGGTCTGTGGTTCCAAGTGTGGCGTGATTCGTAACAATGATCAGAATCTTTTTCATGCTGTAATCCTTTTAACTTGAGCGGGTGCAGATGGTTTGGGTATTTACTCTATACTTTCGCTAATTAGGTGATAATCCATTAATATGGAAAACCGACTTTGCTATATGGCAATAATCAATGAAGAAACGCTCACTCAGTTTTGAAGGTATTGTTGAGTTCGTCACCGTGGCTGACACAAAGGGATTCAGTGAGGCGGCACGGCGACTGAACTGTTCTGTAAGCCATGTATCCCGGCAGGTTTCCCGTTTGGAAGAGCGCTTGGGAACGGCGTTATTTGCCCGCTCCACAAGGTCCGTAAAACTGACGGAAAATGGGCAGCAGTATTATCTTCAATGCCAAGAGTTGGTAAGTGGTCTTTCTCAAGCCAATGAAATGGTGACTGGCGCGCAGTTTGATTTGCAGGGAACGTTGCGAATCAGTATGGCAGGCTCTTTTGCTGAACAATTTGTCGCGCCTGCTTTGGTGGAGTTTGCCAAGCTCCACCCGGAACTCGCCGTTGAGTTGGATTTCAGTAGTCGCCACGTGAATTTTGTTGAAGATGGCTTTGATTTTGCCATTCGCTACGGGCGTTTGCAGGATTCCGGGCTGGTGGCACGAAAGCTGGCAAACAGAAACTTGATGGCTGTTGCTGCGCCAGAATACCTGTCAGCGAAGGGCGAACCAGAGAATCCTCAAGCATTGGCAAAGCATTCATGCCTCATTACCAATAACGACACTTGGCTTTTCGAAAGGAATGGTAAAGAGATGCCGATAAAGGTATCTGGCCGTTTCCGGTGTAACAATGCGAATGCCATGGTTGAAGCTTGTAAAGCGGGACTAGGCGTTGGCTATATGCCGAAAAGCAGCTTTCAAAAGGCGGTTGAAGAAGGGAGCTTGGTGCCTGTTCTCGAACCTTACTGGACGAAGAATATTACTTCGTGGGTGGTGTATCAAAATCGCCGATTCTTGCCTCTCAAAGCCCGTCTTGCTATCGACCACCTGCTCGAGCATTTCAAAGAGTGGAACGAATAACGCAGAGAGTAAGATGAAAACCTAGGGTCAGCAGACCCTACAAACAAAAATACCGCCTGCGTCATCGCAGGCGGTATTTTAAATTGGATAGCTTCCTAAGCCGCTTGAGGCGCGTCTTCAATCGCTACGCGGTTAGCGTTCCAGCTCAGCATCAGACCCAGCGCCACACTTGCGCCAGCACCCATCATTACTGCTGACACCGTCAACAGACCGTGGATTGCCAATGCAGATACCACGCCACTTGCTACGAAACAGATCATTGTCTGTAGGAAGTTCAGTAGACCCGCTGCCGTTGCGCTACAGGTTTTGAACTCTTCCAGTGCTTTGTTTACGACGATTGGGTAAATCGCACCATTCGCCGCTGCCAAGAAGCAGAATGGGATCAGTACCGGCCAGATGTTGGTCACATCAGTCTGCCAAGACACCGCGAAAATGATTGAAACACTCGCGATGAACAGACCCACGAACCACGGCAGAAGCACAGAACCATCAAACTTGTTCAAAAGTGCGCGACAGCTGTAACCACCGACAATGAACGCGATAGTTTGTGGTACATAGCTCATGCCGATGTCAGCGCCGCTGTAACCCATTTCTGTCATCACGAACGGAGAACCAGTCAGCCAAGCAAAGAACGCTGCAGAACAGCCTGCGAATACCAGCATGTTGCCAACGAACTTACGCGAGCTGATGATGTTCTTGTAATCGCTAACCAGTTTCGCACCCAGCTTCTCGTCGCTGTTGACTGCCGGCGCACTCTCTGTCTGACGCAAGGTCGTGATCACCAGCACCGCACCCAAGGCAACCAGTGCGATGAAAATGCTTCGCCAGCCAAACTGAGATTCCAGTGCCGCACCCGCCAGTGGCGCAAGGGCAGGAGACAAAGCGACCAATGGCATGATGGTAGCGAACACACGTTGAGACGTTTTGCTGTCGTAACGGTCGATAACTACCGCTTGCCAAATCACAGAAGCAGAACACGCACCCAGTGCCTGTACAAAACGTGCAGCCAGGAACACTTCAATGCTGTCAGCCATAAAACAGGCTGCAGTTGCAGCGCTGAATAGCGCCATACCGCCGACCAGCACTTTGATGCGGCCGATGCGGTCAGACAGTGGACCATAAACGATTTGACCCAGCGCCATGCCCAACAGGAACACGGTCAGCGAAAGTCCAATCATGGATTGAGTTGTACCCATCTCAAGGCGGATGTTTTCAAAAGCGGGCAGGTACATATCAGTCGCCAGAAAACCGAGCATGCTCAGACCAGCAAACCAAATCATTGTTGTCATAGGAACAGTATTTTTCATTTTACTTATCCGTTGTTGCAATATGCGCGCAGTCTACTGCTAGCGAAAAGCGCTGTGAAACGCTAAAATTTCCACATTGCTTTCAAAAATTTTGATTTGTATGTTTTCCTATCAAGATCTGCAAGTTATCGATGCTGTTGCGCGTCGTGGTAGCTTTTCCGCTGCAGCCGAAGAATTGCACAAAGTTCCCAGTGCGGTGAGCTATACCGTCAGGCAGATGGAAGAGAAGCTTGCTGTGAATTTATTTGAGCGATTGCACCGCTCAGTCAAACTCACGCCCGCTGGCGAGTTCTTCGTGCAACAGGCAAGAGATTTGATGAAGCGGATGGACGAGATACGCGATCAAACCCAGCGTGTTGCCAACGGTTGGACGCGAAGTGTCTCTCTGGCACTGGATAACGTGGTGCGTGAAGATCGTGTCGATTCTTTGGTTCGGGACTTCTACGATGCTTTCCCTGACGTGGAATTACTGCTGACCATGGAGGTGTTCAATGGCGTGTGGGATGCACTGGCGTACGATAGGGCAGACATAGCCATAGGCGCGACAGCGGCGGTGCCAGTTAGCGGAAACCTAAGTTATCGCGATATGGGTATTCTCACCTGGCGGTTTGTGGTTTCGAAAGACCATCCTCTGGCGGCAGAACCTGAGCCTCTCAGACATGAACAATTGCTGGCGTACCCTGCAATTTGTCTGGAAGACACCTCCCGCATTCTTCCCAAACGAGCCACCTGGCTGCTCGATAATCAGCGTCGCCTCACTGTACCCAACTGGCACAGTGCGATTCAGTGTTTTCGTTCAGGATTAGGGATCGGAGCCATGCCTTCGCATATGGCTCAGCCGTATCTAGAAAGTGGGGAGCTGGTTGAGAAAACACTGGTAGAGCCCCCGGCCAAAAGCCCTTGTTGTATTGCATGGCGCTCAGACAAAGAAAATCCGGCGGTGAATTGGATTTTGGATTATCTGGGCGATGCAGAAAAAGCGCACCGGGAATGGTTGGAATAAACCGATTAACTTTGCGTTACCAACGGATACCCCGCAGAAGACCATTGGGTAATTCCCCCTTTCAGTGAGCTCACGTTATTAAACCCCATTCTCCTTAAAGACTCTGTTGCTAAAGCTGATCGTGAGCCTGAACGACAGTAAAGAACGATAGGGGCATTAGAGACATCTTCTACTTTCAAAATATTATTAAGGTGTGCCACGAGATTCATTTCCAGTATTCCTCTGGGAATAGCATGTGCACCGTAGATAATGCCGCTATCCAATTCGTTGGGCTCTCGCACGTCAATGAGGACAACGTTATCTGCGTTTTCGCTGAGCTGCTTTGGTGTTATTTCTTTGATTTTGCCTTTAATAACATCGACGAATTGCTGGCTGGTTAAGAGCATATCTTTTCCTCTCACAATATTTGATTGAATACAAAAACGGTAGAAATGATCATTAGTAGCGCTCCAAACAAACGTGAAATGTGTGTTTGGGGGAAGTGATTGCGAAGCCTGTGTCCAAACAACACAGAGCAATCAGTTGGGCTGTAACAGGAGCGATGACGGCAACTTCAGCGCCTGAAAATGCGCCTAGAACACTCGGTACACCGAATGCCAACAGGAGATGAATGTCGATATTTTTGGTGAAAGGGTTCTTTAGTGAGGATAGGAGGCTAAGAATACCGACAACAACCAGGGAAGACATGATTGCTTCTTTTTCTGGCATACCTGTACCGTATACGAATACTGGTATGGTAATGATGGCGCCTCTCGAGCCTAAAGTTGCTAGTGAGAAACTGATAAAAAGTGCTCCAAGTAACCCCATTCCCTTGTCTCATTAATTAGTAATCGTATTGATAAAACACTAAATGATGAGAGTGGCGCTCAACAACTTATGAAACTTTGTTTGCTCGACAAGGGATTGTTTGCCACTGGGTGTTGACTAATTTTATTGGACACCAACTAAGTTAAATTTACTGGCGTCTGAGTGGCTGGCTGAGGGTATATTTCGCAGTTTTAAAGTATTTGGCGTGGTTATATGGGGTTTATTATCCTTCTGCGTTGATGGAGCCCAGTTGACTCTAGAGTTTTGCCTCAATAAACAACCGCCGGCAAAGATCTCTTTGACGGCGGTATCCGAATTAGCCGTTTAAATTACACCTTGGCTTGATTCAACTGACTGGTCATTTTCTTACCCAGCGCCAACCGCCTCCAAATCTTCTCAAGTGGCCCCATTCGGTGATGTCTCAGCCAGTAGTTGGCAAACAGCACTTGGACCACACTCATTATCACAACGATGCCAATCAATGGTGCGCGATTTAGCGTGCCGTACAGATCTGGAAGTAGCCACTGGAAAATCGCCACGGCAATGAATGATTGCGAAAGATATAGCGTAAATGCCATGCGCCCACAGGCTGCGAAAGGTTGCACAATGACCGACCGTCTTTCCACCAACCAAATCAGCAGTTTTGCATAGCACAGCGAAAGGAGCGGAGACATGGACATGTTGAGCAACTGCAATGTCAGGCCTAGCTCTTCGTTGAAGCCAATTTCGTTTCTGAAGTTCACTAAAAATACCGATGCAAAAGCGGTTAAAGTGCCGACTACACACCAGATAATTAAACGTTTTGATGAATTGAAGAAACCTGTTTTATACAGCCCCATACCAATCAGCATCAAACCGCCGACATGGAACATCAGCACGGGTAAGCCAGATATATAAACGCGGTAATACATTTCTAAACGCAAAGGGATCTGTTCAAAAAAGTAATTGCCAGTAGCGGCTTGAATGAGTTCGGCTGCTTTGCTTGGAGAAACGGGAAGGTAGGTGCCCATAATGGGAGGCGGGGTTTCTTCCGGCGGCGCAAATGCAATAGCTGCAGAAAGCGCTAAAAAGAGCAATGCGGCTAATGAAACGAAGAAAACACCCAAAATCAGCTGGGTGCGTGCTCGCCAGTTAGCGGCGCGGAAGAGAACAAGACCTGTGATGGCATAAACAAACAGGACATCACCTGGCCAAATGAAAGCTGCATGAAGTAAACCAATCACAGCAAGCCAGAACAGTCGTCGTGAAATCCACTTGCCCGCAGATTGCTGTTTGCGCTGCCAACTCTCCGTTTGAATGACCAAGCCAACCCCAAATAGCAGACTGAACAGGCTCATAAAGCGTCCATCAACGAATATGGCTTGGAAGGTATACACCGCCATGTCCATATCAGTCGCCGTTCCTTGCCAATCTGGAGCGTGTAGCGCTAAAGCCGGCAAAGCTTGCTGGGCGAAAATGTTCATAAACAAAATGCCAAGAATCGCGATACCGCGGATGACATCGAGACTGAGTATCCGTTCTGCTGGGTTGGGAGGTGCAGTTGTCATTTCACTTCTCTCATTCAAATGATTAAAAACTGTGCAGTGACATCTATATGGAACTCATTTCATTGATTCAATGAGATAAATGTGTTTTTGCGGATACGGTAAGCAATGTAACTGGACGAATGATACATGGCTCTACAATTCATCAAGTGAATGTCATGGGTTGCGGTTTTTATTCTTCTTATCAATACCCTGCAGAAAAATTGATGTTTCTTTCCGTGGCTTAGGTGAATTCAGTCGGTAGTATTTGATGGAAGTGACTGCTTTGATGCATCACTTCTATGAAAAGGAATTTGCCCATGCTGGAAATCAGACCTAACTGCGAATGCTGTGATAAAGACCTACCGCCTGATTCAACCGAGGCGATGATTTGCACTTACGAATGCACTTTCTGTGCGACCTGCGTTGAAGACATTCTTTCTAACGTTTGCCCAAACTGTGGCGGTGGATTTATGCCCAGGCCTATCCGTCCAAAAACAGTGCGGCGTGAAGGGTTAAGTATTCATCATCAACTGCCTTCAACTAAACGAGTGCATACGCCTTACACCATTGATGAACTCAAAGCATTTGGTAAGCAGTTTAAACATATTGCGCCTGAAAACCGCTAATGCCAGCAACAGGTGAAAACGAAAAACAGGGAGAGTGAAATGGTTACGTGTTATCTCAGATATGTCATCGACCCGACGAAAACTGCAGAGTTCGAGCAATATGCAAAGATGTGGATTCCTTTGGTGAACAAGTTTGGCGGTCAGCACAACGGATATTTTCTGCCTTCTGAGGGGGCGAATAATATCGCGCTGGCGTTGTTCACGTTTCCGAGCCTTGCGGAATACGAAGTGTATCGCACCAAATCGTTTGATGATGAAGCCTGCAAAGCGGCTTTCAAGTTCGCAGAAGAGACTGCCTGTATCGTGAGTTACGAACGCAGTTTTTTCCGCCCCGTTTTTGAATAGGCCTCAAACCTGCCCAAAAAGAGAAAAGCGTCGGGAGAAATTAGTTTCTCCCAACACACTGGCAAATATTAACTGTGAACATAACGCATCGTCGTAAACTCTCGGCGAAATGCGGAGACCGCTTTAGCAATTTCCTCATCAGGCTTTCTGCCTAACAATGAATCGGCAATATGCTTGGCCACTTCAGGCATGTGCTCCGCAGTGAAACCAGCTCTGACAATCTCTGGTGTGCCAAAGCGAAGGCCGTTCATGTCGCCTTCTACCGCTTCAATTGGCAGACCAATTCCGCATGTGAGGATATTCGCTTGGCGCAGCTTCTTCGCCATGGTTTGCCCACCACCGAAAGGTGCTGCCTGAATGGCGAACTGATGAGATTCAGAGGGAGTTTGACCATTCGGGCCAGTTACTCGGAAAACTGGCAGTCCTTCAGCCTGACATGCACGAGCCAGCGCTTGATTGGCTTCAATCATGGCATTGGAATAATCCGGGCCGAACGTCTTCCAGTCCAGCAGCGACACTGCGAGTGCGGCAGATTTAGCGGCATCAAAGTTCGCGGTCAAACCCGGGAAGGCGATGGCATCAATACGTTCCATTAGTTCGGCATCGTTCGACACAATCAGTCCACCTGGAGGTCCACCCAAGCTTTTGTAGGTACTCATGGTCATTAGATGAGCGCCTTCATTCAGCGGGTTTGGCCAGCTTTTACCAGCAATGATTCCGCATTGGTGTGCTGCATCGAACAGCACTTTGGCACCCACTTCATCGGCAATGGCTCGTATGTCTGAAACAGGGTGGGGCAATAGATTCAGGCTTCCGCCAATGGTGATCAATTTGGGTTTGAGGGCGTGTGCTTGCTCTCTCAGCGCATCTAAGTCGACGGTGTAGTGCTCGGCGTCCGCTTTCATTTCGACAATATTGAGCCCATATAGCCCCGCTGCACCTGCATTGTGGTGAGTGACATGACCACCGATAGGAGCCGGTGGAACGAGAATGGTGTCGCCCGGTTGTGCGGTCGCCATAAAGGCGTAAAGGTTTGCCATTGCGCCAGAGGCGACGCGGATTTCAGCAAATTTGGCATCGAAAACATCACACGCCAACTGCGCAGCGATGATCTCGATTTTCTCGATGGCTTCCAGTCCCATTTCATACTTGTCGCCGGGATAGCCAAGAGAAGGGCGCGTACCAATACCTGTTGCCAACAGTGCTTCCGCTTTTGGGTTCATGATATTGGTGGCCGGGTTGAGGTTGATGCACTCTCTTTCGTGGATGTTCCGGTTCTCATCGGAAAGCGCATAAATAGCTGCGATGATGCCTGATTCGTTTAAGGTGCCGATGTTGGCTACGGTGTCTTGTGCGTAATCATTGATGCTTTCTGCTACCCAAGGCTTCTTATGAAATGTCATTTTTGCCGTCCTTGCTCTGTTTCGTGATGTATCTATCTCAACGCGGAAGACCATTTCGCTCAAATGGATTATTTTTTGTATAAGGCAAAAATAATTTTGGGCTTAACTCATGCGTTCTGTTCGCTTTCCTCAACTTCCTCCTTTAGATGCGCTGGTGGCTTTTGAAGCTGCTGCCGAACATGAAAGTTTTGCAAGAGCTGGCGAAGAGCTATTCCTGACTGCATCTGCAGTGGCGTATCAGGTCAAAAAGCTCGAAAGTCATTTAGCCGTCTCTTTGTTCGCAAGGCACGGAAAAGGTGTTTCACTCACTCCCAAAGGCAAAGAATTTTTAGTGCTGGTTAAGCAAGCGCTCAAAGGTTTTGAGGAAAATGTCGAACGGATTCGCCATGGAAACTTAAGACCGGTTCGCTTGTCGACGCAGCATGCGATTGCTCAGTTCTGGTTGCAAAAGCGTTTGGGAAGTTATCAGCATGATTTCCCAGAACATGAATTGGAAATCACCGCTGTCTCGACCGTTTCTGGTCAACCGGAAGATACCGATCTTGCGCTGGGTTATTTCCTTCACGATCCTGGCCGGCGCTGGCAAAAGCTATGGAGCGAGACTCTATTACCTGTTAGTGCCCCTAATTATGTAGGGAAGGATGATCCCGTCTTTTACCAAGACATGCACTGGCATGATGATTGGCGGTTTTGGCAAGACAAGTTCAGTAGTATCCAAGCGCGAACGCGTCGTTCCAGTTTGTATGCTTTATTGCTGCAATCGGTCTTGGACGGGCAGGGAGCGATGGTTGGGCGGGGTTCCCTCCTGCAGGATTACTTGGAGCGCGGTGAGCTGGTGCCTTGGCCGGACGATTCAGTGAATCAGGTGGAAAGTGGTGGATACTATCTTTATCGAAGCGCCGCCTGTGATGATCATCCTGTGGCCAATCATTTCTATGAATGGTTGACGGCGCAGTGCGCTTCCCGATAGGGTGAAATTTCAACAAAAACACGGAAAGTCACACTAATGGAACTGATCACCTTTCTGTTGTTTATCCCCGCCTGCTTTGCTTTAAACATGACGCCGGGGCCAAACAATCTGCTCGCGATGAATAATGCCCGTTGTTATGGCTTTCGGCCTGCGCTGGTTGCCAGCTTTGGCCGAATAGCGGCCTTTGCGGTAATGATTGCTTTAACCGCCTCTGGTTTGGCGGTCATCCTCTACGCATCGGAAAAGGTCTTTCTGGCGATAAAGCTAGTTGGCGCCATGTATCTGTTCTGGATCGCTTTCCAACTTTGGCGGTCAACGTCGAGCCCGGTAAGTGATGTAGAAGCAGATAAAAAGGTGAAAGCATTGCTTCAACAAGAGTTCGCACTCGCTGCTGGAAACCCAAAGGCCATCCTTATTTTTACTGCGTTTCTGCCGCAGTTTGTTGACCCGTCTGCACCCATCAATCAGCAGTTCTTTATTCTGGGTTTGACATTCTTGGTGCTGGAAGTGGTCGCGATTTCTATGTATGCGCTCTGCGGTATTTATCTTCGCCAATGGTTTAGTAAGCCTAAAATGGCGCGCTGGTTTAACCGCGGATGTGCTGCTGTGCTTGGCGTGTCAGGTGGCAACTTGCTGATGATGAATCGAAGCTGATTTTGGGTTGTTTGGCTATATGTAGAAAGGGCGCTTAACGGCGCCCTTTGTCGTGATTAGTTATAGTGAGAGGTGAGTTTTAGCGCTTCGACTTCCATCGGCGCGTTGTAGTAGCCATAAACAAACATCTGCATCAGATACTCGCGGGTTTGGGCGGTGAGTCCTGCTCTCTCTGATTGCATCACATGCACTAATTCGTGAGGAAGTAGATCACGTTGGGATTTGTAGCGGTTTTGAATCCAAATGCCGTAGCCAAAGGTGTACCCTGCCATATTAGGGTTGGTGTAACCCACGCGTTTGGCGATTTCCAGTAGCTCCGGGTCGGTTGGTGCAGGCAGTTTATCTACATAATAAACCCGAACCTTTTCGGGATGTTTTACACCCATCTTTTCCGCGATAAGCACCTGTTGCGGTGTTAATGGAATGCCTTTTTCAAGTGCTTCTGCCTCGGCTTCGTGGGTGAACTTGGCTGCTGCAGGCATCAGTTGCTCGACACCGTCAATCAACTCCTGAGGCGGGTTGGCATAAATTTCATCTCTATTGACGCAACCAGTGGCTACCAAGGTACCCAATACCATTGCTATGAGTTTTCCCCTCATTATCCTTTCCTTTCTCCATATACTGTCTGGCGAAAGGATACCCCTTGATGATTCAGACAAGGCAGACTGGCGCCCATTCTTCGAGTTGCGCCGCAATGGTTTAGGAAAGACCTAACAAAACAGCCACCAGAAAAGTGGCTGTTTGTCGTTAGAACAGGCGCTGGAAGTTATTGCTGCTTAGACAAATCGCGGTAAGCAGCAGGTACGTTCAGACCTGGATGAACCCAATCACGAAGGGCGTAACCGGTGAACTCTGGCAACTGCACTTTCTTCACCGTCTCGCCAAGAGACAAGCCATCATCAATCGCCTGCTGTACTTGGGTTTTAATCGCATCCAGATAATCAATGTGCCACTGAATATCTTCGGGCGTCATCGGAGAACCATGGCCTGGCACTACGGTCGCATCTTCAGGGAGAAAGTCTTTCACTTTCTGAAGTGAACTCAGGGTTTCCAGCAGGTGACCATCCAAAAGCCAAGGTAGTGAAGGTTTCACCGTGACGATTGGGTTACCCGTGTACATGGTTTTTGATTCAGGTTCCCACACGAACAAATCACCACCAGTCTGTGCGAATCCGAAATCCATGATCTCGACATTTTTGCCACCGAGATCGATGGTTATTTTCCCATCTTTCCCTACAAGAATATCGGCGTCAGTTGGTTTGATTTCCTCGATGCCGCGTCCTTTACCGAAGCTTTGCATCATCCACTGTGTATCTGCCTCAAAATGATTGTCGATATAGTTTTGAGTCACCTCATGTTGGATGATTTTTGTTTCTTCCGGTAGGTACATGTTTCCGTAGGAGTGGTCCCCATGGAAGCTGGTGTTAACCGCATAAATGATGGGTTTCTTTGTCTCAACGGCAATCATTCCCTGTAGCTGTTTGTTCAGACGTTCGTTGAGGGTAGTGTCAATCACAAGCACACCTTCATCACCCACAATGAAACCGCCGCTGGTGGCAACAGGTAGGCCTTTCTTTTCCAGCTCTTTGGCATCAGTTGGGTAATAGGCGTAAACCCCATCATCGAGTTTTTCAGCGACGAGCTGAACCTTGTTGGCATCCCATACTGGCTCGTTAGCTTGCGTTGAGAGACTCAAGAGTGAAGTCGCAGCAAGCACTGCCACTGTTGTTTTGGTTATTTTCATCTTGCTTTCCTTTACTTGTCGTCCATTTGTGTTCACTCTAGAAATTCTTGGATATAGAAAAAACAGCAATTTGAGTAACTCAGTGTTCTCCCAAAGAGAACAATTGGAGAGGCGATGGACAAGTTCACCAATATGGAAACCTTTGTGCGGGTGGTTGAGATTGGCAGTATCAGCGGTGCAGCAGACCGCATGAACATTGCCAAATCTGCAGTCAGCCGACGTTTAAAAGAGCTGGAAGAACACCTGAATGTTCAACTGTTCCACCGCACAACACGCACCATGCATGCCACGGAAACAGGCACGGAATATTACAAGCATTGCCTGCGCATTCTCGAAGACTTGCGTGAAGCCGAGGAAATGACTTCTCAGGCACATTGCGTACTGAAAGGGCCGTTAAAGGTTGCTGTTCCCTCAACATTCGGCGTGTTACATATCGGCCCAGCCATTAACGACTTTCTTCAAGAACACCCGCAAATTGAGTTTGAATTGGATTTCAATGATCGGCAGGTTGATTTGATTCAGGAAGGCTACGATCTCGCTATTCGTATTGCCGATTTGCCAGACTCGACGTTGCTCGCCAGAAAAATTGCTACAGTTCGGCACGTGCTTTGTGCCAGCCCAGAATACCTACAAACACATGGCTCTCCTGAATCCCTTTCCGATCTAAGTCATCATCAAGCACTGGTCTACAGCCTAAGCAAAGATGCCAGTCATTGGAGGCTAAACACACCGGAAGGAAAGCTGCAAAAAGTGAAGATTAAGCCCGCATTGAAGGGGAGCAGCGGGGAGTTTCTGCATTCCGCGGCAGAAAAAGGGATGGGCATAGCCCACTTGCCAACATTTGTTGTCCATCAAGCCATCAGGGAAGGGCGTCTAGAAGTGGTGCTTCCCGGCTATGCGTTTGGTGAACTCAACGCCTACGCGATTTACCCACAAACACGGCATTTATCACGCCGAGTCAGAACCTTGATTGATTTCCTGGTCACCCGATTTGAAGGCACGCCTTATTGGGATAGGTAAGATCTGCAACTCGCTGTAATACGTAATGAATTAGCCGATGGTAAACCGATAAAGAACGGAAAGGTGGATGGAAGGAAAGCAGATACTGGCGCAATTTGAAGCGGGCTTCAGACAGCATTTTGCTCTGAGCGATGACGAATGGCAGTCTTTTATCAATCAGGGAAAACTCAAGCTTTACAGCAAGGGGGATGTCCTGTTCAGCGCCGGAGATGTTGTCGACAAAGTAGGGTTTGTTTGTGCGGGCACCTTGTGCAATTTCTATCTCACGCCAGACGGCAACCGACGTAACAAGTCTTTTCTCCAACAGGGCGAGGTGTCTGCGTGTTTATCGTCTTTCGCAAGAGGGCTGCCTGCGCGCTTTGGCTGTGAAGTGCTAACCGATGCAGTTTGTTTCGAAGTGCCTGTGAAGGCATTGAGAAGCTTGAGTGAGTCAACACCGGGATGGAAAGATGTCTTCCTACAGATGGTGACCGCATTGGCCCTAAAAAAAGAGGCGAGGGAAGCTGATTTGCTGATGTTGTCGCCGACCGAGCTCTATATTCAGTTTGTCGAATCCTGCCCTGAATTATCGCAATCGCTACCCAACTATCATATCGCGTCCTACCTTGGCATCACTGAAGTCTCACTCTCTCGCATCCGCGCCAAACTCGGCGTCCAAAACGCTTATCAGCGCCAGTAAAAAAGAAGAAATTTGGTGGTTTTAACTCTTGTTAAAGTGTTAGCTGCCCCTTCCCAATAAGCTGACTCCCGAACTGTCGAAAAAGGGAGTCAGGATGAAACTACTCAATAGAACCATTGTGCTTACTGGTGGGACGTCCGGCATTGGCCGCCAGTTAGTTGAACAACTCGTTGGCGATAACCAACTGATAGTGCTTGGGCGGGATGCAGAGAAACTCAGCACATTGAAGAAAAAATGGCCTTCCATCATCACTTTTCAGGTTGATTTGGCTGATGTGAATCAGGCTCATCTCATCGCCCAATCTATTGCCTCCGCGAAACCCGAAATAGATTTGCTCATCAATAACGCTGCGGCCCAGTTTATGCCGAAATTCACTGATGAGGCGTTCACATTCGATACGGTGAAAACGGAAGTCGATACCAACTTCACCTCTGTTTGCGCGCTAATTCATGGCTTATTGCCTGCGCTTCTTGCATCGGAATCGTCTCGCGTCATCAACATTAATTCTGCACTCGGATTAGTGCCAAAGGCATCTTCTGCGGTCTATTGCGCAACGAAAGGTGCACTCAACATCTTCTCCCAGAGTTTGCGCTATCAACTGGAAGGCTCCGTTGTTGGCGTACAACAGGCTTTTTTGCCTCTGGTAGATACCGCAATGACTAAAGGCAGGGGCAAGAACAAAATCTCATCGGATGTGGCCGCCGCTGAAATTATCGCTGGTATAGAAAAAGGCGAGGACGACTTCGACATTGGTGCGACCCGTTTTTTACGGGTGCTGAATGCTCTGGCACCTTTTGCCGCACGCAAACTACTGAAGGCGTCATAAATGACCACAAAACACAGTTGGCTGGGATTTATTTGGGGAGTGATTTCAATGACTGCAACGGCGACAGAAAACAGCGTAGACATCGTTGTGAAGGGGATAGATACAACAAGGCCAGGAAATGTGTTGGTGATGCTATTTGGTGAAGACGGTTTTCCAAAGAAGCACGACAAAGCGCTAAGGATCGTTAGTTACACCGCTGACAAAGCAGAGCGGAACGTCACCTTCGAAAATGTGCCAACGCAGTTTGCTGTCAAGGTTCTACACGACGAAGACGAGGACGGGAAAGTCACCAAGAACTGGACAGGTGTCTGGCCCAAAGAAGGTTTGGGTTTCTCCAACGGTGCGCGAATCACATTCAAAGCGCCAAGTTTTTCCAGTGCACAGCTTGAAGCCGCAAGCATCACCTCTCCCCACGAAATCACCATCCGCTATCCGTAAGGAGGATTTATGTCATCACTTTTTAAACTCATGGGAATCATGGCCCTGTTTTTTGCATCGACCTTTATTGCGGTGAATGCGATGGGCTGGCTAACGGTAGAGCAGATTCAAACTTGGTTTGAGCAAGCACAGTCACTGAGTGCACTGACTGTTGCCATTATTGTCGTTTCACTGCTGTTTTTGGATTTGTTCATCGCGGTACCCACGCTTTCCATCATGATTCTCGGAGGATATTTCGCAGGGGCATATGTTGGCGCCTTAGCGGCCTTCACGGGTACTTTGCTGGCGGGAATTGCCGGGTATGTCTTGAGTGCGAAGTTTGGCGGTAAGCTGGTGAATGTCGTCGTGAAAGATGAGAAACAACGTGCTGAGTTACGCGGTCACTTCCGTCAGCATGGTGTGTTAATGATTTTGCTTTCCCGCGCCATGCCGATTCTGCCAGAAGTCACAGCATGTATGTCAGGTATCAGCCGCATGAAATTTACAACTTTCCTACTGGCTTGGTGCACAGTTAATCTTCCGTATACCTTTATCGCTGCGTATGCGGGTTCCATCAGCAGTTTGGAAAACCCAAAACCGGCGATTCTTACCGCGATTGCACTCTCAGCCTTCTTTTGGATTGGATGGGGGCTACTCCGACGCTTTTCGTTGAAACGACCTGTTCGCGCGGACTAGCCTAGGGTCTGTTGACCTTTGGTGATGATTTTTGCAGCAGTTTGTGGGGATTTTATACAAGGCAGAGGCTTCGATGTGTAGCTGGCCTACATGAGAAGCCGATAACGCAGGAGAAAGTCCCCACAAACGCTGCCCAGAGGGTTCTGCCCTAAGCGTTTTATGCTTTGTTGAGGTGTATTTGCTTAGAATGACTAGGCGGCATACACCTCGCCGCGCCTAAAACGCTTATGGCTAGAACAAAATTTAACCACCAAAGGCCAACAGACCCTATAAAGAGGATTAAAAACAGTGTTTCGATAGTTAGATTTCACAACAATTCGACATTCGAAGCACTATATTTCACAAGAGGAAGCCTTTCTAATTCAAACCAATTTTATACACACGACAGGCAAGTCTTTTGAAATTGAAATTCGCACTGGATAACCGGAAAAACATCTTAGTTGCCGGCGCAGTATTACTTAGCTTCATCGGCATAGGCAGTTTGCTGCCGGAAGAATTAACGCTTCAACGTTGGATTGCAGCCTTTTTTGCTGCCAATGCCTTGGTGGGAATGGCATTGGCTTTTCTGCTTTCGACACGCATGGAAATTCTGGAATCCATTTTTGGTGGTTTGGACAGGGTTTACAAAGCGCACCGATGGGCGGGCATTTGGTCGGTTTTTTCTATCTTCATGCATTGGTGGTTAGTGCCACAGTCTGAAGTCGCTCGTGAAGAAACCAGTCTGATTGAGATTGGCTCCGACACCGGAGAATGGGCAACTTGGCTGCTTCTGGTACTGGTGGTGGTCAGCTTTATGCGCATGCTGCCTTACCACTTATGGAAGTGGAGCCATCGCTTGATGGGGTTGGTTTTCTTCATCTCCGTCTTCCACTATCTTTTTGCCGTCAGGCCTTTCCAGTTGTTCTCGCCAGCGGGAATCGCGATGAATCTGACAGCAGTTATTGGTGTTTGGGCTTGGTACTACTATGCCTTTGGCAAAGACACCAGTAAGCACTACATCGGCAAAGTTGAAAACGTGAGAAAGCAAAATGGTATCGTCAGTTTTGATACCAAGCCTTTGCAGGGCAAGCCGAAGTGGGAAGCCGGGCAATTCGCTTTTGTCTCAGTCCTTCATAACGACAACATCAAAAGCGAACCGCACCCTTACACTATCGCAAGCAGCGATCACGACGGTAAGCCAAGCTTCTCGATTGCAGCATTGGGTGATTACACCAAAACGCTTTATGAGCATTTGGAAAACGGTCAGATGATTCGACTGGATATGCCATACGGACGCTTCCGCTTGGATATGAAAGCGAAAGAACAAATCTGGATTGGTTCTGGCATCGGTATCACCCCGTTTATTGCCTGGTTACAATCGCTCAACAGCCAAAGCAAACAGCACCCTTCAGTCACGCTCTATTATCTGGTTAAAAACGAAGAAGCTGCCATATTTGCAAAAGAGCTTGGTGAATTAGTCGAAGGCTTGCCAACGGTAAACCTAAACATTGTCTATTCAGAGCAAGGGCGACTAACGCCAGAAAAAATTGCCGAGGATATCAATGGCGATATCGGTGATGTTTCGCTCTATTTCTGCGGCAACCCTGAAGTCAGAAAGACAATGCAGGAAGGTCTAGAGCAACTCGGCATGCCGAAGAACAACACCCATTATGAGTTGTTTGATTTTCGGGGTGCTTTGTAAGCACGAGCTTGTTCAAACGTCGGTTTCTTTTCATCCAACTAACCAAAAGTCACAATGCTACGTTCCACGGGAGGAGCCTATGCACAAACAAAACATGCGCAATGCAGTATTGGCTGCTGTTATCTGTATTTTGAGCGTAGGGTGTTCATCAATGAACGAGTCGGGTAATTCTAAATTCGCCATGAATGTAGAATATGTAAATGATGACAATGAGGTTATTTCAAGGCCCGATCTACCTCAGCGTGTTATTGTCCAGTTTACCGTTATCCCCGGCGCAATATGGGGCCGTCCCTTAACCGATAGCCAGTACTTAGATGTCACCGACATCGGCAGCGCTTTGAATGCTGACTTTTCTGATTTACTCGAGAAAATTGAGCCTTTTGCAACTCCGTTGCTCGACACAGCAGCGAACGAAGGTTTAGTCATTACGCCAAAAGAAACAAAGTTAGCGAGATTTGGCACATTTACGTATGACTTTGAAACTCAGGACTCTCTGGGTGGGACAGGCTTTGGTAGTGCCGACCCTGAGATATATGGTCTAGTACTCACATACTTTGATCGACCCGCTGAGATCAAGGCGGTCAAAACCGAAAATGGGGACACATCAGAGTTCGACATTAAGGTTAAAAAGAAAGGGCTGGTTTGGCTGAAAATAACGAAGCTTCGTAAGAATTTTTATCTTTACACAGTGCATGAGTTTGTTGGTAACGAATTTCTGTTCATTCGACCTCGAACACCAGACCCCAAAGAAGCTAAGCAAGACTTGTCGGCATAAAGTGGTCTGCTGAATATCTGTATTTGATATAGCAATTTATAGGGAGCGAGTTAGCTCTCTTAGTTGTTTGGAGGTCTGCTTTTAGATCAACCCCAACACTTTTAACACCAATGACCCCACGCAAACTGTCACGCTGGAAAATAGGGTAGTGAGCCCGATGATATTGGCGCTCAACGTGGTATTGGCTCCGACGGCTTGTGTCATGGCATAGCTTGCTGCTGCCACAGGTGCTGCGTTCATGAAGAACAGAATCCCCAGTTCCAGTCCTCTGAATCCATACAGGTAACCAATCAGGGTAAAGGCGAAAGGCGCAACCATGAGCTTGTTAGATGCTGCAAACCAGGTTGGCTTTTTCTCCTCTCTCATCATCCGGAAATCCAAGCTGCCGCCCGTACACAAGAGCGCGAGTGGAAGTGCGATTCGGGAAAGGTAGTTGCCCGTGTCTACAATCACGGGTGGGAGAGTGATATTCAGCAGTGAAACAACAACGCCAAGTACAATCGCGATGATCAGCGGATTCTTGGCCAGATTGATAAATATGGTTTTCGTGGACTGCAGCTTGGAACCCGCCGAGCGCGGCGACAAGCAGATCACCGCTTGAATGTTATACACCACGGTAATCACCGCCACATAAATTGCCGCGAGGGCCAGTCCTTGACTGCCATAGGCGTTTTCAACGTAAGCAATACCAATGATGGCCGTGTTGGCACGAAAGCTCCCTTGTATAAGCACGCCGTGATCTGGGTTTCCCTTGAAAGCCAGTTTGGTGGACGCGATACAAAACAGGAAAAAAATGACCGTCATGACAACGGAAAAAGCCAGAAATTCTGTGGCTTGCGAGAAGTTATGGTCAGCCGTGGCAATACTTAAAAACAACATTGCGGGCAGGGCGACATTGAACACCAGACGTGAGGCAACATCGTTAAAGTTGGCGTTGGTCCACTTTAGTCTTTTGAAGATATAGCCAAGGGAAATAATGAAAAATATCGGCGCGACGAGAGAAAGGGAAAACGCTAATTGCTCCATGATGTTAGCCATTTTTCTTCTTCATCTCGACTGCGAAGGGGTTACTTAAAATCTACGCTATTTATGCGTGAATACTCAATAGCCATGCTATCAAGACTGTGTCTCTCATTTGCCAGTCCCACAAATCTATCACTTCTTAACGCTTCTTTAACTTCCTTATTGATGACCTTATACCTTGGTCTTAATTGTCGACAATATTCTTGATCTTGTCTCTTTTCAGTGTCTAAATTATGTCCATAAGATTAAATTGTAGACAATGTTGAGGTTGTATCGATGTCTCAATTTCCTCCATAAATGCTCATGAAAGCGCTGGTGGATATCACGACAAACACCGTCAACACAGCCATTGGACAAGGAACACAATGAGCGAAAACAACGCATTAAACGCGACGCTGGAAAGCGTGAGTCCCACATCTAAAGAAAACACCAAGTCGGAAAACCTGACAGCCTTGTTGGTTGAGGCCATCGTCTCCGGCGAAATCGCGTCGGGCAGTAAAATCTCTGAACCAGAGCTCGCCCGCCGCTATGAATGCAGCCGTGGGCCGCTGCGCGAAGCCATTATGCGCCTGGAAGGGTTGGGGCTGATTGAGCGTATTCCCCATGTAGGGGCGCGTGTCATTACCTTAACGCCAGAGAAGCTCGTTGAGTTGTATGCAGTGCGTGAAGCGTTGGAAGGCATGGCGGCGCGACTGGCAGCCAGAAACATCAAGCAGGATGAGCTTCAGGGCATTGAAGATTTGCTAACCAAGCACTCCAGACATATCGATGAGGTCGAGGGCGCATCTTACTTCCATCAATACGGAGACTTTGATTTCCACTATCGGGTGATCATGGCGAGCCGCAATCAAAAGCTGATCAATTTGCTGTGTGGCGAGCTGTATCACCTGCTTCGCATGTACCGCTACCAATCACCCAAGACTCAATCCAGACCCAACCATGCGTTAGAAGAGCACAAGTTTATTTTGCACGCGATCCGTAATCGTGACGAGGAGTTAGCTGAGCTGGCAATGCGTCGCCATATCGCGGGCAGCCGAAAGGCAATCGAACAACAAATCTTAAAAGATTAGAAGGACCTGACTATGACACTCTCCCCTGGAGCCAAATTCCGACAAGCCGTTGAGCAGAACAACCCGCTGCAAATTGTCGGCACCATCAATCCTTACTGCGCCATGATGGCACAACGCCTTGGCCACCAAGCTATTTACCTTTCTGGTGGTGGTATCGCCAACGCAAGTTACGGTCTGCCTGATCTAGGCATCACCACGCTGAATGATGTGATGGTCGATGTCGAACGCATCACTAACGCCTGTGATTTGCCCTTGCTGGTAGATATCGATACTGGATTCGGCGGCGCATTCAATATCGCTCGCACTATCAAAGCGATGGAGAAAGCAGGCGCAGCGGCGGTGCACATGGAAGATCAGGTGGCACAAAAACGCTGTGGCCACCGTCCGAACAAAGCGATAGTTAGCCAGCAGGAAATGGTCGACCGCGTAAAAGCCGCCGTCGATGCCCGTACTGATGATCAGTTCGTCATCATGGCGCGCACCGATGCGCTGGCCGTGGAAGGCATGGACAGCGCCATTGAACGCGCAATTGCCTGCATTGAAGCGGGTGCTGACATGATCTTCCCGGAAGCGATGAACAAGCTGGAACAATACCAGCAATTCTCAAGCGCGCTTCGCAGTGCGATTGGCAAATCTGTGCCTATTCTCGCCAACATCACTGAGTTCGGACAAACCCCGCTTTATACCTGTGAAGAATTGGCCGCAGTGGACGTCGACATGGTGCTTTACCCGCTGAGTGCGTTCAGGGCAATGAACAAAGCGGCGGAAAACGTCTATCGCCACCTTCTCGAAGAGGGCAACCAAGAGGCATTGGTCGATTCAATGCAAACCCGTGCCGAGCTCTACGACTACCTCAACTATCACGACTACGAAAACAAACTGGACGATCTGTTCGCACAAGACAAATCGTGATTATTGAAAAGAACACCCGTTAACAAGCGCTTGCTGAGACTCACGCTTGAATACAAAAACTAAATCCAATACGTGAAACCGTTCGTCAATAACGCCCCGATAGAGGGCAACAGCGAACAGAAAAGGAGTTCAACATGCCAAATAAAGAGCTAAGTGGAGCAGGGCTACGTGGTCAAAGTGCAGGGTCAACAGCGCTGTGTACTGTTGGAAAATCGGGCACAGGGCTGACTTACCGTGGCTATGACATTACCGATCTGGCGAACAATGCGCAGTTTGAAGAAGTCGCGCATCTGTTATTGCGTGGTCATCTGCCCAATCAAAAAGAACTCGACGATTACAAAACGCGTCTGGTGAGTCTGCGCGGTTTGCCGACAGAGCTGAAACAGGCCTTGGAACTCCTTCCCGCTTCAGCGCACCCCATGGATGTGATACGCACTGGCTGTTCGGTTCTGGGTAATCTAGAGCAAGAGCAGGATTTCTCTGAACAGTTGACCGCCACCGAGCGCATGCTGGCACTGTTCCCCGCCATCATTTGTTACTGGTATCGCTTCAGTCATGACGGTGTGCGTATTGATACCGAAGACACCAGTGAAGATTGCACTGGCGGTTACTTCCTGAAAATGCTGACGGACAAAGCGCCGAGCAATCTCCACAAGCAAGTGATGCATTGTTCGCTAATCCTCTATGCAGAGCATGAGTTCAATGCCTCCACCTTTGCGGCGCGCGTGTGTGCGTCAACGCTGTCTGACCTGCACTCCTGTATTACGGCGGCCATCGGTACCTTGCGTGGCCCTCTGCATGGTGGGGCAAACGAGGCGGCCATGGAGATGATTGAAAACTGGCAAACGCCCGATGAAGCTGAACAAAACATCCTGCGCATGCTGGAAAACAAAGACAAAATCATGGGCTTCGGTCATGCGATTTACCGTGATAGTGACCCGCGCAATGCGCTGATCAAACGCTGGTCGAAAGAGCTTTCCGAAGCTGTCGGTGACACCCAGCTTTATGCTGTATCTGAACGTGTTGAAGCCGTCATGAAGCGCGAGAAAGGCTTGTTCTGTAATGCGGATTTCTTCCACGCCTCTGCCTATCACTTTATGGATATTCCCACCAAGTTATTTACACCGATTTTTGTGATGAGCCGTTTAACGGGCTGGGCGGCACACGTATTTGAGCAACGTGAAAACAACCGCATTATCCGTCCAAGCGCTGATTACACCGGGCCAGAATCCCGAGATTGGCTACCGATTGAGCAGCGCTAATAGGCGGAAATAGGGAACAGACGATGACGCAAAACAATAACCAATACCGAATGCCGCTCGCGCAAACCGGACTCGATTATTTCGACGTTCGCGCAGCCGTTAATGACATCAAGCCGGACGCTTACGACACTTTGCCTTACACATCCCGTGTATTGGCTGAGCAACTGGTGCGTCGCTGCAATCCAGCGGATTTAAAAGCCTGTTTGAGCCAGATTGTTGAAGGCAAAAAGGAACTTGATTTCCCTTGGTATCCCGCCCGCGTAGTGTGTCACGACATCTTAGGCCAAACCGCATTAGTGGATTTGGCAGGCCTGCGCGATGCCATTGCCGAGCAGGGCGGCGACCCTTCACGGGTCAATCCCGTGGTGGAAACCCAACTGATTGTCGACCATTCACTGGCCGTCGAACATGCGGGTTTCGAACCCGATGCGTTTGAAAAGAACCGCGCCATCGAAGAGCGCCGTAATGAAGATCGCTTCCATTTTATTGAGTGGTGTAAAACCGCCTTTAAAAACGTCAGTGTGATCCCGGCGGGCAACGGCATCATGCACCAAATCAATTTGGAAAAGATGTCGCCGGTGATCCAAAGCCAACAAGGCGTCGCATTCCCTGATACCTGTGTTGGTACAGACAGCCACACCCCACATGTTGATGCCTTGGGCGTAATAGCGATTGGCGTCGGTGGCCTTGAAGCCGAAACCGTCATGCTTGGCCGACCTTCAATGATGCGCTTGCCGGACATCGTCGGTGTGAAGTTGGTGGGTCAGCGTCAGGAAGGCATTACTGCCACTGATATCGTGCTGGCACTCACTGAGTTTCTGCGCAACGAACGCGTGGTGTCGAGCTATCTGGAATTCTTTGGCGAAGGTGCACGAGCACTGACCATTGGCGACAGGGCGACCATCTCCAACATGACGCCAGAATACGGCGCAACCGCCGCGATGTTCTATATCGACGAACAGACCATCAATTACCTCAAACTGACAGGGCGCGAGCCTGAACAAGTCGCCTTGGTAGAAACCTACGCCAAAACCGTTGGCTTATGGGCAGATGATTTGGAAAATGCCCGCTATGAGCGTGTGTTGGAGTTCGACCTTTCCAGTGTGACACGTAACATGGCAGGCCCTTCTAATCCGCATCGCCGTTTACCAACCCGTGAACTTGCTGTGCGCGGCATTGCGTCAGCACAGGCGCCAGCAGACTCAGAAGGCTGCATGCCGGATGGCGCGGTCATCATCGCCGCTATTACTTCCTGTACCAATACCAGTAATCCGCGCAACGTGGTTGCCGCTGGTTTGGTGGCGAAAAAGGCGAATGAGCTTGGCTTGGTTCGAAAGCCCTGGGTGAAAACCTCCTTCGCGCCAGGTTCCAAAGTCGCGAAGCTGTATCTGGAAGAAGCTGGGCTGTTGTCCGAACTGGAACAGCTAGGGTTCGGTATTGTGGCTTATGCCTGTACCACTTGTAACGGCATGAGTGGTGCGTTAGACCCAGCTATCGAACAGGAAATTATCGAGCGCGACTTGTACGCGACAGCGGTGCTTTCCGGTAACCGTAACTTTGATGGCCGAATCCATCCGCATGCCAAACAAGCGTTTTTGGCTTCGCCGCCGCTGGTTGTCGCTTACGCTATTGCAGGCACCATGCGCTTTGACATCGAACGCGATGCTCTAGGTACTGATGCCAACGGTAAGCCGATTTACCTGAACGATTTGTGGCCGACCGATGCAGAAATTGATGAGGTGGTGGGCAAGTCCGTCAAGCCAGAACAATTCCAACGTATTTACATCGAAATGTTCCAGCAAGACGAGAATTCAAGCCTGAGCGACCCACTATATGACTGGCGTCCAATGAGTACCTATATTCGCAGACCGCCATACTGGGAAGGCGCGTTAGCGGGAGAACGTACGTTGAAGGGTATGCGGCCGTTGGCGGTGTTGGGTGACAACATCACGACTGACCATTTATCACCTTCGAATGCCATTTTGCCATCGAGTGCGGCGGGCGAATATCTGGCGAAAATGGGCTTGGAACCCGTTGATTTCAACTCCTACGCGACGCATCGAGGCGATCACCTGACTGCGCAACGTGCGACGTTTGCCAACCCGAAATTACTCAATGAAATGGTGAAGGAAAACGGCGAAGTGGTGCAAGGCTCATTGGCGCGCGTTGAGCCAGAAAGTAACGTCACCCGTATGTGGGAAGCGATTGAAACCTACATGGAGCGCAAGCAGCCGCTGATTATTGTTGCGGGTGCAGATTACGGGCAGGGTTCTTCACGTGACTGGGCGGCGAAAGGCGTTCGTCTGGCGGGTGTTGAAGCGATTGCCGCAGAAGGCTTCGAGCGCATTCACCGCACCAATTTGGTTGGCATGGGCGTGTTGCCTTTGCAGTTCAAGGCAGGCGTTAATCGCAACACCTTAGGGATTGATGGTACTGAGCTTTATGACGTGATGGGGGAGATCACACCCGGCGCGGATTTGGCTTTGGTTATCACCCGAGCCAATGGTGAAAAGCTTGATGTCGCTGTGACCTGCCGTCTTGATACCGAAGATGAAGTAAAGGTCTATCAAGCAGGCGGCGTACTTCAACGCTTCGCTCAAGATTTTCTGGCGCAGTAGGTGGCGAGCATGAGTAAGAATTTGAAAATTCCTGCCACCTACATGCGAGGTGGCACCAGTAAAGGCGTCTTTTTCAGGCTGACAGATTTACCTGTTGAAGCGCAATCACCGGGCGCGGTGCGAGATGCCATTCTGATGCGGGTGATTGGCAGCCCTGATCCCTACAGCAAACAGATTGATGGCATGGGCGGCGCAACGTCCAGCACAAGCAAAACCGTGATTGTGTCTAAAAGTACTCGCGACGACCACGATGTTGATTACCTGTTTGGTCAGGTCGCAATTGACAAACCCTTCGTCGATTGGAGCGGTAACTGCGGCAATCTTTCAGCAGCGGTCGGGCCATTTGCCGTGCATGCGGGATTGATTACCAAAGAGCGCATGGTCGATAACGGCGTTATCTCGGTGCGTATCTGGCAAGCCAACATCGGCAAAACCTTGGTGGTTGACGTGCCAATGCGTGACGGGGAAGTGGAGGAGTCGGGCGATTTCGAACTCGATGGCGTGACCTTTCCTGCCGCCGAAGTGCCAGTGGAATTTCTTCATCCTGCGGGTGCGCCGGGTTCTCTGCTCCCGACAGGCAACCTTATCGACACGTTGGAAGTGCCGGAAATCGGCTCATTCCGCGCTTCATTTATCAATGCAGGTATCCCGACCATCTTCCTTGATGCGTCAGAGCTTGGCTATGAAGGCACAGAGCTTCAAGACGCCATCAACAATGATGCGGAAGCATTGGCGAGGTTTGAAAAAATCCGCGCTTATGGCGCCATTCAAATGGGTTTAAACCAAACCGTGGAAGATGCCCAAACCCGCCAGCACACACCGAAGATTGCATTCGTTTCCCCGCCTAAAAGCTACCTGAGTTCCAGCGGGAAAAAGGTGGAAGCAGCCGAAAACGATGTGCTCGTCCGCGCCTTGTCGATGGGCAAATTACACCACGCCATGATGGGAACAGCAGCCGTGGCCATTGCAGCAGCAGCCTGTGTGCCGGGCACCATCGTTAACTTGGCGGCTGGCGGTGGAGAAAGGGAAAACGTGGTTTTTGGTCATCCTTCCGGCACTTTAAAAGTCGGGGCGAAGGCACATCTCAAGCCCGAAGGCTGGTGGGTTGAAAAGGCAATCATGAGCCGCAGTGCCCGCATTTTGATGGAGGGACGCGTTCATGTGCCTTCCAGCGTTCTAGAAGCGAACGAGCGCGGCGAAAGCTAACGCGCTCAGAAAGACATTTTGGAGGAATCAATATGTCTGGCTATCAACAGGAATACTTGAAAGCGCAAACCGAGCCAGAAGCCTTCTGGCGTGAGCAAGCAGAACAATTGGACTGGTTTGAAAAGCCGAAAACCATTCTGGCCAGCGATGAAAATGGCATTGAACGTTGGTTCCCGGATGGTGTGATGAACACCGCCTGGCTGGCTTTGGATTACCATTGCGAAAACGGGCGCGGCGACAAAACCGCGCTGATCTACGACTCCCCAGTCACAGCGAAAAGACAAGCCTACAGCTACTTTGAACTGCGCGACCAAGTGGCAAAAATCGCGGGTATGCTCGCTGGAATGGGCGTTGAGAAAGGCGACCGCGTGGTGATTTACATGCCGATGGTGCCGGAAGCCGCCATGGCGATGTTGGCCTGTGCTAGATTAGGCGCGATTCATTCCGTGGTCTTTGGTGGGTTTGCACCTAACGAACTGGCGGTTCGCATTGAAGATGCCGAGCCAAAAGTGCTGATGACGGCTTCTTGCGGCATCGAAGTCAGCAAAGTGATTCCGTATAAACCACTGGTTGATAAAGCCATCATGGACAGCCGCTGGAAACCGGAAAAGGTAGTCGTGCTTCAGCGCCCTGAATGTGAAGCGTCGTTAGACCAAGAGCGCGATGTGGATTGGCAAACTGCTTATGAAACGGCGCAGCCTCATGACTGTGTGCCTGTGCTCGCCACCGATCCGCTTTATATCCTTTACACCTCTGGCACCACGGGCAAACCCAAGGGCGTAGTGCGCGATAACGGCGGTCATGCAGTCGCGATGAAATACTCCATGAAAGCCGTGTATGACATGCCGCAAGATGGTGTGTTTTGGGCAGCGTCCGATGTTGGCTGGGTAGTGGGACATTCCTATATTGTTTACGCGCCACTGATCCACGGATGCACCACCATTCTGTTCGAGGGCAAGCCCGTTCGAACGCCTGATCCCGGTGCGTTCTGGCGAGTATGCCAAGACTATGGCGTAAACGTCCTTTTCTCTGCGCCGACCGCTTTCCGTGCGATCAAGAAAGAAGATCCGGAAGGGAACTACGTCAATGAGTACGATTTAAGTTCGCTGAAATCCATCTTTATGGCAGGTGAAAGGCTCGACCCGCCAACCTACGATTGGGTCGTTGAAAAGACCGGAAAACCCGTGATTGATCATTGGTGGCAAACCGAGACAGGCTGGGCGATTGCCTGTGACCCAATGGGTATTGAGGTAATGCCAGTGAAAGCCGGTTCATCGACCAAGCCGACACCGGGATATCAAGTCGAAATACTCGATGCCCTTGGTAATAGTCTTCAAGCCAACCAGCAAGGTTATGTGGCACTAAAACGGCCGTTGCCGCCGAGCTGTTTGCCGACGGTATGGCGCAATCACGACCGCTTCGAGACGGGCTACCTTAGCCAATTCCCCGGCTACTATGTGTCTGGTGATGGCGGTTACTTAGATGAAGAGGGCTATCTCTTTATCATGGGCCGCATCGATGACGTGATAAACGTCGCCGGGCATCGCCTCTCAACCGGTGAAATGGAAGAGATTGTCGGTGCACACCCTGCGGTGGCTGAATGTGCGGTCATCGGTATTCACGACGAGCTAAAAGGGCAGCTTCCCGTCGGCTTTGTGGTGCTGAAAGACGGCGTCGACATAGCTTCAGACCAATTGGCTGGAGAGCTTGTCGCCAAAGTACGGGAAGAAATCGGCGCAGTGGCTTGCTTCAAGCTGGCCTTGGTTGTCGACAGATTGCCAAAAACACGTTCCGGTAAAATCCTGCGCAGAACCATGCGCCAAATCGCCGATGGTGAGCAATATGTGGTGCCTTCAACGATAGATGATCCATCCAGCCTGAATGAGATTGAAAGGGTGTTGCAGCGCTAGGGTCGGTTGATCATTTGGAATAGGAAGGGAGCCGATTGGCTCCCTTTTGGCTCATGGTCATCATCACTCAAGTGTTTCAAAGTGGAACTTGTATTCACTGACACCGTCTATACGAACGCCTTTTTCCCTTAACTCAAGGTACTGCTTCATTTTAATGGTTCTGAAGTCCATTGCCTTCAGCGCAAGGATGATCCGCAGTTCATCCATTGAATGTGATTTTGCCTCAGAGCTGCATGTACCGCAGACAACATGGGTCTTCGGCTTAAAACCAACCTGATTAAGCCAGTGCAAGTCTTTGGGTTCTTTACGCGTGCCGCAAAAGTAGCATTGATTCTCTTGGTTCAATGCCGCCTGTTCCCTTAATTCCTTCGGACTAGGTGAATTGGCTGATGAGGAACTTTTAGCCTTCTTATTACCACCGAACTGAGGAAACTGAACGACATTAGACATTGGGTTTGGCCTTATTAATTGGGGTATACAGGTAGTATTTTGCCAGAAAATGATCATAATCGTGCGACAAAACACGGAAAGAACAATGACCATGACTGATTTTCAATATTACTTTCACCAACTGCCTTGTTTTAACTGCAAAAATACCACAGTAAGTACTGATCTTGGTTGGTTAACCTCAGCGATGAAAGACGATGCTGTCGCCCAAATCGCAGCGATTATTGCGCAAGGCAAGGTTGAACCTGATCTTTCAGTGAACGTGACTTGCACAAAAGAAGAAGCGCGCGATTACTTGCTGTTGAACTTCTTTGGCTACTCGGAAGAAGAACTCGCGAATCAAGTTAAAGCGGAAGATGAGCAAGAAGTTGAAGATGAAATCGCAGAGCTCCTCGCTGACGGCAGTGACAAAGCCGTGTTTGAACATGAAGTCGCACTGCAAAGCTGTACTGACTGCGACATTGACTAAGCGCGAAACCTGACATTAAGCCAAATGTTATTGCTGGGCTTATGAAGCTCTAAAGAAAAAGGCGCTATCAAACGAGGGTTTGATAGCGCCTTTTTGTTTTTGCGGTGATTGAATCGTTGGCCGAGGCTCAATCACATTCGTCCAGTGATACTGGACCTTGCAGCTCTTTTAGGATCATCTTTTGAATATCGATGCCCAAGCTCATCACGATCAGGCTCCAGTTCAGGAACGGCAATGAACCGTTTGCAATACTACGAGCAAAGTTATTGGCATTCCAATTAAATACCTCTGACAGCTTTTCGGTGGTCAGCGCTTCGTAATTATCGTTATCTATCAGATTACAGAACTGCTCACTGGTGGGGCACACAAACTTGTCATTAGGCCTGAAAGCCGTCGGTTTAAAATAAGAAAGCACTCTTCTTACGTTAACTTCAATCACTTCACCGGCGCTTTGGATATTCGGCTTGCCAGCGAGCCCGCACAAGAAGCACCAGCATGGATAAGGGATGGTTGAAACGTTGTCAGGTTCGTTCTTATAACGCGCCGTCCACGCATTGATGTTCTTTTGCTGTATGCCTGTTACGCTAACTAATTGATTGGAATCGTAGCCGCTGTCTTTTAATAGGTTGATCACTTCGGCCACTTCTGACACCAAAGGCTTGACCCATCTACTGTATGGAGTAAGTGTTGCTTCTCTGATCATGATTAAATCTTTTACAAACAAGCATTTAGCTTGTTTCTGTTAAACATTACCCGAGATCATACGTGTTCAGACTGATAAGTCTACTTTTATTGGAAAAGGGAGAGGGAACGCTTGAGAGGTGCATTGTCAGTGCTCCTACTTTCATCAGCAATATATACGCTAGGGTTTATGGAACTGGAAGTGTTTTGATGTGCCTGTCGTCTTTGGGAATCGTGAAGTTTTCAGAAACATACATTTTTCGCCTATGCTGCTGTTATCTCACGTATTACTGATGATAATATATTTAAGCCAAGAGACTATGGCTACATCCAACACTGGCATTGAATAAAAATCTCCCAAGTGGGGTCTTTAACACCCCACTATAGGACTTTCCACACTGAAAACTTTTGAGGAGTCAAACATCCCATGTACAACCTATTAGTAACCGCACAGTATGGAGCTTGGGATGGAGGCTTCTATGAGTATGACAAAAGTCGATTTCTTGAATATACGAATGAGAGTATTGCGTCGGCTTTAAAAGAGTTAAGCGATTCTCATATTGAAAATTTAAAAAGTTATCCATGTCTATTTGCATATGAAGGGGGAGATTCAGAGGTTCGGATTGGCTATTTGACATCAATTAAAGAGCGCGGCCGTAGTCTATTAATTGAATTTAAATTTGATCATGACATAAAGCCAATCCCATTTATAAAAATCTTTCCAATCGCCACATTATTAGATATCCGTGGTTGGGAAATGAATAGGACTCATTGGGCGGTCAAAGATGAAGATCTTTTCCAGAGACTACGGGATCAAGGAATCCTCGAACTGGACAAGCAAACAAAAGTAATTAAGCAAGAGTTCCCTATCTCTGAAAAATCCTCAAACCCTAAGGTAACTAAGGTACAAGGTTTTATTGGCAAGGTTTTGGGCCTTGAGCAGACAGACGGTTACGAAGTGTTTTATCGAGGTCACTCAAATAAGAAGAAATACAAGTTAGAACCATCTCTTTTCAGAAAGGATGAAGAAGGTAATTACCTTTACAAGGATAATGAGCATATTTTATATAGAGAACTATTGGTCTCTAATTCCGCTGACTTTCAATCAGACGTTTACACGCTTGATAGCCTTGTGAGGATGCAACATTACTCATTACCAACAAGATTGCTCGACATAACTTCTAATCCTCTAATTGCACTCTACTTTGCATGTAAGTCATCTATCAACGATGATGGAGAGGTCATTGTTTTTTCAATGAAAAGAAGAGACATTAAATACTTTGACTCCGATGTGGCGAGTTGTATCGCTAACTTGGCGCGTTTGCCGCAATCTGAAAAAGAGTCTATAAGTTTTTCAGACATAGGATTTAATGAACAAGCGCCAATTAAGCGACTGTTGCACTTCATTAGAGAAGAAAAGCCATTCTTTGAGGCAAGCATAGTTCCGGATGACTTACGAAAAATAATCTGTGTAAAAGGAAAACAGAGTAACGATAGAATATCATCTCAATCTGGGGCGTTTCTTTTGTTTGGCTTAGATGCTGTGTTTGATGAAGAAGGTACTTCTGAACTTAAGGTTTCAAGAATTACCGTAGCGAATAAGGAGGAAATTCTGAAAGAATTAGACCTATTGAATATCAATGAGAGCACGGTATTTCCGTACATTGAGAACTCAGCGAGATACGTGGCAGATAAATTCAAATTTAGCAAATCAATGCAGCCGTTCACTAAAAGCGGGGACTGATTGAAACATTATCTAAACAAAAAGGGAGCCACTCGGCTCCCTTCGCATTTCCTTTCAGCCTGCTTTAAGCAGCCTCCACTTTCACCCTAAAGAAAATCGCATAGAACAGCGGAATCACCACCAATGTCAGGATGGTCGCGAACAGCAGACCAAACATAATGGTCACTGCCATGCTCTTGAAGAAAGGGTCAATCAAGAGTGGGGCAACACCCAGAATGGTAGTGAATGCGCCAAGCAATACCGGACGGGCGCGGCTGAGAGCGGCGTCGATAATCGCGTTGTAAGGCGTTTTACCATCGCGGATTTCTACGTCTGCCTGATCAACCAATACAATGGCGTTTTTCACCATCATACCAATCAAGCTCAGGAATCCGAGGATCGCCATAAACTCAAATGGTGTCTGGAACACAATCAATCCGACCGTCACACCTACCACTGCCAGTGGAGCAGTCAGCCAAATTACCAATGGTTGGCGTAGGGCGTTGAACATAAAGACCACCGCCAGAATCATCGCCGCAAATCCATAAGGCGCGGAAATCACCAGACCTTCGTTGGCATCTTTCGAGGCTTTGTATTCTCCGTACCACTTGAGCTCGTAGCCCGCTGGCAGGTCAATGGCTTCAATCTTGTTACGGACATCGTTGAACGCATCTGCTGTCAGCACACCCGGTACAGGGTCAGCCTGAACCAGAATGGTTGGCACACGGTCGATTCGGCGAAGAATTGCATCCTGATACACCACGTCGACAGAATCGACTAACTGGCTCACCGGAATAAAGGAGCCTGCTGCTGGGCTGAATACCTCAGTGTTTTCAATCGCACGCTGGTGGTTGCGTTCACTTTCAGGCGCGCGCACCACAATCGGGATCAAATCATCACCTTCACGGTAAACACCCACGTTACGCCCGGTCAGGGTTTGGGCAATCGCCTGGTTAATTTCCTGCATAGTCAGGCCGAAACGCTGCGCTTCTTCGGAAGAATAAACAGGGCGAAGCACCGGCACTTGCTGACGCCAATCGTCTTGCACTGCAATCAGGTTATCGTCGGCCAACATGATGGCTTTTGCCTGCTCTGCCAGTTGACGCAGCACCGCACTGTCAGGGCCGTTAAAGCCAGCTTCGATTTTCTTACCGCCGCCGCGGCCGAGCATAAACTTCCACACCTTGATAGAAGCGTCAGGGTATTTCGCATCCAGTTCGCTTTGCAGTTCGCCTAGAAGTGGGGCGATTTTGGTGTAGTCGTCGATATCAATCAGCAATTGGCCATAGCTCGGGTTACGTGCTTCCGGTGCGTAGGTCAGCATAAAGCGAAGGCCCCCACCGCCAATGAAGCTGGTGATATTGGTAATGCCTTCTTTTGCTTTCACGTCTTTCTCGATGTCTGCGACAACGGCTTCGGTGCGTTTGATGTCTGAGCCTTGCGGCAAGTACACATCAACCACGAACTGAGGGCGTTGAGATTCCGGCATAAAGCCCGGTGGAACGAATTGCACGCCCCAAATCGCAGCAGCCATTGTACCGAACAGCAGGGCACAACTGATGATGCGGCGTTTCAGCACCCAGGTCAGTAAAGCTTTGTAACCTGTTACCATACGACCCGGTTTCTTATCGGCTTTTAACGGCTTCACTTTGAGAAAGTCATGGCACAGCATTGGTGTGACGGTAACTGCAAACACCCAGCTCAGGAACATGGAATACAGGATCACCCAGAACAGCGAGCCCGCGTATTCGCCCATGTCTGATGGCGACAAACCAATCGCACTGAATGCACAGATACCGACGACAGTACCGCCAAGCAGAGGCCATTTGGTGGCGTTCACCACGTCTGAAACCACGACCTTGCGGTCTGCATCGGGTTCTTGCTGCAATCGCACCAGAATGCCATCGGTGACCACAATGGCATTATCGACCAACATGCCAAGCGCGATGATCAGCGCACCCAGCGAAATACGCTGCATGGCGATATCTTCAATCAGCATGATGCAGAGCGTGCCTGCGACCGTCAGCAGCAAGACAAAGCCGATAATCACACCGGAACGGACGCCCATAAATAGCAGCAGCACCACAAATACGATGGCAACCGCAGCAATCAGGTTGTCGATAAAGTTGGCGACAGAATCACGCACCGAATCAGACTGCATGGAGATAACATTCAGTTCCATGCCGAGCGGACGCTGGCTTTCCAGCTCTGCCAGACGCGCTTTGACTGCATCACCCATATCCACGACGTTACCGCCGGTGACATTCGAGATACCAAAGCCGATCGCGCGCTCGCCGTTGTATCGCATCAGCATGGTGGAAGGTTCTTTGTAACCTCGCACGATGTTGGCGATATCACCCAGACGCAGCACGGTGTTGTTATCACCAACCGCAACTTGCAGGTTTTTCAGGTCGGCAACGGAATCAATGTTGGAGCTTGGGATCACCGGAATACGCATCGCTTGGGTTTCAATGCTGCCCGCAACCGTCACCAGATTTTGCTTTTGCAGCACTTGGAAGACTTTCTCTGCAGACACGCCAAATTCCGCGAGACGTTCGCTGGAGATCTCAACAAAGATGGTTTCCTGCTGCTCCGCCAAGGTCGCGGTTTTTGCCACACCCGGTACCAGAACGATTTCACGGCGAAGGGTATCGACATAATCCTGCAGCTGCTTATCGCTGAATCCTTCTCCGGTCACGGCAAAGAACAGGGCGTACACATCCGCAAAATCGTCGTTAACAATTGATGGGCCTGCGCCTGGAGGCAGCTGCCTTTGAGCGTCTGAGACCTTGCGGCGTAGTTTGTCCCAAACCTGTTGGAGGTCGGCACTGCTTTTTGCGAACTCGAGTTTGATTTCAACCGTCACCTCAGACATGCCTTGCATGGAGACGGATTTCACCTCTTTGATTTCCTGAAGCGATTGCACCGCGCCTTCGATAACATCGGTCACTTCGTCAGAGACTTCCTGTGCTGTTGCACCGGAATATGGGGTGACGATGACCGCCTGACGGATAACAAATTCCGGATCTTCAAAACGACCGAGTTTGAGGTAGCTGATGTAGCCGCCAATCAGAGTGAGGGCGATCAGCACCCAAACACTGGTGCGTTTGGCAATGGTATAACGTGCGATATCCATTGTTATGCTCCAGTACGTTCGTCAGTGTAAGGGCGCACTTCCATGCCTTCTCTCACGCTGGAAACGCCCGCGATGATGACGCGTTCGCCAAGGGCCAAGTTCTGCTTCACGACAATGCGGTCTTTGATCAGCGCGCCCACGTCCACATAACGTTTTTCAGCTTTGTTTTCGTGACCGACTACCCAGACGAACTGCTTGCCTTGGTTATCAGGAACCACGGCGGTCAGCGGCAGGGTGATAAGGGTGTCTTCGTCAGTAATAGCATTTGTGTCTGGTATGACTTTCACAGCCATGCCCGGCAAAACGCGGAAGCCTTTTACCTGCTCAAGCCCAAGAACGACCGCATAGGTTTGGGACACTGAATCTGCCTGTGTAGCAAAAGTGCGCAGTGTCAGCGGGAACGCTTGCCCCGGAATCGAAGAAATTTCTGCGATGGCTTTAGTACGGTTACCGCCAGACAACATGACTTGATGAGGAATGTTAATCACCACTTCCAAATCGTTGAGGTCATGCACGGTCAGCACAGGTTCATTGGCTTGAACCTGAATGTGGTTATCCATCATTTTGCGGCCAACAATGCCATCAAACGGTGCGTGAAGTTCGGTGTATTCCAGCTGGCGTTTGGCTTCAGAAACACGGTTCTTTGTGAGATCAAAACGCGTGGTAATCGCATCTAAATCGGCTTTGGAGATCGCCTGGCTTTTCTTATAAATAGCCTGTGCACGCTCGTATTCCAGTGTGGTGTTTCTCAATTCAAGCTCTGCCGATTCCAAGGCTGTTTTGGCATCGCGAGAATCCAGCATTGCCAGCAATTGGCCTTTTTTCACTTCATCACCTTCATTGACGAAGATGTTGGTCAGTCGGCCGCCAATGCGAAAGGCCATGTCTGCGCGCTCAGCCGCGCGCACAACACCGTTAAAGCTGAGATCAGCGGCTTGTTGTGTATCGACGATCTCAGTTAAGGCTGGTTGGATGACAGGTGCGGTGACTTGTTCAACCGCTTTCTCGCCACATCCTGCCAGAAGAAAAGAAGAGATGATCAAAGTAGCAATCGCGCCGCGCTTGAATGACGGTTTGCCGAACGTGTTGACGACCATGTAGTTCTACTCCACAAAGAGACCGGCCTGCAAAGCCGGTCTGATCAGACAATTTTGGGGTTGGTATTAAAACCAAAAGTAAACTCTGGAGTTTATCTTAAGCGTGTTTTGTATTGAGGTAAACTCAAAAGTGTACTTTTTAATTCCAACTTGGTAGATTTGTCGCGTTGAGAAAAGGAGAGAGCCCATGACACGCTCAGAGCAAAAGCGCCTGGCGATCATTACTGCAGCCAAAGAAGAGTTTATCCAGTATGGATTCGCGGCTGCGAATATGGACCGCGTCTGCACAACAGCAGAAGTATCAAAGCGCACGCTTTACCGTCATTTTGAAAGCAAGGAAGTGCTGTTTGAATCTGTACTGACCATCATTCAGTCTTCGATTGATGAAAGCCTAAGATACGAATTTGACGTCGACAAAAGCCTGAGTGAGCAACTCACTACGATTACGCGAAATGAGGTTGAAAACCTTTATGGTAAGTATGGAATTCCTTTCACCCGAACCATCTTGATGGAGTTCTTGCGTCAGCCAGATATGGCTAGCCAAATCATTTCAAAAATCTACAACAATAAATCGCTGAACCATTGGTTTGATGAAGCGCAGAAGGCCGGGAAAATCAAAGCCATCAAACTGGAACTGCTGACCCAAACTTATTCAAGTCTGTTCAACGGCATGTTCGTGTGGCCTCAGGTATTCGACATGCAGCCAATTCCAGAAGGGAAAGATTTGGATGAGAAGGTCGAGCATGTGGTGAGCGTGGTGGTGGGGAGTTGTGGAGCCTAACGCTCAACTCAGTTCTTCTACTTCTCACACTTAATGAAAATAAAATTAGGGTTTTTGCTTAAGCGCTCGTAGGTTTGCTGACAGGCTTGTTTGATGGCTTCTGAAACCTGTCCTTCCGAAATTTGGGTGATAGAAAGCCCCGCACTGGTGATTGCATTGGCAATCTCAACCAGGGGTCGGCGGTAAAACGTCACTTGAACTGGTGTACCGACTGTGTTCCATTCTTCTTGCACTAGCTCGGTATCAAAGTAGTTGCCCGTTGTTGAACACTCGAAGTCAGCAAACGGGTGATGGGTCGAAAACACCATGTATCCGCCAGGCTTTAGCACGCGGCAGATGTCGCTGAATAGAGCGGTGAGGTCTTTCAGGTAATGAATGACCAACGGACACACGATGACATCATATTGCCCATCAGCTTCTTTGGGTAAGCCTTCTGATAGGTCCTGAACATACGCCGAGACATGCTGACCAAACTTATTCTTTACGATGTCGACCATTTCAGCAGAGAAGTCGAGGCAGGTGACAGACGCAGCACCTTCACTCAAGAAGTAATCCGCATAAACGCCAGATCCACAGCCTAAATCCAACACTGTTTTTCCTTCAATGCGCTCAAGCATGGCTTGCAGGTTAGGGCGTTCAAACAGCGCGTTGTAGATATTGCCTTGAACTGCTTCGTCATATTGCTGGGCAAATTTTGAATACATGTCGGATTTCATGATTTTTCTCAGAGATAGTTAGGGAAGGAAACCAGCTGCATTTTGCGACTCAGTGATCTGAAATACAATCCTTCACCAACTGGAAAGCCTCAATAAGGTCAGTCTTTCCATACACTTGCTGGTAAAGCCATGGAATGTATAAGGATTATTGTGAATCGGTAACCTAAAGGTGAATAAAAATGGGAATGGTTATCATTGACTAATGTTATGAAAATTAAGACTTTTTCTGGTTGTTGTTGAATTCAATTTCACTTAGGATGTGGCACATCTTTTGGGATTACCAGCGTTATAAAAGGATCATCACGATGAAAGGTCATCAAGACGTTGTCGTTGAGCTGAATAAGATTCTCACCTCCGAGCTCACCGCAATTAACCAGTACTTCCTCCATGCAAGAATGCTGGGCAATTGGGGTTTTGAAGCGCTCAATAAAGCCGAATACAAGAAATCTATTCAGGACATGAAGCACGCCGATAAATTGATCGAGCGTATTCTGTTTTTGGAAGGCTTACCAAACCTACAGCACCTGGAGCGTCTTCGCATTGGCGAAGAAGTTCAGGAAATGATCGAATGCGACAAAGTGATGTTGGAAGAGCAGTTGATTCAGTTGAAAGAAGCAATTGCCATCTGTGAAGAGAAGCAGGACTACGTCACCCGCGAGTTGCTGAACGACATCCTTGAAGATGAAGAAGAGCATCTGGACTGGATTGAATCTCAACTTGAACTGATTGGCCTGACCGGTCTGCAAAACTACCTGCAAGCGAAAATGGAGAAATAAGCATGAAAGGTAATCAAGAAATCATTGATGGTCTGAACCGCTTGCTGACAAATGAACTGTCTGCGATGGATCAATACTTCGTTCACGCACGCATGTACGAAGATTGGGGTATGGATGAGCTGTATGAGCGCATCAATCATGAATCTGAAGATGAGCGTGAGCATGCATCCATTCTGATCAACCGTATCCTTTTCCTGGAAGGAACACCTGACGTTCAAACGCGCGAAAAATTGCTGATCGGTGCTGACGTTGAAGAGATGATGCAAAACGATCTGAAATACGAGTACATGGTGGCTGCAGAGCTGCGTACCGTGATTGCGCTGTGTGAAGAAAAGCAGGATTACCAGACACGCGAAATCCTGCTGAAGCTTCTTGATGATACTGAGTCAGACCATATGTACTGGCTGGAGAAGCAACTTCGCCTGATCAAAATGATCGGTCTTCAAAACTACATTCAGTCGAAAATGGGCAAATAAGCCGACTCCGACTGAAATCAAAGGCCGCTATCAAAAGCGGCCTTTTTGTTGTCCAAGGTTAAATAGTATTCGTAAACAATGGGCTTAGTTGGCTTTCCATCTTAGGCTTTTGGGGTACTAAATCTATTGTGGACTTTTTAATGAAGAGGAAGCCATTTTGAAAAAAGTTGCTATCGTCACTTTGGATGGCTTTAACGAAATGGATTCGATGATCGCTTTTACAATGCTGAATCGACTTAACAATCTTGGTTTGGTTGCGGAAATTGTTTCAACGCATTCAAATGTCGTTTCAATGAATGGTTTGCGTATTCAGGCTAATCCAACGTTAGAAAGGCTAGAGGAATATGACGGTGTGATATTTGGGAGCAGCAAGCTTTCTAATCAATACGCTGAAAATTCGACCTTTATTTCATCATTTCAACTTGACCCCGATCGCCAATATATAGGTGCACAATGCTCAGGTGTTTTACTGCTTATTGCTAAGGGAATAATTGGAAGCGATGTTTCTATTTCGACAGATTTAAAGACAGAATCTCTGGTGAGTGCTACCGGGCTTTCTTTCTCCTCTTCATCATTTTCCTCTACAAGCAACATCGCCACTGCCGGAGGATGTCTGGCCGCAGAGTATCTTGCGTCTTGGATGGCTCTGAATTTACTAGATATTAATGCCACTCGGAAGATGTTGGCCTCATCTATTCCCAAGGATGAAATGGAGATAAGAATTGACCACACGCTAAACAAAATTCGCGATATTTAGTTGTTCACTCTTACCTCATGCTTTTTAACCAAATATGTATAGTGTTTGCGAAAATTTGTATAGAAAGCAAGCGTCGTCTTCATTCCCAAAATAAAAAGGTTTTTAGCGCATAACGTATTGTTAAATAAGGCTGCTTTCGTTGTTTGAAAAAAACACAGAAAAAACAGAGCAATATGCCTCTTGTTACTTATAACTCTCTCATCAGGGCGGAGTTCTTAAAATGAGATGCATTTTTCATATTTGAGTCATCCGACTTTCGCTTCTAGTTTTTACCCAGTAGTAGTAAAGACATACTGAGGCGAAACTATGGCTGAAAATAACATTGTTGGCACTGTCGACAACGATACGATAAGCGGTACGTCTGGCATCGACAATATCGTCGGTGGTTTAGGCGATGATCATATCAGTGCAGGAAGCGGTGATGATGTCATTTTTGGCAACGGGACCTCAGAGACTACTGGAGAAACAACGACACAGCAGACCACGCTAAACGGCGCGCCGGACAGTACATTGTTCGATGTCCAGCCTGATAGCTCCATCCGGATAACCCTTTCAGATATTCAATCCTCAGCGGGATTTAGAAACAGTCTCGGCTACTACATCATGGACGAAAATGGCTTAGTGCTTTCAGCCGAAGTCGTCATAGATAATGCCAAAGCAGCAGAAGATACAGTTCTAGACATTGCGACTCCTTCTAACGCCGCTACCATCGGTATGTTCCTCATCCCCAACGGTTATAGCCGAGGTTTTGATGTAGGAAGCGTTGAACTGGACTTTTCGTCCTCAAGGCCCACCGTATCGCAAGATGGTGTCACTGTAGAGGTCTTTGTTTCCGACGCGTCATTGAACGATGACGGAGCGGATCACGAGACGTTTGACGGGGAAACGTCTGGCTGGGAAGACATTTGGAGTCTTGGTGATAAAGACTACGACGATGTCACTTTCAATATAGGCGTTACGCAAACAACAACGATAGAACAGACCGACAACGACACCATCCATGCAGGCAGTGGTAACGATACGGTGTTTGGTGAAGAAGGCAATGACACTATTTTCGGAGGAAATGGTGATGACGTTCTAAACGGCGGCAGCGGCAGTGATGTTATCGACGGTGGACGCGGGGCTGATGTTATTCAAGGCGGCACTGGAGATGATGAGCTTTCTGGTGGCCGAGGTAACGATTCCATTTGGGGTGGAGATGGAAATGACGTCTTGTACGGTAACCAAGGCGAAGACTTGCTGCAGGGTGGCAGTGGCGATGATCAACTCTTCGGTGGCAGAGGTGCAGATGAGTTGTATGGTGCCAGCGGAGATGACGTGCTTAATGGGAACCGCGGTGCAGACCGTCTATTCGGCGGCGACGGTGACGATGTTGTGAATGGCGGCCGTGGCAATGACTATGTGAAAGGCGATGCCGGAGACGACACGCTCTCTGGTGGCAGAGGCAATGATGAATTAAAAGGCGGCATGGGCAACGACGTGCTGCGCGGTAATCAAGGCGCTGATGTGCTCTATGGCGATGACGGTGATGGAGCAACACGCGGGCCAAACCTTGTGCTCAACGGCGGGTTCGAATCTTACGGTGACGATGGCAGGAGAATGTGGAGCCTCCTCAACGATGAAGACGTACCTGGCTGGGAAAGCGAAGGCAACATTAAGATGGAACTCCAGCAGGGTGGCTTTGGCGGCGGTCCTGCCAATGATGTGACAAACACTGTAATGGAACTCGATTCCACCGCAAACGCGACTGTTTTCCAACAATTCGATGTTTCATCTATTTCGGCGCAACAAGATGCGGCGATGGAAATCAGTTTCGACCATGCCAACCGATATCGTGGTAGTAACACCACAACCAGTGCTTTTTCGGTCAGTGTGACGGATCAAGATGGTGATGTGCTGTATTACCAATATTTCGATAACGACCAATCAAATCAAGCCTACGAATCTTTCAGCAGTCTGCTTTTACTGCCTGAGGGGACAGAAAGTATCAAGGTTGCTTTTTCGGGTGAAGGTCAATCTGATAGCTTTGGCGCGCTGATCGACAATATCTCTCTGGTTCAAGTCTATGAAACGGTAGAGGTCGACGGAGAAACCGTCACCTTTTCAGGTAATGCCGACACCCTTTATGGCGGTAACGGAAAAGACGAACTGTATGGCGAGTCTGGTGACGACACGCTCCACGGTGGTAACGGTGCTGATATTTTGGATGGTGGCACCGGAGATGATTTACTTAAAGGCGGCAGAGGTGATGACGTTCTAGAGGGAGGTGTTGGTGAAGACACCTTGTTCGGCGGTCGAGGAAAAGACACGCTCAGTGGTGGGGATGGAAACGACGATCTGAAAGGTGGCAGAGGTGCTGACGTTTTAGATGGTGGGGACGGTGAAGACACTCTATTTGGCGGTAGAGGGGATGATACGTTAAACGGCGGTGAAGGTAATGACTCCTTAAATGGCGGTATCGGTGCTGACATTCTCGATGGCGGGGCTGGTGATGATTCCCTGCTTGGTGGCAGAGGTGCTGATGTACTCAATGGTGGTTTGGGTGATGACAGCCTAAACGGCGGTAGAGGCCGTGACGTCTTACATGGTGGCGATGGCGCAGATTTACTGCACGGCGGCAGAGGCAACGACGAGCTCAACGGCGGTAAAGACAACGATACGCTTAAAGGTGGAAGAGGAAGCGACGTACTCAAAGGCGACTCAGGCGAAGACACCTTATACGGCGGGAGGGGCGCGGATACGCTCTATGGCGGTTCTGACAACGACAAGCTCTATGGTGGATTAGGCGCTGACACGCTTCGCGGTGACAGCGGCGACGATACGTTACATGCGGGAAATGGCAACGACCTTGCCTACGGCGGGTCGGGCGATGATGTGCTCAACGGTGGTAATGGTGAAGACTCACTTTACGGTGGTGCGGGGGCGGATGTTCTAAACGGTGGCTCCGGCGCAGACAAACTCTACGGCGGCGATGGCAATGATATCGTCAACGGCGGCGATGGAAACGACTATGTCAAAGGCGACGTCGGCGATGACGTGCTCAATGGTGGCGATGGTCAAGATACTGTACGAGGCGGCATTGGCAATGATGTCCTGAACGGCGGTCTTGGTGCTGACATTCTCACGGGGGAAGACGGCAACGATACGCTGAACGGTGGCATGGGCAATGACGTCATGTATGGCGATGAAGGCGATGACACCCTAAATGGTGGCGAGGGCTCAGATATCCTGCAAGCTGGCACGGGCGACGACGTCCTCAATGGTGGGGATGGTAACGACGAGCTTTACGGCGCTGAGGGCAATGACGTCCTCAACGGCGGCGACGGCAATGACATCCTGAAAAGTGGTATCGGTAACGATTCTCTTTCAGGTGGTGACGGCAACGACTCCATCTGGGGTGATGATGGTAATGACAACATCCAGGGCGGAGATGGCGACGACCTGGCATACGGTGGTGAGGGAAATGACTTCGTCAAAGGTGGATTAGGTAACGACACCCTCTATGGCAGCGACGGTGACGACATTGTCTGGGGTGATAATGGTAATGACACCCTCTATGGTGGCTCCGGTGCCGATGTGCTGGTCGGTGGCAGCGGCGACGATACCCTGAACGGCGGCGGTGATGATGACATCATGCTTGGCGGTTGGGGTAACGATACGCTCTCAGGTAGTAGCGGCAGCGATATCGTCTACGGCGGCGGTGGCGAGAATAGCCTGGAGCTTGGAAGCGGCAACAATACCGTCGCTTACGACGGTAAAGGTAATGATACCGTCGTAGATTTCAGCACCCGTGATGACAAAGTGGTGATTTCGCGTTCAACCAATGTGCTGTCATTCGGCGCGCTTGCGATGGCGCAGGTCGGTGTTGATGTGGTTATCACCATGGGCAGCAAAACGCTGACGTTGGAAGACACACTGCTGCAAAATCTCTCCGAAGATAACTTTGAATTTGTCAGTGAAGAGGATTTCTCAGCGCTACTCAACAATGACGGTGCGCCGACCTTCAGCCAAGAAGGCATCGTTGAGCAATCAGCCGGTAACTTCCTGGTGACTGGCAACCTGCTGGCAGAAGCCGACACTTCCGGCAATTGGAATATGAAGACTGTCGAGATTGATGGCGCAGTCTACGAAATTCCAGATGGTACACTGGTGATTCAAACTGAACGCGGCGAGCTCACCATTTACGGCTCGGATGATGATCGCCATGCAGAAGGTGAATACGTTTACCAACTGGCATCTGATGCTTCACTGGGCGAAGAGATCGAACACTTTGAACTGAAGCTGGAAAATGACTTCGGCGATACCGCAGACATGTCTCTGGATATCAATGCTGGTGAAGATGTTGATATTTCGCTCGGAGATCTCATGGAAGTCATCGAAGGTTCCGAGCTGAATGACAACCTCAATGGTGGTGATGAAACCAATGAGATCAACGGGTATGCAGGTAACGACATTCTTGATGGCGGCTTAGGCAACGATCTGATCGCAGGCGGAGCAGGCTCGGATGACATGTATGGTGGCGAAGGATCCGATACGTTTGTGTTCCTGCAAAGCGATGCCTCTGTCGGAACCGTGGATACCATCATGGATTACGAACCAGAGCTTGATGTGCTTGATTTCGCCGATGTGCTGGGTGATATCAGTGATGAAGACCTAGGCAGCTACCTCGTTGCGCTGGAAGAAAACGACGATGGGGAAGCCGTGCTTTCAGTCGCTTCCGACGGTGACACGGTGGATCAGCAAGTGGTCTTTGCATCAACATCGATTGAAGACATGGTTAACGCCTTCGGATTGGATAGTGAAGCTTCCGGTCAGGATGTCATTAACGCCATGATTGAAGAGAGCAAACTCGTTACGCAATCTTTCTAAATCAAGATTTGAAATCAAACGCCTGGGAGAAATCCCGGGCGTTTTTGTTTGTCATCCTTGCTTAGTGACACAAACAAATCGTTTCCCTGCAGGCAAATTATCCTAGTTTGTCACCCTTCATTGGGCTCGCTAGTCTCACTTAAACGTTGACTAGGGAGAACAAAAACGATGGGCACAGACAGCAGAGGATTGATATATACAGGCACAGATGACGCTGGCGTTAAAAAGTTTGAAGCTGCATTGGAATGGATTTTCGACTATCGCCCAAATGCCATGGAAAAAATAGATTCCATCCTGGAAGCACACCCAGAATTTGTGATGGCCCACGTCTTGAAGGGCTATAGCATTGCGAGTGAAGGGCGCTATTCATCATTGGCTGGCATTTCTGATGTGTTGACTTCCATTCGTTCCCTCGTCAAACAAACCAATAGCCGAGAGCAACAACATATTTCTGCACTAGAAGCTTATCAGCGGGGAGATATCAAAGCCGCTCTGGAAGTCTGGGCAGGTATTTTGAATGAGTGGCCGCTGGATCTGGTCGCTTTTCGACAGTCTACAGGTAACCTTTTCTGGTTTGGTGAAAGACAACGATTGGTTGATACTGCCGCGAAAATCGCACCTCACTGGGGAGAAGATATTTCAGGCTACGGTTATTTTATCGGTGCTTTCAGCTTTGCGCTTGAAGAGGTTGGGGAGTACCAACTAGCTGAAGATTATGCCCGCAGAGCGGTTGAGCTAAACCCTGCAGATGTATGGGCCGTCCACTCTCTGGCTCATGTGCTGGAAATGAATGCACGCACTGATGAGGGCATAGACTGGATAGAGTCACGCAGAGAACAGTTACCTACCCATAACGCGTTCGTCGGCCATCTCTGGTGGCACCTTGCGCTGTTCCACCTGGAGCAGGGCAATATTGATGAAGTGTTCTCCCTTCTTGACCACCATATTTACCCTGAACCTTCCAATTTCTACTTGAGTGTTCAAAACGGCGCTTCATTACTCAAGCGTTTGGAGTTTTTGGGTATTGAGGTTGGTGATCGTTGGCAGCGGCTCTACGAAGGTGTGCGGGATGCTTATGGAGACTATATCTACCTGTTTACTGAACTTCACTCCGCCATGGTGCTCCATCGTGCGGGTGAAAAAGAGGCAATCTCGTCATTGAAGGGAAAGCTAGGTAACCCAAATGCTCTGCGTTACCCCACTGAAAATGAGCTTTCCCAAAAGCTGGTTACGGGTATTGAAGCCTTTGAAGATGGCAATTTTGCCCACGCTGCAAATTTGATAACGCCAATTCGATACGATATGGCGAAGCTGGGTGGAAGCCATGCCCAACAAGATATTCTGCATCAATACCTGATCAAGGCTGAAGTTGAGCAAGGCCATTTGGAAACAACAAAAGGCTTCCTCAAAGAAAGGGTGTCCCGCAGAACCCAGTGGGATCTGGCTCCTGAGATCTACCTGAGAAAATACGCTGCAATTGAAAGGCTGACTTTAGGTGGGGATAACCAAGCGCTGAATCAATTGCTTAGACGCGTTCTTTAACATTTCACAGTGACAAGGATTAGTTTTCCATGACAGTACAGGTTAACTTCTACAGTGATTTGCTTTGTTTTTGGGGTTGGGTTGGCCAGCATTACAACGACAAAATCATGCATCTTTGGGATAACTCCCATGTGCAGTGGCAGCATCATTATTTGGCCTTGTATGCCAATGTACCCGAACGGATGAATTCTATTGGAGTGGGAGAACGCGGGTACATGAAATATGCCGAAATCACCGAAAGGTTGATGGCGAAATTTGATGGCTTGGACGTTCACCCTGACTTATGGAGAAAAGTCCGTCCATCGAGTTCATTGATGCCGCATCAAGCGTTGAAAGCGGTGCAGTTTGTTGCCGGTAATGAGGTCGCGGTTGAACTCGAACATGCACTCCGTGAGGCATTTTTCCGCGATGCAAGGGATATCAGCCACTACGGAGTGTTAAAGGATGTGCTTGAGGAGTGTCACCTTGCGACTCCAGACATCATGGAGCACTTTTTGACGGGGAAAGCCTTGGCAGATGTCTACGGTGACATCAAGCATGCCGAGGAAGAAAAAATCCCAGGTAGCCCTGCGTGGGTTTTTGACTCCGGTCGTTATCGATTCTTCGGCCAAGTTGATATCGATACATTGGCATTTGCCATTAATAATCTGGCGCGGGATTGATCATCCCGCGTTATCCTGAGGTGGATTCTCTTTCAGTGTTTGATATCCCGCCCAAATACGTGTGGCTGTGGTTATCCAGCATAGAGCACCGAACGTCCAGGCAATTTCTGCAAAGTAAACGGGGAACAAGCAAAACAGCACAAAGCACGCAATGGTTTCAGTTCCCTCGGTTAAACCGCCAATGTAATAAAGCGATTTACTTTGATAAACCGGGTTTTCAATGTTTCGTTTACTCGCCATGATGGCAAACGCGAGGAAACTGGAACCTGTCCCCATAAAGGAAAAAACAAGGAACGTCGCAGCAACTGCGTTTTGTTCGGGATTTGCCAATGCAAAAGCAAACGGGATCATCGAATAGAACAGGAAATCCAGCGTGATATCCAGAAACCCACCTGCATCAGTAATCCCTTGTCGTCGAGCCAAGGCACCGTCCAATCCATCAAAAATGCGGTTCAGAGCGATAAACAGTAAACCGAGCCAATAATACTCGTAAGCGATCGCAGGCAGCGCCAGCAAGCCGATCAGAAAGCCACTCACCGTGACTTGGTTGGCAGTGAGGCCGATTTTGTCAGGGATCTTGGCGGCCTGTTTTAAGGGCCAGCGGATAACGGCGATGGAATAGCGATCAAGCATTGTTCTGCTCCGTATTCATAAAGCCCACTTTCGAGGTCGTTTCCCTTTCTTTATTTGGCCAATGCAGCAAGGTACTCTCCATGGGTACGTCATCCTCATCGTGCGTCACCATTACAGCCGCGATGTTACGGTTTTTGATTTGCTTGAACACAAATGCGCGGAATGACTTTCGAAGTGGCTTATCCAGCTTGCTGAAAGGCTCATCCAGCAAGATGACTTTGGGGTGAGATAGCAGGGTACGCATTAAACTGATGCGGGCACGCTGGCCACCGGAGATTTGGTCTGGCGCTTTAAAGGCGATGTCAGCGAGTTCAATTTCTTTCAATGTTGCCAAGGCTCGTTCTTTTTTCTCGGCAGCGCTCATGGTGTCAGGCAGCCCAAACGCGAGGTTTTGCCACACATTGAGGTGCGGGAAGAGCAAGTCATCTTGAAACAGAATCCCTACCGCCCGCTTTTCAGCAGGGAGTGATTGGATGTTTTGGCCATTAACCAGAATATCGCCTTCGCAATCAAATTCTGGGGAAAGATGTCCGGCAATCGCGCTGAGTAGGGTGGATTTACCACAGCCACTTGGCCCCATGATCGATAGTACATCCCCATTTTCGACGAGGAATGATATGCCAGTGACCAAAGCGGCTTGATTAGATTTTATAGTCAGGTTTTGTACGGACAAACTCATTCACAGACTCTCTGGATTCATCATGTCGGGCGAGGCGACGGCGCGGGTCAGCCAATCGGCTGGCAGCCAGCGCAAAGGCAAAGAAAACAAGCGGCAGAAAGGCTTGAATCAGGCCATACACGGCGCTGATACGTCTGTCCTGACCGCTGGCTAGGCTGACAGCTTCGGTGGTTAAGGTGGTAATACGTCCCGCGCCCAACAGTTGGGTGGGCAGATACTGGGCGAAGCTGACACTGAGACCAACAGCCCAAGCCAGCAAAACCGCAGGAATGACAATCGGCAGTTTCACCTGCCACCAGGCTTTAAACGGACTGTGTCCCAAGCTGCGCGCGGTTTGTGTAAGGCGCTGGTCGAACGATTTCCAAGGCCCATCCAACGCGAGATAAACATAAGGGAAGGCAAACAGGATATGCGCCCAGATGGTAGCCGGGACGTGCCATTGCCCCGGTAACATGTATATCGCGACCTGAATACCGAACAGAATCGATAACTGTGGGATCAGCATAGGCACGGCAATAACCAATTGCGGTAGTGATTTGTGGTACTTGTCGCGATACTCCAGACACCCGACGGCAAATATCAACGCAACCGTCGCGGATATCAGGCCAAGAATCAGGCTGTTGGTCGCCAGCTCAATCAGATGACTGGATTCCTGTTCCCAAAAACGGGTGCTGATGCGCGTCGGCCAAATGTCTGGAAAGCGCCAGCGAAGTGCGAACGACCAAACCAGCAACAGGGGAATCATCATAAAAGGCAGCAGGGCGACGAACTTAAACAGGTGTCGCCCCGGCAGTGAATAGGTTTTGCTGCCGCTGAACTGCCAGTTCTGCCAAACGTTAACCAGCACATATTCGAACAGGCGATATAAAAGCAGAGTGCCGAAACAGAGGACGAATAACGAAATCGCCCCCGCTGCTGCACGTGGCAGCATGGATAAGTCAGGGTCGTTAAACCATTGCCACACCAACACGGCAAAGGTGGTCGGCGAAGTTGGACCCAGAATCATCGCTACATCAACCACAGATAACCCGTAAGCCAACACGGCATAAATTGGGAAACGCATCTTCGGCAGCCATTGTGGGAACACCACTTTCAACCATGCCGCGGTGCGGTTGTAGCCGAGGCTTTGTGAGGCTGCAAGCAAACGGTCTACCTGCATTTGCTTAAGCACAGAAAGGCTCATCAGCAAAAGGAAAGGGGTTTCCTTCACCGCCAAAGCCAGAATCAATCCAATACCGCTGCTGTCCTGAACCAGCGACCAGTGGTAGGGCTGTTCTTGTCCGGTAAACAGCGCGATAAAACGGAATAACCAACCTGATGGTGCAAAGGTAAGGGCAAAGCCAATCGCAAAGGCGACGTGAGGCATGGCCAGCAAAGGAGAAAGCCACTGCTCGATGCGTTTCCAGAATCGGGTTCCCCAGCAGGATTGAAGGATCAGAAACGTAAACAGTACGGCAAAGAAAGAGGCGGCAATACCGGTAAACAGGGTGAGCTGAATGGCTTTGTTAGTGCCGGGCCACTCTTGCATCGCGCGCCAACCATCAAGGTTGGGTTCGCTTAATCCAAGAACGGGAAGATAACTGACGGCTGAAAGTAACACGCCGCCAAGTCCGGGAAGGAGAGGTAAACAGCACACGACTAATGTCATCAAATACAGCAGGCGTAACATGTTTACCTCATTTCGTATGAAGCGCTTATCGCTTCAACATTTACTCTAATTATTGACCATAGCGCTTAAGCCATTCTTGCTCGAGCGCACCTTGCCAGCTTGGATGTGGCTCAGGCTGCGACTTGAACAATGGCTTGCTGCCCGTCAGTTTTACGACCGCTGGATCACCCCAGTAATCGCTGTTTGCTTTACGAGCCTGCGCCTCTTCACTCATCAGGAAGTTAACGGCGACGAGTGCGCCTTCTTTTGCATTAGCGTTCCAAGGGATGCCCATAAAGTGAATGTTGGACAGGGCACCCTTGTCAAAAGCAAAGGCTTTTGCGGAAGGCGCAAGTGTACCGTTTTTCACTGCCGTTTCAGCGGCATTGGGGTTAAATGTGATGGCAAGCAGCAACTCTCCATCATCCAACAACTGCATGGTTTCTGCGCTGGCAGCCGGGAATTGTTTACCTTGACGCCAAGCCACAGCATGCAATTCATCCAAGTACTTCCAAAGTGGCGCTGTCACCGCATCAAAATCTGCTTGATCAGTAGACTTGTATAGCGGGGCAGTATCCATGCTCAATTCCAGCAAAGCGGCTTTCAGGAAGCTAGTACCGTGGAATGCCGGTGGTTTCGGGTAGGTGATTTTCCCTGGAAACGCTTTGGCCAGACTCAGCATCTCGTTGAAAGAGGCTGGCGGGTTTGCCAGCGTCTTTTCATCGTGGATGAAAACTAGCTGGCCTACACCCCAAGGTGCTTCCAAACCATTTGTTGGCTCGGTAAAGTCCTCTTTGACTGGCAGGGATTTATCAACAATCGACCAGCTAGGCAGGCTTTCAACAAACGGTCCAAACAACAGGCCGTTTGATTTCATTGATTTGAAGTTTTCACCATTAATCCAAACCATGTCTACGCTGCCGCCTTCATTCTTGCCTGCGGCTTTTTCAGCGACCAAACGGTTAACGGTCTCTGCAATGTCAGACACTTTAACGTGTTGAAGCGTGACGCCGTAACGATCTTTCAGCTCGTCGCCCGCCCAACGCAGGTAAGCATTGATTTCCGGGCTACCGCCCCAGGCATTGAAGTAAACCGTTTGGCCTTGAGCACCTTCTTCAATTTTCTCCCAGTTAGAGAGGTCAGCCGCTGAAACGGCTGAAGTGAAGGCGAGGGCGCAAGCTGCGACGATGGATTTCAAATTCATGGTGATCAATCTTCCTTAATCATGGTTTGAGATTTGTTTGCACTGGATTCGTTACGCATCCAGGTGTGGAACTTCTCTACCCAAGCCAGCAATCCTTGAGGAGCATTGTTTTGCTTCCAAACACCGGCAGTGTATTTGGTGGCTTCACTCATGGTTGGGTAAGGGTGCACTGTACCGAGGATCTTGTTCAATCCAAGGCCGTGACGCATCGCTAGGGTGAATTCTGCGAGCAGGTCGCCAGCATGTGAACCCACAATGGTTGCACCCAGAATTTTGTCTTTGCCTTTCGGCGTGATGACTTTGATAAAGCCGTGATCTTCACCGTCTGCAATCGCGCGATCTAAATCGTCGATACCGTAGTGCGCCACTTCGTACTCGATACCTTGTGCAATCGCTTCTTTCTCGTTGATGCCGACACGGGCAACTTCTGGCGCCGTATAGGTCGCTGCTGGCATCACAGAGTAATCTGCTTTGAATTTCTTAAAGTCACCAAACAGAGCATTCACTGCTGCATACCAAGCCTGATGGCCTGCAGCGTGGGTCAGTTGGAAAGGACCTGCCACATCACCCACCGCAAAGATGTTCGGGTAGTTGGTTTGCAGATACTCGTTCACTTTGACGGTGCCGCGCTCCGTGAGCTCAACGCCGATGTCCTCAAGGCCAAAGCCTTTGGTGTTAGCGACACGACCAAGCGCCAGCATCACATAGTCAAACTCGATGACAACTTCTTCGCCATTGTGCTCAAGGTAAGCACGTTGAACGTCGCCTTCTTTTTCAAAGCGTGTGGCTTTGTGGCCAAGCAATATGTTCACGCCGTCTTCTTTCAGGCCTTTTACAACCAGTTCAGCAGCGTCGGCATCTTCACGGATCAGCAGTTGGTCTGCCATTTCCACCAAGGTCACGTCTGTACCGAGGCGAGAGAAGCTTTGTGCCAATTCGCTACCAATTGGACCACCACCCAGCACCAAGAGCTTCTTAGGCTGCTCCTGAAGCTCCCAGACGTTGTCTGAGGTCAGGTAACTGACTTCCTGAAGACCTGGAATACCCGGAACCAAAGGACGCGCACCGGTTGCGATAACAATGTTGCGAGTAGTCAGGCGTTGACCATTCACTTCTACTTCCCAAGGAGAGAGGATTTTCGCTTCGCCTTCGATACATTCCACGCCAAGCTTGGTGTAACGCTCGACAGAATCGTGCGGCTCGATGTCTGCAATGACTTTGTGCACTCGGCCAATTACTTGTTGGAAATCCACCGTAGGTTCGCCGACGGTTACACCAAACTCTTGTGATCGTTTGATTTCATGCACGGCATGACCTGCACGAATCAGTGCTTTTGAAGGGACGCAGCCGGTATTCAGACAATCGCCGCCCATTTTGTGTTTTTCAATCAGAGTGACTTTGGCTTTTACCGCGGCACCAATGTAGGTGGTCACCAAGCCGCCTGCACCTGCACCAATCGCAATCAGGTTACGGTCAAACGTGGCTGGCTTTTGCCATTTTGCGTAGACGCGGCGCTTTTGAATCACGTTCATGATCATCTTGGCGATGATTGGGAATACACCTAACAATACCAGCGACAACAATACGCCCGGAGAAACAATGCCGCTCAGGGAGTCGATTTGCGCCAGTTGCGTACCTGCATTGATGTAAACCGCGGTGCCCGGCAGCATACCGATTTGGCTAACAATGTAGAAAGTCGCTGTGCGGATTGGCGTTAAGCCCATCAGCAAGTTAATCAGGAAGAACGGAAATACCGGGATAAGACGCAGTGTGAGCAGATAGAAAGGACCATCTTTCTCGACGCCCTGGTTAATCGTAGCTAATCGATCACCAAACTTGCTCTGAACCGAATCTTTCAGCAGGAAGCGGCTGACGAGGAATGCCAGCGTAGCACCAATGGAGCTGGCAAACGACACAAGAAGCAACGCCCACCAGAAGCCAAATAATGCTGCACCAAGCAGTGTCGCAATCGCCGCGCCGGGCAGTGAGAGTGCAGTCATCGCGATGTAGACAACGAAATAGATGATGCTTGCCGTAACAAAGTTACTCGCGATGGTGTCTTTTAATGCTTCATGCTGAGCCTTGGCGTTTTCAAGCGTAAACAGTGCGCCGAGGTCGAAGGCAAACCATGTGACAAATATGGCTGCAATGACAATGAGAACAGCTAACTTCTTTGTGTTCATTCCTGATCCTTTATAAGTGACGTTGTTCCACGAGTCTGTTCAATCGAAATTTGGATAACAGCGTTGCTTAAAGCACAGTTCTAACTATGGCAAAAGTTTCCTTTTGTCTGGACGAAATGCACTTCATTACCAAAGAGTTAAACAGGTTTATTGCCAAAACTGTGACCTTGGGAGTAAACGAGGTTCAGTTTGACGAAAGCAATACGTGGATTTGCGCGCTTTTCCTAATTTTGCTTGCTGGATATGACCGAGGGGATTTGGGAAAAATTACAAACCTCTTCAAAATTTTCGATGCTATATGTTCAAACATGTATATGAAAGGCTGTCGAGAGAGAGTTAACTTCCTGATAAAAATGAGAATATACGAGATTGAATAGAGTCTGGATGTGTCAATGAAGAATCACAAGTTGGATTCATAGGCAGTATTTAGTGTATTGAAGTACCAAAATGCCGAGAGGGATGAGAGCCAGCGTCGTTGCGCCGCCAATGTGGTAGTTACGGTGCCAATAGCAGCGTTGAGCAAAACTATTCAACCGTAGGCCCCAAACCACAACCAGAGCGTTGATACCGAAAAAAAGGATAACAATGATGGTGAGAAACGAGGGGTCAAAAGTGCCGTGCGTATTTGCCGCATACGAGGCTGCAGGGAAAAAGAAGCAAAGAAAAACCGTCCATTTGAATCTGCGCGGCCATTTTCTGAAATGGTCGCGGAAAATTCTGTCTATTTGGTCTGGAAACGGCTTTGTGTAGTGCATTTTTCTGTTGCCATTTGTCTGTCTTCTCTTTTGGCATAGTTCAGATTTGCATGCACTGGTAAGCGGGCAAGGCTCTTGTGTGTCTTATATGTGACACATGTCACGAAAATGGTTTTAGGAGTGCTTTGTTGAGGTTGATCGAACGACGGTCAAAATCATCGGTTTTTTATCAGTTTTCTCTGACAAAGCCTTATCAAATAAGCAATGGTTCATGGCAGGACTTTCCATTATCTCTCTCCAAAACAGCATCAAATCGACAGGAATTTTGCAAATTAGTTCGGATTTACAGTACGGAATATCAGAAAGCAAAACAGCCAGCGGCGGAGAAGGGCACGCTGGCTGTCTCTATAACGAAGTAATCGTGAATTACTGTCGAAGGGTTTCGAGCAACTCGTTTCTGCGTTGGGGCGTGATCACCGACCAATGCTTGCCTTCAATCGCACCTTCCAGCGCCCATAGTAACTCGAGGCTTAGCGTATCGTTGTGGGATTTTTGTAGTGCTTGATAAGCACCTACTGCGCCGGCACGCTGAAGCTCTTCGACGGATTCGATACCTGCTTTTTTCAGCATACGTTCCGTCGCAAGGCGAAGGTTCGGAAGATCTTTGATACGTGAAGGCGCCGCAGTCTTCTTTTCTTGCTGGTCTTCCCTTGCAATTGCGAGGGCCTTGGTGGCGTGGTCCATCATTAGACCGGACTGATCCCACCAATCTTGTGGTACGGCGTAGTACTTAGTGACAACTGGGAATCCACGCTTCTTATACACGTAGGGTTCCATATTCAGTGCTTTGAATTCTGTTTCGTTGGCTGGGCCAGCGCGAAGATGAAGCTGGTCATTTACGACAAGTGCAAACATTGTCTCGTCGCAGAAAACACCAAAACCACCAAACATAGAGCGCGATTTCATTTTGCCCAGACATTCGAAGAACTTCAGTGTGTTTTTTAGGGTTGGTTTATCCATGTGACTTATTCTCAATCAATACGTTCCTGGATGAATGGTCAAGGAGTAACGTAGCAATGCTAATTCAGAGAATTGTCAACGCACCGGGCGAACCGGATGTGAAATGCTAACGTCATCGGTAGCTCCGCTACCAACACCTGATGAATATTTTCAACGGTGTGAGGCCGGAAGCTTTGCGTCCCAGGCTTTCGCCTTGGTTTGCCTTTTTCTTGACGAGATTTAGCTTAACCGAATCGCGTCTTTTTGTCGTTATTGCTGGTCGAACAAAGTGTGATCTTAGTTCAGAACGAACTCTATTGATTTCTTTGTAATTATTCCGTTCTCTTTGTTATTGCAGAAATTTCGACCATCGCACCCCTTTTACAGTATGCAATAAGGGTAGCACTAGAAATCTGGGCATTTTATTGATTTTGAGGTTCGTCGCAATAACAAGATGCATTTATTTGGAAAACTTGTCAGTAAAAGAAAAGCCTGAGCGTAAAGCTCAGGCTTTTTGGTGACATTTGCGGCGATTTTGCGCTATGACTGTTTTAAATTCTTTACAGAGCGTCGCACAATCAATTCAGGCTGCATTTCAAAAATCTGTTGCTGGTTCTCTTTGTTTGCCAGACGTTCCATCAACAGCTTAATTGCCGTTTTGCCCAAACGGTTTTTAGGCTGGTGAATTGTGGTTAACGGTGGCGAGAAGAAGCCAGCTAAATCGATGTTGTCATAGCCAATGATGGAAATGTCATTCGGCACATCCAGACCTGCCTGACGGAAGGTACTGATCGCAGCCAATGCCATTATGTCGTTAAAACAGAATACGGCAGTAGGGCGGTCATCCAGCGCGACAAGCTTATTCGCGGCTTCTACCGCAGAATCACATTCGAAATCCGCTTCGACAATCCAATCCGGGTTGTAAGTCAGGCCAGCCTCTTCCAGCGCTTTGCGGAAACCGTCCAGACGCTCTCTACAAGTCAGCTTATCCATCTGACCTGAGATACAGCCAATCTTGGTGTGACCGTTTTCAATAAAGTGTTTAGTGGCAATGTATCCACCAAGCTCTGCGTTGTCCTGAATGCAGTCGGTGTTAATGTGCTGTGTACCCCAGTCCATCACGACCATTGGCAGATCCTGCTTTTTTTCAAGCAGTGAAAGCAGCTCTTCGTTCAAGTCAGAACACATCACCAACAGGCCATCCACGCGTTTTTCCGCCAGCATGCGCAGGTAATCGCGCTGCTTGGATAGATTACCTTCGGTATTACACAGGATCAGCGTGTAGCCTTCTTTGTAGCAGTATTCTTCTACACCATGCACCACTTCTGCGAAGAATGGGTTGGTTGATTTGGTCACCAGCATGCCAATGGTGCGGGTAGAGTTGCACTTCAAGCTTCTAGCCACAGCGCTTGGTGCGTAGTTCAATTCGTCGACAGCGGCCCAGACTTTCTTGGTCGTGTTCTCTGCAACAAAACGCGTCTTGTTGATCACGTGCGAAACTGTTGTTGTAGAGACACCGGCGAGTCGTGCGACGTCTTTAATTGTTGCCATTCGGTAATCTTCTTATCGTTTTATTGGCAGTCTCCGTTATATCGGACTGCACAAGTTTACGCCGCTTAACCGATCTGAATGTTTTCGATTCAATCCGACGGTATAAGCGGCGTATCAGGTTCGTTCAAATTATGTGTGCTTTCTTTCTCTTACTGATGCGTAATCAGACGCAATGCCCAAATAGTCTGAGCGTTATTGACGCTGAGGAGAAGAAACGCGCGAGGCACTTACATGAGTTTGTTGCAAGATTTCAGAAAATTCTCAATGCCAATCGCTTGCGTTCACAGTTTAATGTCAATGGTCCTACGCCGCAATTATTGTGTCTTAGAGACGTGCATAAGGTTGATGCGCATCATGCTAACCACACAGTGCGTACTTTCAGTTTCAGCTAACTGAGCGCCAGCTTGGTGATTTTGAACAGCTATAAACACAAAAAGCCGGGAACAAGCCCGGCTTTTGAACACTGTGCTTGTCCGTTTATTCGCCTTTAAGGAAGGCTTGGTCCAACTTGATAAAGGACACCAACAAGTTCGCTGCAGCTTTATAGAAGCCGAATTTGTCGAACTGCTGCACGGTTTGTTGGAACTGCTCAATCCAAGGCAGCATCATGGTTTCAAGAAAACGTTGCTGCTCTTGCATCATCGCTTCTTGTTTTTCCTCGTCAGTTTCTTTGTTCGCGAGGATCGTCAGGTTACCCATAAAGTCGAGTTCTACCGCCAAGTGATCAAACGGCTCGTTAAAGTCCTTGCGCTGTGCAATACCGTATTTATCCATCCATTGACCCATTTCAACCGCTGGCTTGTCGTTCAACAAACCGGTTTCGCCAATGTACATGGAGGCATAGGGAAGGGCGCCTGACTTCGGTGTGCTCAGGAACAAGCCACAGAAATCTGCCGCCAATTCAAGCTGTGCATCTTCTCTGACTTTCAGTTTCGCCAGCGCGTCACGAAATTCCGCAATCGGGGCTTTCAATTCGTCGGTCATCGCCAACACGGAGTAGTAGTTATCCATGTCGCCGCCGTGGTAGTTGTCCAGATCTTGCTGGGTCAACTCCGTCGCAAACAGTGAAGACATCCACCAGTAAAACTCGGCACGTTGTTCGTTAATGGCGATAAATTCTTGCATTGTCATTCCGTAAGTGAGGGATGTTTTTCGTTAATTCTAACCAGCTTAGAGTAAAAAAGGGCAGCCAAGCTGCCCTTTTTCTTCACACTGTCTCTTATGCGATATCCATCGCCGGGAACAGTGGGTTAACGTCGTCAACCGCGATAGGGCCGCTGAAGCCGGTCACTGCTGGCACTTTGCCAGTGTATTTCTCAATTTCAACCAGTGCAGTGTGTGCAGAGGTTGCCTGAGCCAGCTTAGAGGTACCGATATCAACGGTCAGCACGTTTGGATCGCCGTAAGTACACAGGGTACCTGGTTTGCCACCTTCCAGCGGCGCATACCATGCACCCTCGTGGATACGACATACGCCAGACATGTAATCGTCAGTCACCACTGCACCAGCCAGTACCTGACCACGGTCGTTGAACACGCGTACGATGTCGCCAGATTGGATACCACGTGCCTTCGCGTCAGCAGTGCTGATGTAGCAAGGCTCGCGACCTGCTACAGCGTAAGTGCCGCGGTGGTCGTCTGACGAACATAGCTGCGAGTGCAAACGGTGGTTCGGGTGACAGCTTTGCAGGTGGATAGGGTACTGTTTCGACTTAGGACCACCGTGGCTACGTTCTACTTTTTCAAACCACATTGGGTGACCCTGACAGTCGTCGTAACCCATGTCAGCGATAGTCTTACAGTAGATCTCAATCAGACCAGACGCGGTGCCCAATGGCTCCAGATCCGGTTCTTTACGGAACGCTGCGTGACGAACCCACTCTGAACCTTCTGGGAACGCGATGAATTGCTCTTCTTCCCAGAATTTAACGAAGTTAGGCATACGAACGCCGATACCACGACCTTGCAGACGTGCGCCGTTGTAGATCTCTTCAATCCACTCCATCTTGGTCTTGCCGCCAGTGAAGGCTTCTTCACGACCGTAACGGGTACACAGCTCACGGAAGATATCGAAATCGTCTTTCGCTTCGAACATTGGCTCAACGATTTGTTTCATCGCGATGATGCCTTTGTTCGAGTGGTTACCGAACTGCTCGATGTCGTTACGCTCGTAAGTGGTGGTCGCTGGCAGAACGATGTCTGCAAAGCGGCAAGTCGCTGTCCATTGGTGCTCAACGCTGACAACCGTTTCCAGATTACGCCACGCTTTGATCATACGGTTACGATCCTGGTGGTGGTGGAATGGGTTGTTACCACAGAAGATAGCCATCTTCATGTGTGGGAATTTCACGCTGTGGCCGTTGAACTGGATAGTGGTACCCGGGTTCTCGATACAATCAACGAAACGTGCAACAGGGATGTAGCTTGAGTAGCCGTTGTAGCTGCCGCTGTGGATTGGATCAACGCCAGTCACTGAGCTGAAACCAGACATCAGTGGACCCGCAGAAGTAATAGTACCTGCGTCGTTGTAGTGCCAACCGAAGCCGAAACCACCGCCTGGCAGACCGATTTGACCCAGCATGGCTGCCAGAACAACGATCATCCACGCGTATTGTTCGCCGTGCTGCATGCGTTGCAGACACCAGCCCGCGATGATCTGGGTGCGGCCATTTGCCATGGTGCGCGCCAGTTCGCGGATTTGATCTGCAGGTATGCCACAGATTTCTGCCGCCCACTCTGGCGTTTTCGCTACGCCGTCTTTCTCACCGGTCAGGTAAGGAACGAACTTGTCGAAACCAGTGGTGTAGTCAGCCAGGAACTGCTCGTCGTATAGCTTCTCAGTGTAGAGCGTGTGCGCGATTGCCAGCATCAGAGGCACGTCAGTTTGTGGGTTAACCGCAACCTGAGAACCACCGAAGAACTTGTATGATTCGTTCTTCACCGGGTCAACGTGAATCACGTTGATTTCGCCTGCTTTTACTTTCTCAGCCAGTTGCTGGTAGTAACCGTAAACACTGTGGTCTGGAACCAGCCAGCCTACTTGCAGGTTCTTGATTGGATCTGAACCCCAGATCACGATGTTTTTCGCGTTTTCCAGAACCAGCGGCCAAGAAGTTTGTTGCTCATAAACTTCCATTGCACCCGCAACGTAAGGCAGAACAACCTGCGCAGAACCGGTCGAGTAGTCGCCCACTTTTGCCAGGTAAGTACCGTGCAGGCTGATAGCGCGCTGCATCATAGTACCGGCGGTGTTGAACTTACCGCATGACTGCCAGCCAGAGTGACCTGCGTAAAGTGCACTTGGGCCGTAAGTGTTTTGAACGCGCTCCAGTTCGTGATGGAAGAAGTCCAAAGCCTGTGACCATGGCACACGTACAAAGCGGTTGTCACCACGTTGTGAAGTGTCTGATTTCCAGCCGTGCTTCAGCCAGTCGATGCGTACCATTGGGTACTTAACGCGAGATGGGTTGTAGACCACTTCACGTACACCGTTCAGCATTGAGGTTGGGTGTGGATCGTTTTCAAACGCTACTGTGTCAACCCAGATACCGTTTTCAACTTTCGCGCGGAATGCACCCCAGTGTGAACCATGAATAACTTCACCAGAGAAGGTGTTTTTCGCTTCAGTCGCGGCCATTGCTTTGCGTGGTGCCAGCAGGCTGGAACCAATCACAACACCCGCACTGGCGGTTAACATGCCAGAGAGAAAACGACGGCGGGAAATGCCTTGTTGTTTTTCAGTCGCCATGTAGAAGTCCTTATAGTTTTTAATTCATCAGGGCAGATGCACGAGGGCGCATCTGCCGCTTAGTATTCTTTTTGCCGATTAGTGGGCGCCTGCACCGCCGGTATCACTACCGTGGTTCTGCAGATACTTCAGCAGGGTGCGCTCTTCGGTCTTGCTCAGGCGGTAATACGCACTCATCGCTTTCAGGCTTGAAATCCAGCCGTTTGCAGTGAAGTGGCCAGGGGCTGGTGCTGCGTGACAAGAGTTACAAGAAGATGCGTACATTTCTGATGCGTAGTCCCAGATAGGGTCAATGCTTTCAACCAGATGATCTTTGGTGATATAGGCATTCACCGCCACTTGTTTCCAAGCGATGTTGGTTGCTGGATCCACTTCTTCAGAAATCACAGTCTCAGTCGCTTTCACGTCACCACGAACGGTCGCCTTGAATACACGTTTACCCATGTACTCAGTCATCACGCGGCCTTTACCGTTGGTTTCGATCCAACCTTGAACACGCACTTTCAGCATGTCGCCTTCTTCGCCAACCACTTCTACTTCAGAAGCTGGCAGCAGCTGGCCTTCAACCTTGCCGTTTGCATCAGCGGTAGCAAACAGGCTCTTCTCTTCGATAGAGAACAGTTTCTTGGCGCCAGCAGGTGCGGTTGCAGAAGCAGTCAGGGTTTCGAATGTCTTACGGAAGCCACCTGCCATGTTTGGCAGTTCGTGAGCAATACCTTTGTGACACTCAATACACGCCATATTTTCTTTCGCTGCAGGGATCATTTCTTTCATCGCCTGAACGGACTGCTTGTCGTGATCCATCGCTTCGTATGAGTGACAGGTTGTACAGGTCTTGTAGTTCTCGTCAGCCATGCGATCCCAGACTTTCTGGGCGAGTTCGAGTCGGTGTTCCTCAAACTTTTCTGGGGTATCAATCTTGCCCGTCACGAAGTGGTGGTAAACGTCTTTATAAGCGCCCATTTTGCGCCAGATTTTGCCTACGAAATCTTTAGGCTGGTGACAGTCTACACATTCAGCACGGATGCCTTTTGCGTTGCTGTAGTGAATCGACTGCTTATATTCCTCGTAGTTTTGCTGCATCGTGTGGCACGACACACAGAACTCGGTTTGAGAGAAGTAGTCGAGAGACTTGTTCATCACGACCACGCCGGCAACCGTGATGACAGCACCGATCAGAACCAGCGCAAGAATGGAGTACTTCGCGCTAGGTTTGTTCAGCTTCTGCAATAGCTTTTTCATAAAAGTGGATACACCCATAAAAGTTTTTGTAGTTAGTGTTTGGGCCCATTCCGGCAGCGTGTTAGGAAGCAAGCCAACGCACTATAGCTACATGTTTTTGATGCGTTATTTAGAGGTGGGCATAGTAGCGATTGGATATGAATATGGTTCATCTAGAAAATGAACAGGTGGGCGGCGAATATGAACAGATGTGAACAGAATCGATTGTTAACGTGAGATGTGGGCTTTATGTGCTTCTAAATGTGCCCAAAATGACTTAATTGTCGCCTATCTCGCAAAAACACCCCTGTTATTGTTAAAAAACATGGTTGATTTGGCGCACAAAAATTTGCAATAACCATGAGATAAATCAAGTTTGTTAGCAATTTAGGTGGTACAGTGCGCCTCCTCATGACGATATGTGAACAGGGTAAATGTGACGCATCACATCTTGGTCGTAGATGATGAAGCAGTGACTCGCACCATGGTGAGCGCGTACTTCGAAAAACAGGGATATCACGTCAGTCAGGCCGCTGACGGCAAGGAAATGCATCAGATTATGAAAGAGCAGCATGTTGACTTAGTGCTGCTTGATATCAACCTGCCTGGCGAGGATGGGTTGATGCTGACACGCCAACTGCGCAGTAAATCCGATGTCGGTATTATTCTTATTACCGCGAGAACTGACAGCATAGACCGAATTGTTGGCTTGGAAATGGGGGCAGATGACTACTGCACCAAACCACTTGAATTACGAGAACTTCTTGTGCGAGTTCGCAATTTGCTCTGGCGCATTTCCAAGGCGAATACTCTGCCTGAAATGCAGAGTTCAGTAAAAGAAAGTGATAACATCGTGAACTTCAATGGCTGGACATTCGACATTGAACGTCGCGCATTGAACAAGGGCGACAACGCAGTGAAACTCACCAAAGCAGAATATGAAATGCTGGTGGCGTTCACGGCGAACCGCAACCGGGTGTTGAGTCGGGAAAGGATCTTGAACTTGATCAGCCATCGGGTCGATGCCCCAAATGACAGAACCATTGATGTATTAGTTCGACGTTTACGCAACAAAATCGAGGTCGAACCCAAAAAGCCGCAAATGTTCATTACTGTCCATGGCGAAGGTTACATGTTCGCGGGGAAATAACGCCCGTGAACTCTGAGAGAACTATGAATTACATTCCCTTTGAAGAATACAAACGTAAGTGGATTTTCACGCACCAGTCTATGCCTGTTGCCGAAGAAGACCGCGAGCACATCAAACCGATGACCGAAGAACGCGGCGGGCAGCTATGGCGCGATTTTGTTAGCCAACAAAGCCCAACGCCGGATCATTTTGGTAAAGGCGACTGGGCGATCATGTGTGATGTGTGGGAGCAAGAATCTGACTGGCAACACCCTTGGGAAGAAGAAGGCGATTTGCCGGAGGACGTATTGGCGTTTTTCCCATGGGAAGATAATGCGGTGGTTTACTTCTGTTACGACAAAGGCAATATCGTTGAAACCCGTTGGGGAATGTTCAAGAAGTACTGGAAAAACTTCTTGTTCTACGATGACAAGCCGCTGCTGATTGGCCGCAAACGCAAAGAAGCGGCGATGTTCGAACAAAATGGCACAGTGAAGTTGGGTAAGCGCCCTTAGTTGCCTTAGTGCCAAACAATCAGATATGAAGAGCCGGGATTGAACCCGGCTTTTTTGTTTTATAGGCCTGATTATTGCTAGTTTTTTAGTCATCGACAAAAAATTGCCGCCTCATTTTGATAAGGATTTTTCATGAAAAAGTTACTGCTTAGCCTGATGACAATGGGCATGGTTTTCGGCTGCAGCTATGTGTCTACCTATGGTGTGCATGGCAAGTTGCTGGGTACAGAGCAACAAATCGTCCAATGTGAGTATGAAGCGGCACTGGACACCCTGCAGCAGTTTACCGTTATCGGCAGTAACAAAGAGAAGTCTCAGGCTTTTGAGTTTATGGGTGTCGTGTATCAGGAAAAAATGGATCTGGAAGCATTTAATCACACGGTTGATAGGTATCTATTCAGTGACATGGGACGGGGAGAAAGCCGAGAGCAAGTGATCATGGAATGGAATGAAGCGCGCCGTGAAATACGTGAAAAGAGGCTTTATGAGCTCGGAAGAGCGGAATGTAGCACGGATTTTGCGTAGGGATTAACGTCCACTGGTGTACATATTTTTCAGCACAACTGTGATCTTATTTCCACAGTATTACCTGACTCGCAAAATTGCTGCATCTGCATAAAACATAAAGGAACTTTCTTGTTTACCTCACAGTTTTCTTATTCATCAGGTACTAAATTACCCCTGTGTTCAAAATCAGTCAGTAATGCAAGGCCGCCACTTACAGACTGATTCTGAACCAAAAGACTTTCATTTCTTTCATTTGGTTTTATCAGCTGAAGGAAACTAATGAGAGGGCAGAACTCTAAATCTGCCAACGTAAAAACTCGAGGAAAACCAGCGTCGGTATTGGCCTATCAACGCTGGTTTTTTTCATTCTAGCCGCTTAAAAAAAGCGGCCTCTCTCAGCCGCTTTTCAAACGTGACGGACGAATTAGGAATAGCGGTAAGGTTTACCCGCTTTCTCCATCACTCCTGCATATTCTTTAAATATTTCTATCACCCGAGCATTTCGTGGGCTGGTTTCAGCGATTTCGTCCCAGAATTTGTAAGCCTCGACCTCAACCTGACGCCACTCTTCATCGGGAATTGTGGTCAGCTGCATCTTGGTACCACTTGTTCTGAGTTTCGCTTCGCCGCCCCAGTACCAGTGCTGACGATAATAGTGTGAAGAATCCATCATCAGGTTAAACAGCACTTTCAGGTGTTCTGGCAGTGCATTCCAACGCTCAGTGTTGGCAAAGAAGGAACCACACCAAGCACCGGAGATATTATTCGTCAGGAAATAGTTGGTCACATCTGCCCAGCCAACGGTGTAGTCTTCTGTAATACCGGACCATGCAATGCCATCCAGTTCGCCGGTCTGCACTGCCACTTCCACATCTTCCCAAGGCAGAGTGACAGGGATAACACCGAAACGGGAAAGGAATCGGCCAGCAGTTGGGAAGGTAAAGATACGTTTCCCTTTCAAGTCCGCCAAGCTACGAATTGGGTCTACCGTTGCGAAGTGGCAAGGATCCCAGGAACCCGCACTTAACCAGGTCACACCTTTGACCTCGCCATACGCTTCCTGCCAGATTTCTTTCAAGCCGTATTCTTCAAACAGTACTGGAACATCGAGGCTATAGCGGGTAGCGAAGGGGAAATAGCCGCCAAACACGGAGATATCGACCGGAGCTGCGATGGAGTCGTCATCACTTTGTACTGCATCAATCGTCCCTTTCTGCATTGCGCGGAACAACTCGCCCGTAGGAACAAGCTGGTCGGCGAAATACAGCTCAATGACCATTTCACCATTGGCTGCAGCGTTAAACGCATCTACAGCAGGTTTGATGACATGTTCAGCGAGCGCTGGGCCAGCATAGGTCTGCAGTCTCCAGCGAATGGGTTCTTTGGCTGATACTACAGCTGGTGCACCCAGAATCGCCGTTGAACTAGCAGCGCCGACGATACCTGCCTTTTTCAGAAAATCACGTCTGTTGTTACTCATAGTGGTGTCCTTATTACGTCATTAATTCGATAAACACACATTTCCATTGATTTGAGTGTAGTTGCATATTTGAGAGTGATTTTTGTAATGGTTTCCTCCTATCGGCTGTAGTGCCATTCTGGCAGCCAGAGCGCGATCTGGGGGAATGCCATGACAATGACAAGCGCACAGATCATGATGAGAACAAACGGCACGATAGAGCGGTAAATGTCGGTCAGTGACACCTCTGGAGGTGCCATCGCACGCATCAGGAACAGGTTGTAGCCAAATGGCGGTGTCATATAGGCAATCTGACAGGTAATGGTATAGAGCACGCCATACCAGATAAGATCGAAGCCGAGTAACTTCACTAATGGCACGTAGAGAGGGGCAACGATAACCAGCATGGCGGTATCGTCGAGGAAGGTTCCCATGATGAGGTAAGAAAGTTGCATCAGGATTAACACTTCCCAAGGCGTCAGACCCAGCCTATCGATAAACAGCGCTTCTATCGCTTTGACTGCGCCTAAACCGTCAAATACCGCGCCAAAGCATAGAGCTGCAAGAATGATCCACATGAACATACAGCTGATGGCGAGGGTTTTACGCAGCGTGTTTTCCATGACTTCTTTGGTCATACGACGCTTGACGATGGCAGCAATGGTCGCTGCCAGAGCGCCGACGGCCGAGCTTTCCACCAAGCTGGTGACACCCATTAGGAACAGGCCTGTCATAGAAAAGAAAATGGCGAGCGGGAGAATGCCTGCGCGCAGAAGTTTGAGCTTCTCACTCATCGGGACATTACGTTCCTCTTTGGAAAGCGCAGGACCGAGATGCGGCTGCATTTTGCAGCGGACGACAATGTATATGATGAACATGCTCGCCATCAGCAGACCCGGCAATACGCCGGCAAGCCAAAGTTGTCCCACAGGCTGGCGTGCAATCATGCCGTAGAGCACCAGTACCACGCTGGGCGGCACCAGTATCCCGAGCGAACTGCCTGCCTGTATCACCCCGGTGACCATGATCTTGTCGTACCCCCGCCTGAGCAGTTCGGGAAGGGCAATACTCGCACCGATAGCCATGCCAGCTACGCTGAGTCCGTTCATGGCTGAAATCGCAACCATCAACAAGATCGTTCCGATGGCTAAACCACCGTGAATCGGTCCCATCCAGACATGGAACATTTTGTAGAGGTCTTCTGCAATACCAGACTCTGAGAGCATGTAGCCCATGTAGATAAACAGGGGCAAGGTTAGCAGCGGATACCACTTCATCAGCTTCATGGCTGCGCCGAAAGCAATTTCAGATCCGCCATCACCCCAAAGCAGCAGAGAAGCAATCACAGCAACGGAACCAATAGCAGCAAATACGCGTTGTCCAGTTAGCAGCATCAGCATCATGGAAGAAAACATCAGCAAAGCGATCAATTCATAACTCATTGCGTGCCTCCTTCTGATTCATCTTCCATACCCTTTGGCGCGCGCAATTTGGCGATGTCTTTGAGCATCACAGCGGTGGCTTGAAGCAGCATCAGGAAGATACTGAAACACATGATGAGTTTGATTGGTGCCATATACGGCCGCCAAGCCGAATAGCTGCGCTCGCCATACTCCAACGCATAGGAGGTGCTGGAAATGCCGCCATAAAGCAAAATCACGAGATAAACGATAAGAAAAATCACCGTGAAACTGTCGACCATCGCTTTGGTGCGCGGTGACCAGTTGCCGTAAACCAAGTCCATGCGTACATGGCTGTTGAGCTGCATAGAGTAGGGGCCACCAAGCATGTAGTAAGCGACCATGGCAAACTGCGCCATTTCAAGCGTCCAAAGCGAAGGCAGGAAAAAGGTTTTGGTGACTGATGAATAGACGAGAATACCTAGCATTAGGAATATCAAATACATCGCAAACCGACCGATGTAGAAGTTAATTGATTCAACAAATCTGACGTAGGTAGCGAGGAACGCAGGCAGGTAAGCCAGATTCTTATCCTCGGGTAAACGTGATGACTCCATAAATACTTCCTTCCTTGAATGGGGTCGTTTAAGGCTTCGTAGACGGCGACGGCTTGCCGGGTGAGGTCTGATTAGCCTTCAGAAAATCCAGCAACCATTGTGTAACAAGCTCTGCGTCCGGAGTTTGCTGCAGGGAGGCTTGCCCGCGAGAGATGACCTCTCCCGGAATACGATCCCTGCGTGACTCCATCAAATCGAAGGAGTAAGCGCGGCTGAATTCGGGATGCCCTTGAATTGCCAGAAAGTGGCTGCCAACGGTAAACATGCCAATAGGGCAGAACTCGCTGCTGGCAAGTGTCGTGCTGTCAGGGGGGAGCTGGCTGACTTGATCCTGATGGCTGACGACAAGTGAAAAGTCAGGCTTGAGACTTTGTAGCCAAGGTTGTGAGACTTTTTCTTCTGCTGACAAATTGCTGGTGGCAATGCCGACTCCCCAGCCTTTTTCTGAACGTTCGACTTTGCCACCCAGTGCCTGAGCCATCATTTGATGGCCAAAGCAAATGCCTACCGTGGGCTTTCCTTGTTCATACAGTGTTCTGACGAAATGCTCGAACCGTTTAATCCAGGGGAGATCGTCATAAACGGAGTAGCGACTGCCAGAAATAACATACCCATCACACTCATCGATGCTTGCGGGATACTCATCGTCAATGACTCGATAGCAGTGCAGAGAAAGCGAAGGATCGACCTTCTTCAATGTCATCTCGAACATGTCAGGATAGTTTCTGTGCGTGCTTTGAAGCTCTGGTTTCACATCATCACAAAGCAGGAGACCGATACGCATAATGCCTCTCAGAGTCCTTTTCCATGGACAGCGTTGAGAAAGAGTTGGCTGTATTCATCAGCAGAAAACGGGATCGGATTACCTCCCGCAGATGGGTCATTGATAGACATCAATCCGACCTTTTCAGCTTCGGAGTCATTAATCCCAATATCAGCCAGTGTGTGGGGAATCCCCAGAGATTCTCGTAATGCCAGTACCCAGCTCAATACGGCATCAGTGCCAGAGCCTTCCAGCGCTAGATAACGAGCCAATCGCTCCATTTTCTCATCGATTTCTCTGCGATTCGCTTCCAATACGTATGGCATCAGGATGGCATTCAGCAGGCCATGGTGAGCGTTGTACAAAGCGCCAAGTGTGTGGGCGATGGCGTGCATAGCACCCAGGCCTTTTTGAAATGCCGTTGCGCCCATACTGGAAGCAACCAACATCTGCATTCTGGCTTGTTTATCTGCCCCGTTGTCAAAAACAATGGGGAGGTTTTGTTGCACTAAACGGATACCTTCAATGGCAATACCTTCTGCCATAGGGTGATAGCCTGGGGCACATAGCGCTTCAAGAGAGTGTGACAACGCATCCATCCCAGTGGCTGCAGTGATATGAGGCGGCAGGCCAAGGGTAAGTTCAGGATCCAGTATGACTTTTCCTGGCAGCATCTGAGGATGAAAGATGATGAGCTTACGTTTTTCATCTTCTTTAGTGATGACAGATGCACGACCCACTTCTGAACCTGTACCTGCCGTGGTTGGAATCGCAACTATGGGGGCAATGAGTTCTGGGTCTGCTTGTGCCCAGTTATCGCCCACATCTTCAAACGCCCAAAGTGGTTGAGACTGTTCCGCTGATAACGCGATGGCTTTCGCGCAATCTAAGGCTGAGCCTCCACCTAGTGCAATCACGCCATCATGGGAGCCTTCTTTGAAAGCCGTATTTCCCGATTCGACGTTCTGGCCTGTTGGATTGCCTTGCACATCACAGAACAGTGCTACAGACAGCCCTTGCTGCTCGCACAGGTCTCTCGTCTGTTGCGTCATCGACAGCGCCGCAATGCCGGGGTCAGTGACCAGCAATGGCCGATGCATTCCCAGGCTTTTACATGCAGTGGGCAAGGCCTCTAACGCGCCGATACCGGCTGTCATTGCAGTGGGGTAATTCCAGTTTGATAATGACATGTCCGCTCCTAAACGCGTTTGAAGTGATAAGACTTGGGTCGTGTTAGATGCTCAAACCCAATTTTTGATAGGGTGCATCCCCGTCCACTGTTTTTGACGCCTACCCAAGCCAGACCGGGGTCAAGGTAATCGCAGCGGTTAAGGAAAACGGTGCCGGACTCGGTGCTATCGGCTAATTGCTCGCCGCGCCCTTCATCTTCAGTGAAAATCGCCGCAGTCAGACCAAATTCGCTTTCATTCATCAAGCGCAAGGCTTCTTCGTCGCTGCTGACACGTTGAATACCTAAAACGGGGCCGAAAGTTTCTTCCGTCATCACCCGCATACTGTGGTCTACGTTAATGAGAAGTTGTGGTGCTAAATAAGGGGTGCCAAGCTGACTAGCCGGGAAATCGGACGCATCAATCAAGGGTTTTGCGCCTTGAAGTATCGCTTCTTCCGTTTGGCCCCTCACAAAATCAGCAGAAGCGGTGCGAACTAAAGGCCCAAGTGTTGTGCTTGCTTCATCGGGTCTGCCGAGTTGATATTGGTTCACGAGTTTTACTGCTGCATCGACAACATCGTCATAAACAGCATCATGGACATAAAGCCTCTCCATACCACAGCATGATTGGCCGGAGTTAAAAAAAGCGCCATCGATGACAGTGTCAACAGCATTGGGAACATTGGCGTCGTGGCATATATAGGCTGGGTCTTTGCCGCCAAGCTCCAAACCTGCGCTGATAAAGCGACCAGCAATGGCCTTCTCAACGACCCTGCCGCCAGGTACTGAACCCGTGAATGCAACATGCCGGATTGAATCGTGTTGCATGACGGATTCGGTATCAGCATGGGAAAGGTGAAGATATTGGAAAACGCCTTCGGGTAACCCCGCCTCTGCAAATGCTTCTGCCATTCTTTCGGCGCAAAGAGGCGTTTGGGCAGAGTGCTTGAGCAGTACCGTGTTACCGGCCAACAAAGCAGGAACAATCGCATTAACCGCAGTCAGGTATGGGTAGTTCCAGGGTGCAACCACGAATACTGTACCGAGTGGAACCCGCTTGATGTAACGACGAAATCCCGCTTTATCTGGTAAAGGCATGGGTGAAAGAGCTTCAGGAGCAATGTCTATCATATGCATCGCGCGTTCTTCGAAGCCTGCCACTTCACCTTTGGTATAGGAAATAGGGCGCCCCATCATCCAGGTGATCTCTTCTGCAATTTCATCACCCCTCGCAACAAAACACTCAACGGCTTTGCGGCATATAGCCTGGCGCACTTCAAGTGGCGTGTTTTTCCATGGCGAATAGGCCTTGGAGGCACTTTCCAGTGCGGCATTTATATCGCTTGCTGTAGCAAAAGGGCGCTCGACGTAAACCGAGCCATCTACGGGTGTAATTGTCTGAAAACGCTCCATGTCTTCACCTATATAATTTCAAAATAACGGTCGAGTTCCCAGTCGGTCACATGCTTGCGGAATTCTCTTTCTTCCCACTCACGTGACGCGGCGAAGTGTTCCACGAAGGCTTCACCCAGCATGGCTTTGGCAGCTTCCGATTGTTTGAAAGACTGTGCGGCCTCCCAGAGTGTGCGGGGCAGTTGGAGTTCTTCAGGATGTTCGATTTCATAGGCGTTACCCACGATGCGATCTGTAGGTTTCATCTTGTGTTCAATGCCATAAAGGCCAGAGGCCAGTGCCGCAGCAAGGGCGAGATAAGGGTTGGCATCTGCAGCGCCAAGACGGTACTCAATGCGCTGCGATTTATCAGAACCCGGAATGACACGAAGAGATGTGGTGCGGTTCTCAACGCCCCAGGTCGCATCCGTTGGTGCCCAAAAGCCTGGGATCATTCGGGTGTAGCTGTTGACGGTTGGGGCAATCATGCAAAGGAATTGCGGCATCAGAAGTTGCTGACCCGCGAGGAAGTGGCGCTGAACGTCACTCATATTGAGCTCTGCATCGGGCGCATAAAAGGCACTTTTCCCCGAAGCGCGGTCTCGAAGCGAAATGTGAATATGTCCGCTTTGGCCGGGGTAATCATTGGTCCACTTGGCCATGAAGGTCGCCATCATGTCGTTTTTCTGTGCCAGCACCTTCATGTAGGTTTTGAACAGCGCGGCCTTGTCAGCGGCCTCTTTTGCGCCGTCTACAGTCAACGCAGCTTCGATAACGCCAGGGCCGGTTTCGGAATGGATGCCTTCGATCGGAAAGTCCATGGCTTCACCCATGGCGAGAATTGCTTTATACAAACCTGAGTAAGTAGAGTTACGAATCATCGAGTAACCAAACCAGTCTGGCGTAATGGTTTTCAGGTTGCGGAAGCCTTTCTCGCGGGCGGAGTGAGGTGTTTCATCGAAAATGAAGAATTCATATTCAAGTGCAGCGTAGGCGTCAAACCCCATGTCTGCGGCTTTTTCAAGTACACGGCGGAGTGTGGCGCGAGGACAAACCGCTTCGGCATCGCCAGAAAACTCCGCAATGAATAGCAGCATACCATCTTCATCAAGCACATCGCGGCAGGTGTCAGGAAGAATACGAACCGGGGCATCAGGATAACCTGTGTGCCAGCCAGTGTATTTGGCGTTGTCGTAGAGTTGGTCTTTGACATCCCAGCCCAACACTACATCGCAGAAAGCAAATCCACCATCCAGCGAAGAGAAGAATTTCTCTTTCGACATGTACTTGCCACGCATCACGCCATCGTTATCAAACAAACCGACTTTGACGTGAGAGAGCTTCCTTTCTTCAACAATCTTTTTGGCGTCTGCCGCCGTTTTTACTTCACGCGCTTCCATACCCGCTCCTGTTATTTTCGTTACTGGACCGAAAGAAAAACTGCATGCTCCATTTGCTTCTGATGTTTCAGAAACCCATGAACCTCTATCAACGATAGTTGAAGCATGGGTAAGCAGTAGGTGACTCATCAGTCACTTACGGTTGGTAACGGACTGAATACCCAAACAACCTGAAGATGCCTGATTCAGCGAGATTGACTGGTGTTGTGATCGCTGCGTCCCTTTGTAGGTGTAGTCACCTCCATCAAAAAGGGACAACAAAGAGCACGGCGCCAGTCAACTCGCCCGAAGGGAGGCCCCTCAATGCGCCCACTTCTTCGTTAAATTCCACGGAAATAGAACGACTATTCCTCGTGAAATTTGCCTCGAATTGAACGCATTGATGACCTCTGAATGCGAGCATCTTCAGGTCGTTTGGGTATTACTTTAAGGTAGGAGACAGTGAAAAACTTTTACCACCACAATCACACAGGGTGGGATAACACTATTAGGAATTTTAATAGTGTGAATTTGAACGGCTTGTTAGGTGTACTTTCCAATGCGTATTTTTCCATCCAGCCAGGGGTAATGTTGGCGGATTTTAGCAAGGAAATGTTGGCGTAGGATTTTGCAACTTCCGTCGGCGAGTTTTTCCGGTAAATCACCCAACTCATTGCGTCTCGCAATCAGGGTTAAGTACCTAAAAAATGAATCTTTTTCCGGGAGTGGAATACAGCTTATCTGGTTGCGGAAAACCTCACCCTGAAGAAGACACAATGGTGTGGTTAATGCCCAGCCAAGTCCTTGAGCTACCGCAGAAAGTACGGCAAATGTGTTATCTAGCTGCATACGGTCTGGCACGGTTAACCCTTGGTGATGAAGGTAGGTTTCGATGGATTGGCTGATAAGGCTTTGTTCACTGTAGCGAATCATATCCAAATGTTGACTCAATGCGACAAGCGAGTGGCAGGTGTCGGGATACTTTTGCTGAAACTGTTTGGGAACAACTAGAACAAAGGGTTCCTTCAGAATCTGCAGACGGCGAAGGTCGTCCTGCCTTTCGAGGACATCATCAGAAATAATAATATCAATGCTACGGCTGAGAAGACCTTGCTGATGAAGGTGAGAGTAGCCCGTCATCATGGTCCAGTTTTCGGTGTGCGCTTTTATCACTTCAATCAGCGGTTGTCCTACGGTGGCAGCCAGTGAATCCACCATAGCAATTCGCACCAAGTGCAGACTGTTAAAACTCCCTTTGGTGATGACTTGCTGGGTTTTATAGGCTTGTTCGAGCAGGTGGACGGATTGGTCGTAGAAATAGCGTCCAGCGACAGTAAGCTCAACGGGGCGCACACTGCGATCAAGGAGCTTCACGCCGAGGCTACTTTCCAGATTGGCAAGAATTTGTGAGACCGAAGATTGAGAAATATCCAGATGCTGAGAAGCGGCGGTCATGTTGCCGGTTTTGGCGGTTGCCACAAACACTTCCAGCGATTTCAGCTCAAAGCCTAATGTCCCCATCTCACATTCCCTATGATTTCAATCTTCCTTATTGATCAGCTTAGCCAAGCGATTTGAAATCAGCATGTTGCAGCAATGAGTCGTAAGCAGTGAGAAACAAAAAAGCCGCTTTCGCGGCTTTCTTTTATGAAGATTAATGCAGGATTTGTTCGGCAAGTTCCAGAAGCTTGGGATACGCGATTGTGCTTTGTTTCGCCAGTGCTCTCTGTTCCTCTAACACTTCTTCTAGGATGTTTTTGGTGGTAAGCGGGTTGGCTAAAACCACACGGAATACGATAGTGGCGCGATTGTCCAATTGGACGGGCGTTAACGTGGTTCGGGAGACGAAAGTGTTTCCGGCTTCGCGTTGGTGCTTCTGAATGAAAATAGTTAGGTCGTTCAAATGCTGGTGGAGTTTTTCGCGCTGCGTATCATTGGCGATTTCGAACGCTTTCGTAACTACTTCAGGAACAAATCGGTAGGTGAGCAGGCAAAGCTCGGGCTTGCTCACCACCTCAAAATCAGACTGCTCTGCAATCAATGAAGCAAAGTACTCGGCTTTATCGACGCTTTGATCTATCAGCAGTTCGTAACCTTCACGTCCGATGATGTTCAGGCTGGCGTATAGCAACATCGCCATGCCACTGCGAGAGCCTTCGAGTGTGTGGCTGCCGAGGTCTTTAGAACCTTTGCGCAGAATGTAGTTGGCGTGATGCTCAATCGCAGAGACCATAGAAGGGTCTTTGAAAATCACCATGCCTGCACCCATTGGCACGTACAGCTGCTTGTGAGCATCAATGGTCACCGAATCTGCTCGTTCAATGCCTTTGAGTTTGTGTCGCTGGTTGCTGGACATCAAACTCGCACCGCCCCAGGCAGCATCCACATGAAAATGAATGCCTTCACGCTCAGCAATTTCTGCCATGGCGTCAAGCGGGTCGATATTCCCGGTTTCGGTTGTGCCAGCGACGCCAACCAGTGCAAATACCTTGGTGTTTTTCGCTTTCAGCTCAGCAACTTTCTCTTCGAGCTTATCGATGCGGATGCGGTTGTTTTCGTCAGTTGGGATAGCAATCAAGGATTGTCGGCCAATGCCAAGGACGTCAGCGGATTTTTTAAGAGAGTAATGGCCGCGATCGGAGACGAGAATGGCTAAGTCGTCATAGCCGTAATGGCGCATGGCGCGGAACAGGCCTTCTTCCGCCACGCCTTTGAAATCGCCATCCGCTTTCAGTGCAGCATTGCGCGCTACCCACAAAGCCGTGATATTGGCGATTGTCCCGCCGGAGCAAAATGCCCCAAGGGAGTGTTCAGCGCTGTGCATCCAGCTTTCATAAAACGGGTCATCACGGCCGTAAATCAGGTTGTGGAGCATGCCCAGCACCTGACGCTCGAGTGGCGTGAAGGCCTTTGAGGTTTCGATTTTGACCGTGTTTTGGTTAAGGCCAATCATGATTTTGGACAGCGGCATCAGGAAGTAGGGAAGCGCTGATGTCATGTGACCAATAAAGCGTGGCGATGAGGTATGAACCGATTGGGCAACCAGTTTATCCAGCAAAAACTCGGTGTGTTCGGAAACGAAGGTTGGTTTTTCGGGGATCAACGGGTTGCTGAAATCTTTTTCGATATCAGTGAGAGATGAATCTGTCGCAGCAATATGATTCTGCAAAAAGCGATTCAGGTTTTGGGAAATTTCCTGCTCGATTTTGCCCAAGGTGGAATCGGGCGCTTCGGGCACGGTAAAAATACGGTGGAGGCTTTCCAGGGACGCTTCCGCCGTCTTAGTTTCTGTAACCATCCGAGGTTCTTTATTTTCTAATAATGGGCTTTTCTACACGATGTTCGCCGAAGTTACAACACAGGAAAAACGTGGGCTTGGTCGATGTCAAAGGGTAGAAATCTTGGGGGTTGAGACAAAAGCCACCATTTAGGTGGCTTTTGTAAAGCTTGGCGCGAGGCTGTTATTGCTTGTCGCAGCTGGTTTCGGCCAGTTTCAACATCGCATCGTTGTACTGAGTCAACGGTACATCGATTTCTTTAGGGTGGCTGAGCAGAGAGGCGAGGGCAGAGCGAAGATCGTAGTTACCTTCGTGTGCTTTACCCTGACGGAATTCGAATACTTTCTTCGCTGCATCCGCGAGTTCGCCTTGTGAGCTACTAAGTGTCTTTACGTCCTCTTGAGACAAATTCAACCAAGATTCCACAGGGGCATCAAAGTTAAGTTTGCTTGGGTCGTTTTCCAGATAGTAGTCAAACGCTTCTTCGTTAAGCGTGAAGTGGTTACGGCGACCTTCAAGGAACCAACCCGCAACGCCTTCCAGTTTAGGGTCTTTCTTAATGGTCAGGTCTACGAGGTTTTCGTACCAAGTGATCGAAGCATCCACATAGTTGTGATACTTCTGGCTAACACAGAGCTTGTCCAGTTGTTCGATGTCTTTCGCAAACGAAATGCCAGGCACCAAAGTGGCAATGAGGATCAGGGCTGAACGACGCATTTTTAAATCCTTTTGGTCGAAGGTTGTTTCCGTGGCGTTCTTTCTTTGGCATTGACGCTACAGATATTTTTTATAGTCGTAATGGTAATGTTAGCGACCGAAGAATAAAAACGAAAATTTTCTCTGGAATTAGTGGATTGTCACAATCCAAGCGAGAGATCTCTCTGTTGCTCAGATTGTGACAAATAGAGGGGTTAGCTTTCGATGCGTTTTTCAGTTTCTCTATCGAACAGGTGAATGTTTTTAGTGTCGATAGTCAGAGGTAACGATGCGCCATCTTCAACCACCACGTGACCTTCAACGCGCAGCGTCATTTGCTGGTCAGAATCACCCAGCGTACCGTAGACCAGTAAGTCAGCACCCAATGATTCGGTTAGCGTGACTTTCATGGTGAGTTGCTTGTTGTCCGGGTTCTCAGCAATCTGGAGATGCTCAGGACGCAACCCGATGTAAAGGCTTCGGTCTTCAAGATTCGAATCCGCAATGGATTCGCCATTGCTCAAGGTCAGCTTTCCACCATTCACTGAGCCCTCAAGAATGTTCATCGACGGACTACCAATAAATGTCGCTACGAACAGAGAGGCAGGGGTGTCATAAACTTCCAGTGGTGTGCCAACCTGTTCGACGTTACCCGCACTTAGTACCACTAGACGATCCGCCAGCGTCATGGCTTCCACTTGATCATGGGTGACGTAGATGGAGGTGGTATTCAGCGAGCGTTGCAGCTTTTTAATTTCCAGACGCATTTGCACACGCAGTTTGGCGTCGAGGTTGGAAAGTGGTTCGTCAAACAAAAACGCTTTTGGACGACGCACAATGGCACGTCCCATCGCTACACGCTGGCGTTGACCACCAGAAAGCTGAGATGGTCTGCGTGTGAGCAGATGATCGAGCTCCAGCATCTTAGCGACTTCGTTAACGGATGTTTCTATTTTATCTTTCGGTACGCCACGGTTTCTTAGGCCATACGCCATGTTGTTGAACACTGTCATATGTGGATACAGCGCGTAGTTCTGAAAGACCATGGCGATATCACGTTCACCCGGTTCTTTCTCATTAACGCGGTCTCCACCTATCGACAAGGCGCCGTCCGATATGGTTTCTAACCCTGCAATCATGCGGAGTAGAGTGGATTTGCCGCAGCCACTTGGGCCTACCAGTACAATCATTTCGCCATCTGCGATGTCTAAATCTACCCCGTGGATCGCTTTAAAACCGTTGGGGTAAACTTTTTTAATTTGGTCGAGTGTCATTGTCGCCATTCACGCATCCTCTGTGTGAAGCTTAATTCTTTATTATTTTTCAGTTTCTACCAGGCCTTTCACGAACAGCCTTTGCATGCCAAGAACCACGAGTACAGGCGGGATCATGGCGAGCAGTGTCGTTGCCATCACCTTGTTCCATTCCACTTCGCCATCACCGACAGCCAACATGCGTTGGATACTCATCACGATGGTGTAGTAGTTATCTTCGGTGGTGATCAGCAGAGGCCATAGATATTGGTTCCAACCGTAAATGAACGTAATCACGAATAAAGCTGCGATATTGGTTCTTGATAGCGGCAGGAGAATATCAAAGAAGAATTTGATTGGGCCTGCGCCATCAATTCTAGCGGCTTCCAAAAGCTCGCCCGGTACTGTCAGGAAGAACTGGCGGAATAGGAAAGTCGCCGTAGCACTAGCGATTAGCGGGATAGTCAGGCCAGACATGGTGTTCAGCATGCTGAGATCGGCGATGACCTGGAAAGTCGGCATAATGCGAACTTCAACAGGCAGCATCAAGGTCATGAATATCACCCAAAACGCCAGCATGCGGCCAGGGAAACGGAAATACACCACGGCATAGGCGGACAAAATGGAAATGGAAAGCTTGCCGAAGGCGATACCAAGCGCCATCAACGTCGAGTTCCATAGCATGCCAGCCACGCTGATTTTCAGTTCTCGCGATGTGCCTTCCGTCAGAATTTCATGGAACACTTCAAAGCCACGGTCGCCAAACCAAAGCGGTGTCATTCCACTCACAAACTCTTTACTGTCGTGTGTCGCTGCTGTCAGTGCCAGCCAGACGGGCAGGGCAACAGCAAGGACACCCAGAATAAGTACTAAGTGGCTGAAAAATGTCAGTAAGGGTCTTCTTTCTACCATCAGTAAGCCACCTTCTTCTCAACGTATTTAAACTGGATAACGGTCAATACACCCACCAGAATCATCAGCAGTACTGACTGAGCGGCGGAGGAGCCCATATTCAGTCCGACGAATCCATCGGCGTAAACCTTGTAAACCAGTGTGGTGGTTGAGTCGCCCGGGCCACCTTGTGTCATTGCATGGATAACGCCGAAGGTGTCAAAGAAGGCATAAACCAAGTTCACGACCAGAAGGAAGAAAGAGGTTGGCGAAAGCAGTGGGAACACAATGGTAAAGAATCGCTTTGCCGGGCCTGCGCCATCAATCGCTGCCGCTTCAATCAGTGAACGGGGAATAGACTGCAATCCGGCGAGGAAGAACAGGAAGTTGTAACTTATCTGCTTCCAGGTTGCCGCGACGATAACCATAAACATGCCATCGCCCCCGTTGATAAACGGGTTCCAATCTATCCCCACTGCTGCCATGGCGTGCGCCAATACGCCCACCGTTGGGTTAAACATAAACAGCCAAAGTACACCGGCAACCGCGGGAGCAACCGCATATGGCCAGATCAATAAGGTTTTATAGGCGGTAGCGCCTTTGATGATGTGGTCAGCCATGACCGCCAGCAGCAAAGAGACGAAAAGCGCTAATGCTGCGACTGCGAAGCTGAAGAATAAGGTGGTGCCAAATGACGAGAAGTAAGCACTGTCTTCAAGAAGCTCAAAGAAATTCTCTAAGCCAACGAATTCTGTACTTAAGCCGAAGGGATCTTCCAGTAGCGTGGATTGCCATACTGCTTGTCCCGCTGGCCATAGGAAAAAAATAAAAGTGATGACCAGCTGGGGGGCGAGCAGCAGTACGGGTAACCAGACGTTGTGAAAGACGGGTTTGTTATCCATAACAACCTGCTTATTGTAATTATGTGGATAAGCGAGGGGCTTTCACCCCTCGGTATTACGCGTTTTACTTGTTGGCTTTAGCGAACTTCGCCAGAAGCACGTTACCGCGCTTAACGGCTTTATCCATCGCATCTTGTGCAGAGGCTTCGCCAGACCAAACGTTTTCCAGCTCTTCGTTGATCACGTCACGGATCTGAACAAAGTTACCGAGGCGAATACCCTTGGAAGCAGGCGTCGGCTCAACAGATGTCATCTGAACAATCGCCACATCAGTACCTGGGTTTTCGTTGTAGAAACCTTGTTTCTTACTCAGGTCGTAAGCGGCGTGAGTGATTGGCAGGTAACCTGTGAACTGATGCCAGTCGGCTTGGTTTTCCGCACTGGACATGAATTTGAAGAACTTAGCGACACCGTCGTAGTCTTTCTTGTCATGGCCTTGCAGTACCCACAGAGTTGCACCACCGATGATGGAGTTCTGTGGCATTTTGATCTTAGAGGAGTAGTAAGGCAATGGTGATACGCCAAACTCAAAGTCTTTCACGTTGCCTTTAATGCCCGCGTAAGACGCTGAAGAGTTGATGTACATGGCACACTCACCACTGTAGAAGAGTGGCGCACTGTCAGAACGGCGGCCACCGTATTTAAAGGTGCCGTCTTTTTGCCATTCTGCCAGTTGGGCGATGTGATCAACGAAAATTTTATCGTTGATAAGCAGTTTTGCGTCTGTGCTATCAAAGCCATTGTTGGCAGTTGCGATAGGCGCATTGTGGCGAGCACCGAAGTTCTCGATTTGTGTCCAGGATTGCCAGCCCGTGGTGAAACCACATTTCGCACCGTTTGCCAGCAGCTTATCTGCTACGGCATCCATTTCTTCCCACGTTTTTGGCGGCTCGACACCGGCTTTAGCGAACAGATCTTTGTTGTAGTAAAGCACAGGTGTGGAGCTGTTAAACGGCATGGAAAGCATGTTGCCGTCGCTGTCGGTGTAATAACCGGTTACTGACGCTAGGTAAGCCGAAGGATCGAATTCTGTTTTGGTGTCTTCCATCAATTGGTATACAGGATAGATAGCACCTTTTGCGCCCATCATGGTCGCAGTACCTACCTCAAAAACCTGAACAATTTCCGGTTGCTGCTTTGCGCGGAATGCGGCAACGGCACCTGTCATCGTTTCCGTGTAGTTGCCTTTGTAGACAGGCTTAACAACGTAGTCGCTTTGGCTTGCGTTAAACTTCTCTGCAATCTCGTTCACTTTTTCACCGAGATTGCCACCCATCGCGTGCCACCACTCGATTTCTGTTGCAGCGTAAGATGGGGATGCCAGCAGCAGTGATACAGAGGTGAGTGCTGCTAATTGACCTAGCTTCATGGTTTACTCCTTGTCTGACGAACTTCTATTGCCTTATTTGGCTTTCCATTTCGAAAGTGTGCTCGCTCGTTCGAGCGGGAGGGTAGAGCATATGAGTGCTATGTTACAAATTTGTTATAGCACCGCCGTCATTGTGTGTCTTTAGTCGCAAATAAAATGTGTGATTTCCCGCTAACTTAGAGATCACCGCAAAGAGTAGATAATTGAATTGACAGGATTATTAATTTTCGATGTCGAAAATGCGAATTGTGAGCGAGACGCTCGAATCAACAGATTAGGGGAATTGCGCCCTCAGAGTTGAGGACGCTTAAGTGTTAGGGTAAGAATCAGATTTAGAGTTTATCAGCGAGCACTGCGGCGCGAATATGTCGCATGGTCTCGTCGATATCAACGTTATCGTCATTGAAGAAACGACTGATCACATCGAACAGCGCGAATTGGGAAGCTCGGCCAATGGCCATATTGTGTGACAAACTGGCAACGAGGTTATCAGTTGCAGCAGCACGCAGAAACGCCTGCATGGATTCCTGAGCGCAGAGGTCGAAGTCTTGCATATCAATATCAACGCGGACTGGGATGGAACCTTTACTCAGGTTAAATTCGCGCTGGAACTCTGGCTCAAGGATTAGTCTGGCCAGCATCTTCTGCGACTCTGAGGTCTCAGAGGCCCCATTTTTGAAGAACACAAAGCTGTCGATGTTGAACGAAAATTGGTTGGCGGTTCCCGGTGCAGGAATGCAAAGAAAGTCTTTTCCTGCCTGCTTGTCCGCTGCGAGAAATTCGCCTTTGGCCCAGTCGCCCATCATTTGCATCGCCGCTTTACCGTCAATCACTAAAGACGTGGTGTCGCTCCAATTACGTCCCGGCGAGTCAACGTCAGTGTATTGTTTCATCTTACGGAACACTTGAAGTGTTTCCCGCATTTTGTCACTGGTTAACGCGTCGCTGTCTTGTTCGATAAAGGCTTTGTGAAAATCTTCTGTACCTAAAATAGCGAGTGCAATCAGCTCGAACAAAGTGGCTTCTTGCCAAGGCTCGTTACCCAGCGCGAGCGGAATGTAACCTGCCGCTTTGATCTTCTCCGCAGCGTTGAAAAACTCATCCAGCGTTTTAGGAGGCTCAACGCCCGCTTTCTTTAATACGTCTGCATTGGCCCATAGCCAGTTTACGCGGTGGATATTAAAAGGTACCGCCACATAGTGATCATCGACTTTCAGAAAATCGCTGACACGACGAGGCACTAACTCGTTCCAATGCTGTTCTTTAGCGACATCATCCAGTGTGGCGAGAAAACCCAGTTTTCCCCACTCCTGAATTTCTGGACCTTTGATTTGCGCAGCATCCGGTGGATTACCGGAAAGGGCGCGGATGCGAAGCGTATTGATAGCACTTTCGCCGGCACGCCCCGCAACGGCGAAGTCTGTCCAAACGTGGCCTTCGCGTTTCATCATTTCTTTGAGTGTATCGACGGAGCGTGCTTCGCCGCCACTTGTCCACCAGTGCAGCACTTCGACGTTATTGGTTTCGTTAGCCTGAACAGAGAAAGCGAGGGCTGAGGCAAACAAAAGGGATGGAAAAAATTTCATGAATCAGGTCCTGGGGAATGCGATGTCAATTTGCAGACCGCCTTCCTTGCGGTTGGACAGAATAATTTCACCACCATGTGCGCGAATGATGTTTTTGGCAATACCCAAGCCGAGACCTGTGCCATGTAAATCAGTATGCAAACGGAAATAAGGGTCGAAAACTTTCTTTAGAAAATCTTCAGGGATGCCAGGGCCTTTGTCCATCAGGGTGATATCCAGCGATTTTTCACCATCATGGACATACACCATGACTTCATCACCGTATTTCACACCGTTGTCGATGAGGTTGGTCAGGCAGCGCTTGAATGCAAGAGGTTTACAATAAAACGGGCGTAACTGCTCGCCGGTAATGTTCACGCGAAGGCGTTGCTGGTTGTGAACCTCTGCGATGCTGCCAAGGATTTGGAGCACATCCAACGCCGTGACGTTTTCGTGAATGTCGGTATCTTTTACCGTTTGCAGCGCACCTTTGACCATGATCTCGAGTTCGTCGAGATCTTTGTTGATTTTCACGGCCTGCACTTCGTCATCAATGAGCTCTGCACGAAGACGCAAGCGGGTGATTGGCGTTTTCAAATCGTGGGAAATGGAACCAAACAGCTTTTCCCTGTCGTGCATGTAACGCTGAAGTCGCTTTTGCATCAGGTTAAAGGCGCGGGTCACTGTGGTGATTTCACTGGCGCCTTCTTCCACCAGTTCTGGTTGCTCAATATCGGTACTCAGGCGGTTTGCTGCTCGTGCGAGTCGCTTCAATGGTCGGGTCTGATTGCGTATCAACGTAAAGGTAAAGACCAGCAGCAGGGTGGTGATCGCAAACAGGAAGACGATTTGGTCTGCGTTAATCAGATCGTTTTCCAAGGTGACATAAGGCGCAGGCAAAATGGCGGCAATGTATACCCATTGTCCTTCAGTGAGTTCAATCTGCACGACGAGAATCGGCGGGTTCAAGGGCTCTAAGCTAAGCGTGTGGTGTGCCCAGGACTTCGGAAGATCAGACAGCAACAAGCTGTTGTTCAACACGCGCAAGGTTTCAGGGCGGGAAAAATCCACTTTGATTTGATCAACATTGGGCAATTCTTTTTTTAGCACGCTTTCAATGGTGCTAATCGCCTCGAGTTTTGAGCGTGTATCCGGAATTGGCGTGATGCGAATTTCTTCCGTGTTAAATGACACGAAAAAGCGTGCACCACCCATATTACGGAGTTGGTCCAGCGCGATATGTCGGTATTCGAGCGGCAAAGACTGGAAGAAGGTAGTGGTGGAAGCAAACATCTGCGCCATGCTTTCAGACGCTGATTTCAAACCTTCCACTTCGCGTTCCTTGGACTGGGTGTACCAGAAGAAACTGGCCACACTTTGTGCAAGGATCACCGACAGTACCGTAAGTAACAACGTCCGCGAAAGCAGCGAACGCGGCCAGAAGTAAGATTTTAAGTTAAGACTCATAGGTGATGTCTGCGACAAACATGTAGCCGTTACCACGAACGGTTTTGATGATGGTGGATTGGCGGCCGTTATCTTTCAGTCTTTGGCGCAGTCGACTGACCTGAACATCAATGCCACGTTCTTGAGGTTGTGCGTCTCGGCCACGGGTCGCGTTAGAAATCGCGTTTCTGTCCATCAGGGAGTTGGGGTTTTCAATAAACAGCATCAGCAGGGCAAAATCTGCTGAAGTCATTTCTACTTCCTGACCGGTGACCTGATGATTGAGTCTTTGTGTGACAGGGTCCAAGCGCCACTGTGCGAAACGAATCGCTTTTGGCTTGGACATGGTGGTTTCCTGTAATTGTTGGGTGCGGCGAAGCAGGGCACGGATTCGGGCAACCAATTGTCGGGGGCTGAACGGCTTAGCAATATAGTCATCCGCACCAAGTTCCAGACCAATGATCTGGTCGGTTTCATCGGAAACTGCAGTGAGCATGATGATAGGAACGCTCGAGTCTTGTCGAACATATTTACACAGCGTGAATCCATCATCACCGGGCAACATAATGTCGAGAAGGATGAGGTCCGGGTATTGAACGGCGAGTTTCGCTTTCATTTCCTGCCCGTTTTGCGCGGTCGTGACATCGTATCCCGCTTTGGACAGATACTCTTGAAGCAGTTCGCGGATTTCTAAATCGTCATCCACCACCAGGATCCGCTTCTGATTAACCATGAAAGGTCTTCCCCTTATTCTCGACAAATATCACGTTATTATCTTAGAGAAAATGTCTTGATTCTAGCGAGGCACGCCCAAATTGAGTGGATGGGATCAAACAAATGGTTGATTTGGACAAAAAAAGAACCCCGGCATTGGCCGGGGTTCTGTACTTTTCTGGGTTCGGATTATTTATCCGAGTTCATTGCGCGGCTGATGCAGTATGCTGCGCCGCCCCAGGTAATGCCGAAACCAATCAGCATCATAATGATTGCACCTGTTGTCATGCGTTTGCCTCCTGTGCGTCTTCTGCTGCTGAATCCTTAGCAGGACGAGATACGATATTTACGATGATACCTACGATAACCAGTGCTGCTGTCAGGCCCCAGCCCAGCATCAGCAGGTCGCTTTGCTCGTAGCCGCCGTAACCTTCTTTGAACGTGTTAACCAGGTTAGTACCGACGATCCAAGCCAGCATCAGTGGGCTTACGAAACGTACACACACTTCCAACCAAGCACCTACAGAGAACTCAGAGACTTTGTTCACGTGGTCACGGATGTCAGACACTTTGATCAACCAGCCCAAGATAACCAGCTCAATCAGACAGCTTGCCAGCAGAGCGACGTTATTCATGAAGTAGTCAACCAGATCCAGCAGCAACAGACCGCCGTTGGTTGCAAACGCCATAGAAACAACGAAACCAGTACCACAAACGACAGAGGCTGCGACTTTACGGCTGATGTTCAGCTTGTCGATAATCGCTGACGTCACCGCTTCAATGATTGAAATGTGTGAGCTCAGACCCGCAACAACCAGTGCGAGGAATAATAGTGGACCAATGATGTAAGGTGCTGGTAGCAGGTTGATAGCCTGAGGCAGCGTAATAAACGCCAAACCTACACCGCCACTAACCACTTCAGTGACAGCTTTACCTTGCTCTTGTGCCATGTAGCCCAAGATAGAGAAGATAAGTACACCGGCCAGAATAGAGAAACCACAGTTGATCAGAACGGTCATGAACGCATTGTTCGTGACGTCAGATTTCTTCGGCAGGTAGCTCGAGTAAGCCAGCATGATGGCAAAGCCAACAGACAGTGTGAAGAAGATCTGGCCGTAAGCCGCTGACCAAACTTTCGCGTCAGTCAGTTTGCTGAAATCAGGCGTGAACAGGTAGTTCAGACCTTCAACAGCACCTGGCAGGAACGCAACGCGTGCAATCAGCAACAGAACCATGATGAAGAGTACAGGCATCAAAATCTTGTTTGCGCGCTCGATACCGCCTTTGATGCCGGTAAATACTGCAGCAAAAGTGATCGCCCATGCGATAGTCATAGGAATTGCGATGTGAAGCTGCCAGCTACCCAGATTACTTGGTGAGTTTTCGCCCAGCTTCAGGTATTCGCTGAAGAAGAAGGCGTTAGTGTCTGTACCCCAGCTTTGATCAAATGCAAAACCGACGTAAGACATTGCCCAGCCGATAACCGCGACGTAGTAAACCGCGATAACCGCTGCGATACCTACCTGAAACCAACCCAGCCATTCGAACTTGGTGTTAAGTTTTGAAAAGACAACCGGCGCAGAACCACGAAGCTTATGGCCAAGGCCAAACTCCATGATCATAAATGGGATACCTGCGGTCAGCATGGCGAAGAGGTAAGGAACAAAAAATGCGCCGCCGCCGTTTTCGTAAGCCATATATGGGAAACGCCAGATGTTCCCCAAGCCGATTGCGGAGCCTACTGCCGCGAGGATAAATCCAGCGCGAGAGCCCCAGACTTCTCTAGTCATAACTTCTCCTTGTTGGTGATAACACCCGTCCTTTTATGTACGCAGACAACGTTTTGTTGTGCTGCGCTGTGTTATCAGCGTCGACGTGAACAGATTTGAATGGTTTTGTTACTGCTCTGGAAGCGCTTGGTTGCGGGTGCTGATTCAACCATGTTGTGTTTGGAATTTTTTCCCATCACGATTTGGCAAAATAATCTTCTGCCTGTGAGGTTAAAGGCAGATTAAGCATTGGTTTCAACTAAATCAATAGCGTGAATCTCTTATGATCGTACTGTTTTGATAGTCATCATTCCGCGTAAACGCATACGGATGGTGTGTTTCTGGATGTAAATGACGTATTAATAGTGATATGAACTATTGATGATGTTTCTGTTAGCAGAAAGTTGCGATCTATCTCCCGTGTTTGTTTGAGTGAAAAATGAACAAAAATGCGTATTGGTTCGAATTTGAAGTTTAAACCTTAAAAAGTCGTTAAAACTGCACAAGGTCTTATTGATCACCGATTGGTAATATCAAGGATGACGCGTTTTATCTAAATCTAATTCACTAAAAAATAGGGTTAATTTGCAACTGTTTTCAAAATGATTCCAATAGTTATAGTTAATGGTCTGTTAAATAAAGTGTGGTGGTAAAATGAAGTTTACTGTTCTTTTTTTAGCCAATTGATGGAGTTTAAGTTCAAATTTTTTCAATCCACCCTTGAGGAAGAAGATGTTTCTATGTGTTTGCTAAGTCTCTCGCAAATACAGCGAAAGATTCTGTAGAGGCTTTGTAGGCAGGGGTTTTGCTTTGTGTCACATAATGAAACATTTGCTTCAATGACTTAACGATCTTAGATAGGAAACTGAATATTTGGCCTTGCAGTGATAATCTCCCTACATTATGTATATGTAACGTAAGTGTTATCGTTAAGGGGTCGGAGAATGGACACTAATTTAAAAATCGCGCTGGTTACCGTTTTTTGTGCATTGAGCGGCATCATTACTTTCGCGACTGTAGCTATCGTTTTCTCATAGCGTTCAGTTGTATAAAAACATTGGCTCTTGGCAAGTGAGAAGGCGTAAGATAACGCCTATTCAATGATGACACCGAGAGGTGCTTGTGAAGAGCCCTAAAGACACTGCCTTTTCAGCGTCTTATCCATCCAACAGCGTTTCCGCTACTCCTGTGAATGACCACACCCTTAAACGCAAAAAGCGCATTGCTTTGGTTGCGCAAGGTGGGGGACAGAAAGGCGTCTTCACAGCAGGTGTATTAGACAGTTTTCTCGATGCAGGTTTCGACCCATTTGAAATCTATATTGGTACTTCTGCCGGTGCACTCAACCTCGCTTCTTATATCACCCGTCAACGTGGGTTCGGGCATCATTTCATTACTCAGTACACCACGCACGATCGCTTCTTCAACCTGATGAAGTATGTGCGTCGCCAGCAATTTATGGACTTGGACTGGGCGTTGGAAATGGCAAGCCCAAGCCACCCGGAAGGGCTACGTTTAGAAAATGCACTGATTACCTTGTCTAACCGAAGTGCTTACGCCTGCGCGACGAATACGCACACCCTCGAGCCACAATTCTTCCGTATGTTTGAAGACAACTGGCTTGATGTCATGAAAGCCACTTGTGCGATCCCTATGTTGTATCCCTCAGCGGTGGGCATTAAAGATCAATTCTTTGTTGATGGCGGTGTCACGGGCGCGATTCCCGCAAGAGAAGCGTTCAACCGTGGCGCTGATATTATTGTGGTGATCCGCACTGAGCCTGTTGCTGAAGACAAATCGCCAATGAGTTCTGCTTTTGCAGAAAACTTACGCGGAAGAATGGAAAAGCGGCTTCCTGAATATCTTGCGAGATTGAACATTGAAGATCGCATGGAGAAACTTTCAGAATTCCATGACCAGCTTTCACACCGGTTGGAAGAAATCAGGGAAAGGTATAGGGAAAAGACGCCAGAACCGATTTGGCATCGACTCAAAGACATGATGCCAAAGCACAAAAGCCAGAATGGTGGCCGTTGGCTATTTGGTGGTGATGCGATTTATCGTCTTCATGCTCTGTCTGGCCAGAAGTTGAATGCGGATATGCTGGAAATGCTAACCCGGCATTTTCAAACGTATCAAGAAGCGATTGAATTTATGTCCCATCCTCCCGTCCGGACAGAACTTATTCAACTCGCGCCAAAACAGCCTCTTTCAAGCAGTGCGTTATTGAGTAAGCCTTTCCAACTGGAACACGATTACCAGGATGGTCTCGAAGCGGGACGACATTTCGTTGACCAATATGCAGCGGCGTTCAATGACGTATCATCAGTAACGGGCTAACTTTAAAAAATCACAGTGTTTTCAAGGAAGAAAGATTGACTGAATTTGAAAAGATGCAGCAGGGAATGCCTTATAGTCCCGCAGACCCGGAACTTACTCAATTCCGCTATGCATCCAGACGGCTTTGCCAGCAATTCAACACCATTGACCCGGCAGACGTTGATGCCAATGAAATGGTGATCACTAAGCTGTTTGCCATTCGCGGCAAAGGCGTGGTGGTAGAGGCTCCGTTTACCTGCACCTACGGCATGAACGTCAATGTGGGTAACAACGTGGCCTTTGGTCCAAACTGCACCATCATCGACAGTGGACACGTAGAAATAGGGAACAATGTCCTCGTCGGCCCTGGCGTGGGCATATACACCATTACCCAAAGTCTCCTGCCCTTGGAGGTACTGAATGGTGAGATGGAAATTTCATTGCCTATAATTATCGGCAACAACGTTGTTATTGGTGGCAACAGTGTTATCAAAGCCGGGGTATCGATTGGCGAAGGGGTTGTGGTTGAAGCGGGTTCCGTGGTCGAAGGTGATATCGAACCGTTTTCCGTGGTGTCTGGAAACCCTGCAAGCGTGATACGCCGCCTCCGCTGAGAGGTTGGCAGTCCTGTTAGAGTTCTGATACGATTGCCCGCCACAGCGTTAGAATTGTTATATTATAACAATTGCAGTACGAGTATTTTGATATGTATCCGGCGCTTAACACTAAGCGGCTCAACCCGGATAAACAGGGCAGTACCATTCAGCGAAGCTGAATAAAAAGAGAATTGCAGTCGATGGCAAAAGTTAGAGCAAGAGTTCCATTGAACGTGGGTGTAGGTAGTAAGATCCCTGCAGAGATTCTTTCGTTCGAAGGTTTGGGCTCAGATAAAGAGCACGTCGCTATTATCTTCAAAAGTGCAGATCAGCAGCAGGACGCACCGCTGGTCAGAATGCATTCAGAATGCCTGACAGGCGATGTATTCCATTCCTCTCGCTGTGATTGCGGCGAACAACTGGAAGAAACCATTCAGAAAATGGGTGAAGAAGGCGGGGTCATTCTCTATCTTCGCCAGGAAGGTCGTGGAATTGGTCTATACAACAAGCTGGATGCCTATAAACTGCAAAGCGAAGGCATGAACACTTATGAAGCCAACAATCATCTTGGGTTTCCCGATGATTTGCGTTCCTTTGAAGACGCGGCAGCGATGCTGAAGGCGCTTGATGTTGATACCATCCGCCTTATCACAAACAATCCGAAGAAAATCCGTGAGATTCAGGAGCACGGCATCGAGTTAGAAGATGTCGTTGGTACACAAGCTCATATTAAAGATGGCAATGAAATGTACCTGAAAGCCAAAGTATCACATGGTAAGCATAAGCTGACCATTGATTGATTCCCTGCCGGGTGATGGGTGTAAAAGCAGCGCATTGTCGCTGCTTTTTTGATCTTGAAGATCTATTCTTAGTTGGCGAATAATCAGGCAAACCAATGGTTGCATATAAGCATTAGTAAAACTAATCCTTTCTATGATTTCTTATCGTGCTTGAATGACGTTTAATTAGTTGTTTGAAGCCTCTCACGACACTAAACTCTGCGAAAAATTAGAGGTGGTGGCGTACTATTCAACGAAAGCGTTAAATATCCCTTTTATCGTCCACTTCCTCGCATAAAAGATTCTTAGTGATTATTTGCTTCCGGGAGTGCTGGTGATGTCATCGACAACGCCTTTATCCAAAATTTTACTCATGATTATCATTCTGGCTGCTGTTGGTCAGATGACCCAGACCATGTATGTGCCTTCCATGGCCATGATGGCTGACAGTTTTGCTGTGCCGCCAGCATGGCTGCAAGCTGTCATGGCGTGCTACTTGATCCCTTACGGACTCTCCCAGTTTATCTATGGTCCGCTGTCTGATCGCTTTGGTCGTAAACCCATCATTCTTGTCGGTTTGGCGATTTATCTTGTTGGTACCATCGTGGCACTCATGGCTCCAAGCTTTAGCATTTTCTTGCTGGGTAGCGTGATTCAAGGTGCTGGTATTGGTTGTGGTGGCGCTATGGCGCGTACCCTGACCCGAGACTGTTTTGACGGTAGCCGTCTTCACAAAGCGAACAGTTTGGTCAGCATTGGCCTGATTTTTTCTCCACTGATGGCACCTGTGATTGGGGGCTTACTGAGCACCTATTTTGGCTGGCAGGCGAGTTATGGATTCTTGTTCGTGTTGGCAGCAGTGGTGTACTTGATCATGTCGCTGTATTTTCAGGAAACATTGCCGCCTGAAGCACGTCGCCAAGATTCCGTGTTGAAGAGCTATCACCATGTAATGAGTAACCGCCAGTTTCAGGGTTACTTAATCTGCTTGATAGCGGTTTTCTCTGGTATCTCAGTGTTTGAAGCGGCAGCTGGGGTGCTGTTAGGAAGCACCCTGGGTCTGAGTGCGACGACAGTAAGCCTGTTATTCGTGATGCCTTTACCGGGTTTTATGGCGGGCTCTTGGCTTTCAAGCGTGATCGAGCAGCGAAAGTCATCAGGGAAATCTCTGCTGGTAGGCTCGGTGATCTTGTTAGCGGGCGCGTTGACCGTTGTGATCCCTGGTTATTTTGTCACCGTGACCGTTGAAACCCTGATTGGCGGTGCATTTATTTACTTCATGGGTGCGGGTGTCCTTTTCCCAGCGGCAACCACAGGTGCTATCTCGCCGTTTCCACGTCATGCAGGCACGGCGGGTGCGGTGATGGGCGGGGTTCAAAACATGGGTGCAGGTTTGTTTACCTTGCTGGCGGCACAGATGAACGTGAATGATCAGTTCTCGCTGGGTGCAATTTTGCTGGCTATGGCAGTGGTATCAGGACTGGGCTTGCTGCTGTGTCGTCGCCAGAATATGGCACAGGATACACCAGTGACGGCGCTATCAGACTAGGGCGCTGTAAAGTAGAAAATACAGACGAAATTGATAAAAAGGCAGGAAATCCAACAGGATCTCCTGCCTTTTTCTGATTTAAGCTCTCCTGATAGAGATCAAAGCAAATATGGAAATATTAGATTTGTTTATTTAGTAATTGCGACGAACATCAAATTGGTGCAATGTGTACCGCCTGTAGCGGAGTCATAGAGGAAAAGGAGGACCTGAAACTCCCGCTTTGATAACGATAAAGGCGGTAAACACACAATGAATGCAAGCAGACAGTCTGAGTGGCTGGGTCATCCTCGCGGTCTGTTCCTCCTCTGTGGTACAGAGCTTTGGGAACGCTTCTCCTTTTACGCAATGCGCGCCATTCTGGTGCTTTACCTCACAGATAAAACCATTAACGGCGGTCTCGGATGGACAACACAAGACGCGCTGAATCTCTACGGTATTTACACCGGACTTGTTTACCTGACGCCAGTGCTTGGCGGCTGGATTGCAGATAATTTTCTTGGTCAACGCCGATCCATCATTATTGGTGGCGCACTTATGGCGATTGGACAGTTCACGTTAGCTTTGCCAAACAGCGTGATCGACCCGTTTGAACTGCAGGCTTTTTATGTTGGCCTTGCCTTCCTGATCATCGGTAACGGCCTATTTAAGCCCAACATTTCAACCATGGTGGGACACCTCTATAAAGATGGGGATAACCGTCGCGATGGCGCATTCACCATCTTCTATATGGGTATTAACCTGGGTTCGCTGCTTGCGGGTATTATTGCCGGCACCGCATCTTTGCATTACGGATGGAAAGCTGGCTTCCTTTGCGCGGGTATCGGGATGTTGCTGTCACTGGTTATCCAGTTGCTTTTTGCAAACCGCTATTTGGGCAACATCGGTATTGAACCAGCGGCAAAAGTACATCGTGACAAGAGTGGCAGCCAAGGAAAACAACCGCTGACAAAGATTGAGCGCGATCGCCTGAAAGTGATTGTCGTGATGAGCCTGTTTGTCATCATCTTCTGGGCAGGCTTTGAACAAGCGGGCGGCCTGATGAACATCTATTCGCAGGAATACACCAACCGAATGCTGGGTAGCTTTGAAGTGCCTGCGGCCTGGTTCCAGTCGTTGAACCCAATGTTCATCATCATTCTTGCACCTTTGCTGGCAGTATTCTGGCGTCGACTGGGTGCCAACGAGCCAAGCTCGCCAATCAAATTCGCGATGGCTATGGGCTTTCTGTCGCTGGGCTTTGTCTGCATGGTGGGTGCGGCAATGCAGCAGGGCGGCGATATGTCAGTAAAAGCCTCAATGTGGTGGCTGGTAGGGGCATATTTTTTCCACACGCTGGGTGAGCTGTGTCTGTCTCCAATTGGTCTTTCCCTGATCACTAAACTGGCGCCGCTTCGCCTGATGTCTGTAATGATGGGAACCTGGTTCTGTGCGAACGCAGTGGCTAACTATGTGGCAGGTTTTATTGGCAGCCATGTGGGTGACGCTGGCCCATTGGCTATTTTCGGCGGTATTGCAGCGACATCTGCCATTGCGGGTTTGCTGCTTATCCTATGTTCAAACAAGCTGGTGGACTGGATGCATGGTGCGGAAGGAAACATACAGGATTCTGACATAAGTTTGACAGAAGATGATGCAACCATCGCCTAGTATTTACTAAGTCATTCGTATGTCTGAAAAAGCCATCTTATGATGGCTTTTTTGTATGTGTCCTCTTACAGGCCAGCAAAAACGTCACATACAGCATACGGTATCATACCAATTTCCCTCGACAGTACTGCTTTTTACGTAGTGCTTTTCTAATGCCTGTTCATTTTTTTTTAAACGTAGGCTCATCCCTCGTCCACCCCTAGCCTTATATTCTGACTAATTCCCTTTGCAACGCTTGATGAGTGGTCATCTTTCAGCCAACCTGACTACGCATTTGCAATAGTGGTGCCGATGATTTTGTTGTGCACAAGGCGCCCATTTTTTCATACCTATCAATAGGACAACTATTCGGAGTTAAAGCCAAACCTGTTGTGAAACAGGGACGGAAAGTTACGGGTCTCAGGTTTATGGTGGTACTGAGATGGCTGGACCGCCTCTAAGCTTGGTTAGCTAAAAGAGGGACAGACAATGTCGGATTTTATCGGAACAAATAACGCAGACACCATCAACGGCACACTTGGAGATGATTACATCGAAGGTAGAGACGGCAACGACGTTATCTACGGTGATGTGGGTGATTCAACGGGTACGGGTTATGTTGGTGCTGTTTTTGTCATGGGAGCGGATTTTTCTGCATCCAGCGGTGAGTTTCATACGTTTAACTTTCCACCAACACTCAATTTCTCTGGTTCAACGACAACCGCGACATTTAATGATGACGACGGAAAATTGAACGGCGATGACAACTGTAATGAGTATTCAGATGATTCAACTCAGTCGGTAGAAATTGGTGGCCAAGAGTTCAACGTAAACGTCGACTACCAACTCCAATATTGTGATTCTGCAGGCAACATCTATACCTTCGCAGTGGTTGATATCGATGCGGACAATTCTGGTAATCACTACAACAACGTTGGTGAAAACGGCAAGATCCTGATTCAAACCGATGGCCCAGAAATCACTTCGTCTACTGATCTTACTTTGGTACCTAACTCTTACCAAAACATCAGCAGCCTGGATTACTCTTCTTTCACTTCTCCAGAAACTGTCGATCCAAGCGTTGGTGGTGATGACGTTATCACTGCGGGTAATGGCGATGACACCGTTTATGGCCAAGGCGGTAATGACTACATCGAAGGTGATAACGGCCAGGACGAGATTTACGGCGGTGATGGTGATGACATCATCTACGGAAACACAGCGGCTCCAAACTTCAGCGATGACCCATGCGTCAATGTTTTCCAGATGGGTGCTGATTTCACCATGCCGAATGGTGGTGAGTTCCATACTTTCTGTTTCCCACCAAAGCTGTCTTTCGACGGTGGCTCAACGAAAGTCACTTTCCAGGATGATGATGGTTACCTGAATGGCGATGATTACTGCAATGAGTACTCTGATGACAAATCTCAGACCGTAACCATTGACGGTAATACCTATGCGGTCAATCTGGATTACACCCTGCAGTACTGTGATTCTGAAGGCAACATTTACCAGTTCGCTATTCTGGATGTGGACTTGGATGGCAACGGCCACCACTACAACAACCTGAACGAAAATGGCAACCTGCTGCTGCAATTGAGCGGTCCAGCTATCACAGACATGACTGACCTGTCTCTGGTGCCGAACTCTTACTGCAACATCAGCTACATCGATTACAACAGCATCTCAGAAGACACCACTCAGGTTTCCAACGATGAAGATTACATCGACGGCGGTGCAGGTAACGACACTATCTACGGCCAGTGGGGCGACGATGTTATCTACGGTGGCGAAGGTGATGACGTTATCTACGGCGGTACTTATGGCCATCAAACCATTGAACTGGATCGTGGCCAAGATGGCTACTGGGATATCAGTAGTGGTGACGCTGTCACGCTGGATCTGTCCAGTATCACTTCAAGCGCGTCATACAACAACAGCGTGGGTTACTACGTGTTGGATGAAAATGGCAACGTGCTGAAAGCGGTGATTATGGCGGATAACGCCAAGCTGGATAACGAAGCGCAAGCGATTATCGACGTGGAAGGCGCAGATCGTCTTGGTCTGTTCATCATCCCGGATGGCGACACCAAAGGGTTTAACGAAGGTGAAGTAACACTGAGTTTTGCTAGCGGCAGCCCAGTCTTTGGTCAGGGTAGTCTGTCTGCCGGCGGCTATGTGTCGGAACAAGGTAAAAACGGCGACCGTCAGGATCATGAAATCAACTCGGGCGAGAATTCTTGCTGGGAAGATCTGTGGTGTCTGGGCGACAAAGACTACAATGACGTGGTCATGAAAGTTAACGCGACTCAAGTTATTGAAGAGAGCGACGCTGATACCATCTACGGTGGTGAAGGTAACGACACGATTTTTGGTGGTGACGACGACGACCACATCATGGGTGGCGTTGGTGATGACCTTCTTTACGGTGGCGAAGGCGACGACGTGATTGAAGGTGGTGAAGGTAACGACCAACTGTTTGGTGGTTTGGGCAAAGATACGCTGTTGGGCGGTGCGGGTGATGACCTCCTGCACGGTGGTCCAGGTAACGACGTCACTATCGATGGTGGTGAAGGTGTTGACTCTTATCGTGGTAGCAACGGTGATGATGTGCTCATCTTCGGTCAGGACGACTTTGTTGGTTTGACCACTACTGCCAATGGTGAAGTGATCAACCAGCACATGTACTACGGTGATACCGGCTTCGATACCATGCTGGTCAACGGCGATGCCATTGTTGACTTCACGGGTGTGGCTTATCAGTCAGATTCAAGCGTTACCGGCAACGTGATGGCGCAGATTGAAGCAGTGATTGGTGATGAAGGTAACCAAATTCTGACTATCAATCCAAATGCTATCGAGGCGCAGTCTGACGTACCAGCTGGCGAAGACTTGGGCACACCTGACGATTGGGACGGCTTCATTGCTCACTTGGGCGCTGGTGATGACGTTTTCGACGTATCTGGTGTTCCTTGGAACTTTGTTGAAGACGGTACAGTGAACGCACCGATTTCAGCAGAGATGATCAGCTTGATGGGCCTGACCGATACCCAGGTTGGTGAGTTGAATGCGTACGTGTTCGAGCATGATTACCTGGATCGCACCATCACTATCTGGACAGATGCAGAGACAGTAACCCTTAACGGTAACGATCTGTTCTAAGTTGTACGGTTAAACGGAAAGGGCGGCCTTATGGCCGCCCTTTTTTATTGCAATGTCAGATGCCAGGTTCGTTTTCCAGATACAACACGGTGGCAGCAACACGGGATTCCACCCCCAACTTCTTCAAAAGGTTCTTCAGGTGCACTTTGACTGTCGCTTCTGAGATATACAACGTTTCCGCTATTTGCTTGTTCCTGAGCCCTTTTGCTACCTGATGAAGGATTTGCATCTCGCGTTCAGTCAGTACGCTGAGTGGTGAAGTCTGATCACGACTCTGGTTGAGAAATTGACGAACTTGGTCGCTGTAAGCTTTTTCGCCGGTCATGGCGAGTTTTAGCTGATCGACCAACTCTTCCGGCTCACCGTCTTTGAGAAGGTAACCATCTGCGCCGGCCTGCACAATGGCGTGAATATCGCTGGGGCTATCAGAAACCGTGAGAATAACGATGATAGAAGTACAACCGTCGTTCCTCAGCGCTTTCAGCGTATCGAGACCAGAGAGACCTTTCATGTTGAGATCGAGAATAACAAGATCTGGTTCATTGCGCAGGACTTCGGCAATGGCGTCTGCGCCATTGCTGGCTTCCGAAATAGCAGAAAATTCCGGTTCAAATTTCAGTAGCTGCGAAAGACCCTTTCTCATCAGAGGGTGGTCATCGACCAGCAATACGCTCCATGTTTCCATGTGAAAGTCACTCCGTGTTAGTTAAGGTCAAAGGTCAGTGTGACCTGACACCCCTGGGAAGGTGCCGTAGTAATTTTTAGTTCGCCACCCAGCATCTCCGAACGTTCCTGCATGATATTCAGCCCGTAATGATCAGGCTTTTCTTCCCGCAATGAAAACCCAACGCCATCATCCATGATTTCGACACAGGCTTGATGATTGTGTTGGAAGCAACGCACCTGTATGTGCTGTGCATTGGCATGCTTGATGGCGTTTGAGCACGCCTCACGGATGATTTGAAGTATATGCATCTGGCGCTGCGCATCCATCGACAGCGTATCCATGTCCGCTTTCACCGTCAGTTTTGCATCGGTTTGCCCCTGTAAGGCATCAATCATTTCCCGCAGGGCAAGGCCAAAATCCGCATGTGTTAAAGAGAGTCGGAAGGCGTTCAGAAGCTCACGCAGTTGGTCGTAAGCAATACGCAGTTGCTCACTAATGTCGTCTGCAATCTCTTTGCAGTCTGGTGCATCAACCGCTTTAAGGTGACGTTTCAGTAAACTGGTTTGAATTTTTAAGTAAGACAGGGATTGAGCAATGGAGTCGTGTAGCTCCCGAGCCAAAGTGGCGCGCTCTTCCATCACGGCCAAATGCATCGCCTGTTTCTGGGCGTGATTGTAGTAAACGCCACGGGCGAGAATTGAGGCCAAATTGGCAAGCAGGGCATGGTCAACAAGTGTCTTATCACCTTGCCATCTGAGCGTTCCCAGTTTGTCTCCATCCAGCTCTAGTGGCAGAGCATGCCATTCAAGCCCGGTAGGCGTTCCGGCGGAGAGTTCCCAGTCTGTCTGGTTTTCGTTGTGAGCTTGCAATGCCAGTGCTTCTACCCCGTCAGCTTTCAACGTGATGGCTAAGATTTTCTCGAAGCTCTCCCGCGTAAGGAAGGTGGAAGAAAGTTGGGTTGAACAGTCATAAAGCACATTGAGTGACTGGTTGGCCTTGGTGATCTTTTGGGTTTTGCTCTCAATTTTCTGCTCTAGGTTGCTATATAGGCCTTTTAGTTCGTTAGCCATCAAGGCGAAGCTGTTGGAAAGCACACCCAATTCGTTGTTCTTAACAGGCGGTAATTCGGCATCAAACTCGCGGTTTTGAATCTTCTGGCTGGCTTTCACCAACATGTTGAGAGGATTCACGATATGACGTTGAGTGTAGTGAATCAGAAACAACACCAACGCCAGAATCAGCCCAAGACCAACACTTCCGACCATGGCGAGCACTTGCAGTTTGTTTTCTGAGTGCTGCTGAAGGGCATATACAAAACGGTCGATATCATTCACAAATAAACCGACTTGCTCAACGTAGAAGCCTCTATCTTGGCTCTCCAGCTCTGGGCGGAGTAGAACCCAGCGAGAAATGAGCGAGTTATAACGTTCTCGGATTTCCATGGGCACGGCGAAGTTATCCAGAATAACGAGTTCCGGAGAAAGCAGTGACGCTTCGAAGCTTTCGATATGCTCAGGCAGGCGAGGGGAGTCCAATACGATGTCGTAAGCAATTCGGTAGCTTTGCATTCGCAATGAACCAGAGGTATTGATGGCCGCAGCGTCATTCAGGCTGGAAGCAAAGGTAAAGATTGCAAAACCCGTGATAATCACCGCGAGGAAGAGTATGCCAATAAGAGAACGGGCGACGATAGTGGTAACGGATTGTTTTACAGCTATATCTTTCTTTTGAGCATTCATTTTAAGATTCAAGCGTACGGTTTTGATTTCATAATGTGAGCTATATCAATTCGATAAATTGATCTAGCGCAATACCACCCCCTATATACCCCCTAAGAGGTATATATACACCTCTCATTTCTTCATAACGTGGCCTTAATTAAGAAGTAGCTCATGAAATATGAGCTTTAAGGATTAAGGTCCAAGATGGTCGATACTCGTCGCCGATTCTTTCTGAGAAGCACCGCCAAAGCAAAGGTTCAGCCTTTGCCATGGATTGCTGACCGCGACAATTTCACTGATCAATGTACCCGCTGTGGTGAATGTCACCTCGTGTGTGAGGAACAAGTGATCGTGAATGGCGATGGCGGTTTCCCTTCTATCGATTTCTCAAAAGGCGAATGCACCTTCTGCTATGCCTGCGCTGACCACTGCCCGGAGAAACTATTCCGCTCAGAAAATGAGAAGCCGTGGGAGCAGGTCATCACCATCAAGGATACCTGTCTTACCTACAAAGGCGTGGAATGTCGCAGCTGCAGTGATGTGTGTGATACGCGCGCCATCCGATTCCAACTGACAAAAGGGCAAGTCGCCCAACCTCAATTTAACCTACAGGACTGCTCTGGCTGTGGTGCATGCATCTCGCCTTGTCCTGTCAACGCCATCGCCATGGAGAACACTGGCAATGAATGAATATCACGTAAGCAGTCTGGTGGTTCACGCTGCGGCTGATCAAATAGAAAGCGTTACCTCAGAGATTGAAAAGATCCCCGGCGCGGAAGTGCCAGCTTCCAGTGAAGTTGGAAAGCTGGTCGTGGTGATTGAAGGCGAAAGCCGTGTCGGTTTACTGGATAAATTTGAACAGATTAAAGCGTTGCCTGGCGTACTGGCAGCGACATTGGTTTTTCATCAGGTCGAGGAAGAAGAGCCTGAGAATGCATTGGAAGGAGTGGGACAATGAACCTAACACGACGTAAATTTTTAAAAGCAAACGCCGCTGCTGCGGCTGCAAGCGCAGCAGGCGTGACCTTGCCGGTTTCAATCGCGCAAGCTGCGGGATCTGATGAGCAGGTAAAATGGGATAAAGCGCCTTGCCGATTTTGCGGCACTGGCTGTGGCGTATTAGTAGGCACTCAGAACGGGCGTGTTGTTGCGTCTCAAGGTGACCCGGAAGCCCCGGTTAACCGAGGTTTGAGCTGCGTGAAGGGCTATTTCCTGCCAAAAATCATGTACGGAAGCGACCGTCTGACCCAGCCTTTGCTGCGTAAGAAAGACGGCGTTTACGACAAAGACGGTGAATTCACCCCGGTTAGTTGGGATGAAGCACTGGATTTAATGGCAGACAAGTTCAAAACCGCTATTCAGCAAAACGGCCCAACCACCGTGGGTATGTTTGGCTCAGGTCAGTGGACAGTTTGGGAAGGCTATGCCGCAGCCAAGCTGATGAAAGCGGGCTTCCTTTCTAACAACATTGACCCGAATGCGCGTCACTGCATGGCATCCGCGGTAGTAGGCTTTATGCGTACCTTTGGTATGGATGAGCCAATGGGTTGCTATGACGACATCGAGCAAGCCGATGCGTTCGTGCTTTGGGGCTCAAACATGGCGGAGATGCACCCAATCTTATGGACGCGTCTGGCCGATCGTCGCTTGTCCGCAGATCATGTTAAAGTCGCTGTGCTTTCCACCTATGAACACCGCAGTTTTGAGCTGGCAGACAACGGCATTATCTTCACGCCGCAGACTGATCTGGCCATTCTGAACTTTATCGCCAACTACATTATTAAAAACGATAAAGTCGACAAATCCTTTGTTGAAAAACACGTGAACTTCCGCCAAGGCGCGACCGATATCGGTTATGGCTTACGCCCAACGCACCCATTGGAGAAATCCGCTGCGAACGCCGGCAGTGGTGCATCGGAAGCGATCGACTTTGACACCTTCGCTAAATTTGTTGCTGATTACGACGTGAAGTCGGTTTCTGAGCTTTCAGGTGTGCCGGAAGATCAACTGATCGCACTGGCTGAACTCTATGCCAACCCGGAAACCAAAGTGGTTTCTTACTGGACGATGGGTTTCAACCAGCACACCCGCGGTGTATGGGCAAACAACCTTTGCTACAACATCCACCTGCTAACCGGAAAAATCTCGAAGCCAGGTTGTGGTCCTTTCTCACTTACTGGCCAGCCTTCTGCTTGTGGCACCGCGCGTGAAGTGGGGACCTTTGCTCACCGTCTGCCTGCAGACATGGTGGTGGCGAATCCTAAGCACCGCGCCATGGCTGAGAAAATCTGGAAACTGCCGGAAGGTACCATTCCACCGAAACCGGGCTACCACGCGGTTCTGCAAGATCGCATGCTCAAAGACGGCAAGCTGAATGTTTACTGGGTAATGTGTAACAACAACATGCAGGCAGGCCCGAACATTAACGAAGAGCGCTTGCCGGGCTATCGAGACCCTCGCAACTTCATCATCACGTCTGACCCATACCCAACGGTAACGGCAATGGCGTCTGACCTTATTCTGCCTACGGCAATGTGGGTAGAAAAAGAAGGTGCCTACGGTAACGCAGAGCGTCGTACTCAATTCTGGTACCAGCAAATCAAAGCGCCGGGTGAGGCTAAGTCTGATCTTTGGCAAATTGTTGAGCTGTCTAAACGCATCAAAGTCGGTGAAGTGTGGCCTGCAGATCTGGTCGCGAAAATGCCGGAGTACAAAGACAAGACTCTGTTCGACATCCTGTTTGCTAACGGTCAGGTGAACGAATACAAGCTGGATGAAATCCCAGCTGACCGCCTGAACGACGACGCGCGTGATGCTGGCTTCTACATCCAAAAAGGTTTGTTTGAAGAGTACGCGGCATTTGGCCGAGGCAAAGCACACGACCTTGCACCTTTCGAAACCTACCACCAGGCTCGTGGCCTGCGTTGGCCAGTGTTGGATGGTAAAGAAACCCTGTGGCGCTATGCAGAAGGTCACGATCCGTATGTGAATGCCGGAGAAGGTTTTGCGTTTTACGGCAAACCTGACAAGAAAGCAGTCATCTTCGCACTGCCTTTCGAACCTGCTGCAGAAGAGCCGGATGAAGAATACGACCTGTGGCTGTCAACCGGACGTGTGTTGGAACACTGGCACACAGGCACCATGACCCGCCGCGTCCCTGAGCTCTATAAAGCCTATCCAGATGCCGTGGTTTACATGCACCCGTTGGATGCCAAACGCCGTGGTCTGCGTCGTGGTGATGCGGTGAAAGTGATTTCCCGCCGTGGCGAGGTGGCAACGCATGTTGAAACACGCGGACGAAACCGTGTGCCGGAAGGGCTGGTATTCATGCCGTTCTTCGACGCCGGACAGCTCGTTAACAAGCTGACATTGGATGCAACTGACCCGCTTTCTAAAGAAACCGACTTCAAGAAAGCGGCTGTGAAGATTGTAAAGGCGTAACGACTTATCCGGGCTGTGCTGTGGGAACGCCCCGCAGCACACTGAAAGAATTTGATTCGAAAGGATCCGACAATGAAAAAGAAAATCTCCATTTCCCTGATTGTTGCGGCATTGCTCAGTTCTGTCGCCATCGCTGAAGTCACATCACTACGTGGCAATCAGGAGATAGGCGCAAACAACGAAGTGCCAAAAATCAAAGCGGTACCTAAACATCAGGAACGCTTTGCGCTGAACTATGTTAACCAGCCGCCGATGGTTCCCCATTCGGTCGACGGTTATCAGGTCAACCAATCCAACAACGCGTGTCTGCAGTGCCATGATGTGGATGTTTACCGTAAAACCGGCGCACCGCGTGTCAGTCCAACCCACTTTATGGATCGTGACAACAAGGTGCTGACGGAAGTGTCACCACGCCGTTATTTCTGTCTTCAGTGCCATGTTCCACAAGTGCAGGCTGAAGCGCTGGTTGAGAACGAGTTTGTTCCAGCCGGTAAGTTTGGCCAGTAGGAGGTGATGATGAAACTACCGGGATTCATCACCAAATTCTGGACCTGGTTCAGAACGCCGAGCGGCTTGGCTATCGGCACGGTGCTGACACTGGGCTTTGTTGCGGGGATCATTTTCTGGGGCGGTTTTAATACCGGCATGGAAATGACTAACCGCGAAGAGTTCTGTATCGGCTGTCATGAGATGCAAGACAATGTGTATCAGGAATATGTCGGTACCATTCACTACAGCAACCGAAGCGGTGTAAGGGCGACGTGTCCTGACTGCCACGTGCCTAAAGAATGGGGTCCGAAAATGGTGCGAAAAATCCAAGCGAGTAAGGAGCTTTATGCAAAAGCGTTTGGTATTGTTGATACACCTCAAAAATTTGAAGATCACCGACTGGAAATGGCAACCCGAGAGTGGAACCGAATGAAGGCAAACGACTCTCAAGAATGTAGAAACTGCCACAATTTCGAGTTTATGGATTTCAGCGCCCAGAAATCAGTGGCGGCGAGTGTGCACGACAAGGCGGAAGAAGCAGGGCAGACCTGCATCGACTGTCACAAGGGCATTGCGCACAAGCTGCCAAGGAACCACGACGCGTCAAAAGATTTTCAGTTTTAACTTGCCAACGGGCCAGCGGTCGTTTTTGCTGGCCCCCATTTTTTCCCAATTATTCTGCTGCACGTTTCCAAAGCATATGACAGAACTTCTGCTCTGGGTCACGGCTGATCAGCATGCGAACCAACACATCGTCCAACGTATCGCCTGATGTCAGGCCAATGCGGATTTCAACAAACACTTCGCGGTCTACTTCAAAAGCTACGTGGCCTTCCCAGTCACTTTCCGCTTCTACGGCAACACCAGCGCCTTCTTCGTCGAAGCGTTCTTGATAAGCCAGCATGTCATCGTAGTCGAGATTGTCTTCTGCCATTTCGTAGAAGATTTCAAAGGCAGTATCGAGGGTTTCGTCAATTGACAGTAAAGGCGTTTCCATGGAGGTCTCTCAGGATGTCTGAATTTGTGCCATTACACCACGGTGTCGAAGATTTCCCAATCACCACAAACACCAATTGGCGATAAAGGCAGCGATAAGTCACTCGATTTCATATTGATACCAGCATCTTGGGTTTCTTAGGGGATATACCCAAACAACCTGAAGATGCAGGATTCAGCGAGCTTGACTGGCGTTGTGATCGTGGCGTTCCTTTGTAGGTGTAGTCATCTCCATCAAAAAGGAACAACAAAGAGCACGGCGTCAGTCAACTCGCCCAAAGGGAGGGCCTCAATGCGCCCACTTCTTCGTTAAATTCCACGGAAATAGAACCACCGTTCCTCGTAAAATTTGCCTCGAATTGAACGCATTGATGACCTCTGAATCCGAGCATCTCCAGGTCGTTTGGGTATAGAATATAGAAAACTAGAGCTGCCCGAACGAGGACATGCCTTTGTACAAGAACAAGCCGCGTGGTGGCCTGTTACCTGAGTTGGATAACGAAAGACCATTTCAAGCTGATTATGTTGAACCGATAGCGGCTTCTGTCCGCCAGATTAAGTCAGCGATGGGTGACGAACTTTTTCATAGCCTTTATCTGTCTGGCGATGTGGCTAGAAGAGAAGCAGGGGAGACTGCTGACCTCACCTTGCTGTTGGTCTGCACACGCGCTTTAAATGTGCAGGAGTATGCAGCGCTGAACACTGTTCGTTGGCGTATTGAACAATCCAGCGATGCCTTAAAGCGTGTGCTTATTGATGTCGTACCACTAAAAGATGTGACCAATCTAGCCAATATTTTTCGCTGGGGGTTCTTCCTGAAACATTGCTCGGTGAACTTGGCAGGAGAAAACCTCAGCAAGAGCTTTGGACACTTTGAAGTGAGTTGGGAAGTGTCGAAGGCAATGAATGATGATTTGGCCCCGAGACTCAAAGATTTACGGCAGAAAATTGCGGTCGCAACCAAATGGGGGACGCAACTCGACGCCGCTCAGGAAGCCGCCGAGCGGTTAATCAAAGCCAGCTTTGGGTTGGTCGCGCATAAAGAGCAGAACTGGCAGTTTGAATTGAAGCCCGCTTCTGAGGCTTTTCTTCAACATTACCCTAATAAATCGCTAGAAATAGAGCGACTTTTCTATTTGATCGAACGTAAGCCCGTGAAAAAACGCGCTGTCGTTGCCCTGATGGACAGCTTCGGTGCATGGGTTGAATCCGAATATGCAAAGATCGATCGTAAAATAGGATAGTTATTCACTTTTGTGACTAGGGGAAGCCCATCATAAACCGGCTATTTAAAGCCGGTTTTTTATGCGTCCGATTAGGTATACTTACATACCATTAACACTTAATGCGTTAAATATATACAATATTTGAATTCATAATAGTCAATTGAGCCAATGTGGTGAAATTATTCAAAATATATGACTATTTATTGTTTACATAGAAAACGGGTTGCATTAATCTTGCGCTCAATTAGTCACTTTTAGTGAATATCTATTTCGCCCAACGCATTGCTCAGGAAGTATTGCCATGCAAAAAACAGAAGAACTAAAAACATCGTCTTCATCAACACGGAATCTGTTGATGTTCTTGGTCCCATCATTGCTGGGCGTACTGCTGTTTATGACGCCAATTATGATCGATGGTGGCTTTACGATCCCTATTGCCGTGCTGGCGAAGTCGCTTTTGGGGCTTCTTGGTCAGAGCGCGACCATCGTGGTGACTAGCATCATCCTCATTAGTGCATTGGGTTCAGTGCTGGCGCTGGCGACAAAGCCACGCTTCATTACAGAATCAAAGTTCCTGTCAGGCTTGTTTTTGGCAACACCTGTTTGGCTGACAGTGCGTTTGTTGGGGGCAGCGTTTGTCGTCATGGCGTTTTTCGGTTTTGGTCCTGAACACGTGATTGGCGGTGCTACCGGCGGTTTCGTCCTGGGCGATCTGCTTCCGACTCTGCTTTCTGTCTTCGTTTTTGCAGGTCTGTTCCTGCCGTTGCTGACCAACTTTGGCCTTCTTGAACTGATTGGTACCTTCATGACCAAAATCATGCGTCCATTGTTTGGTTTGCCTGGCCGCTCCGCGGTGGACTGTGCCAGCTCTTGGCTGGGTGATGGCAGTGTGGCAATCCTGATGTCGAGCAAGCAATACGAGCAGGGTTACTACACCGAACGCGAAGCAGCCATTGTTGGCACAACTTTCTCTGTTGTTTCAATCAGCTTTAGCTTGGTGGTCATTGCACAGGTCGGTCTGGAACACATGTTTGTCCCATTCTACCTGACGGTGTGTCTGGCGGGCTTTGTGGCTGCGGTTGTTGTGCCGCGTCTTCCTCCACTTTGTTGGAAAAAGAACTCCCTGGTGAATGGCGAAGAGAAAACCTTTGAGCATGAATCTCTGCCAGAAGGCGAAACCCTGTTCTCCTTCGGTGTGAAAAGCGCGGTTAACCGAGCTTCTCATATCCGCTCTTTGGGTGATGTTCTGAAAGAGGGATTCCAGAACGCTGCTGACATGGTGTTTGGTGTTCTGCCTGTGGTGATGGCGATTGGTACTTCTGCACTGATCATCGCTGAATACACGCCAGTATTCACCATTCTGGGTATGCCATTTGTTCCTCTCCTGGAATTGCTGCAAATCCCTGAAGCGGTCGCTGCATCTGAAACCATGCTGATTGGTATTGCAGACATGTTCATTCCAGCGGTTCTGGCGGCGAACATTGACAACGAAATGACCCGTTTTGTTGTAGCAACCCTATCTGTGACCCAGCTGATTTATATGTCTGAAGTTGGCGCACTGCTGCTGGGCAGTAAGATCCCGGTGAAGGTTTGGGAATTGGTGATGATTTTCATCCTGCGTACTTTAGTGACTCTGCCAGTCATCGCCGGTGTCGCGCACCTTATCTTCTAAAAACCCAATAAATCAGTAAGAAGGCGGTCGGTTGACCGCCTTTTTGTTTCTTTGCAATACTACTCACTGACCGCTTCTTTTGCGTCTTTCTCTGCGTCTTCGGTCATCGCTTCCGTCTCTTTTTTGGTTTCCTCTAACAACAACTTTGCTTCGGATTCGGCAGAGTCGGCTACCGCTTCCATTTGGGCTACGCGTTCCTGTGCGACTTGTTCAGCCTGTTGTCCGGCAGTTTCTGTGGCTTGAGAGCCAAACGGAGCGACAACAAACAGCATGCTGAGAAGGGCCAATTTGGATGATTTCATTGTGACGTTCTCCATGTGAGATATTTATGCAGCCAGATATACCCAAACAACCTGAATCCAGCACCTTAAGGTTGTTTGGGTATAAGAATATGCAGCGAGCGGAATATCAGAGCGTCTCATTGTCGGCAATCCCACTCAAATTTAGGGCGAAAAAAAGCGACCGCGTTGTGGGTCGCTTTTTCATCTTCAAGAAGTAGGTTTAACTTACGTTTTCGCAGGCTTTTTCTTTGCCTTTACACTTCGCCTTGTTTTTCAGGTGCTCACGTTTCTTTTCGGCTTCTTTTTTCATCATTTCGCGTTTTTGCTCCGCGGCTTTCTTTTTATTTTCAACCATTTATTCTTGAGATTGTTTCTGCGCTTCGCGCTCCATTTCAGAAATGTCTTTAGCCGACTCCCGCTCAATTTCCGCCAGATCACGCTTTGCAGCTTCTTCAAGTTTTTTCAGTTCATGAACTCGCGCTTGTTCAATTTTTGCCGCTTCTTTTGACGCATCGTCTGCGCTCGCGGTAAAAGGTAAAGCAACAAAAACTGATGAAATGAGGAGGAGGTGTCGTAAATCCATTATGTCGGTCCTTCAAAGTGTTAATACATTGCCCGTGGACGATGTTTGTCGATATAAAGTACCTATTCAAAGAGTGTACGCAGTGTCTCAGTTGAAAGACTTGTTCTGAGGTTATGATGAATCTGGTGTTCCGTTTGATGATTACCTCGCGGGTATGACGGACAATGGCTGGTTCAATGAGAATAAGAAGAACATTATGAAAATCATTCTATTACACGGACTGTACATGCATGGTGTTGCCATGTTGCCCTTGGAAAAACGCTTGGAAAGTGCAGGTCATAAGGTTTTGAATTTGTCTTATAACACCGTCGTGCCCGATCTGAGCGGGTTGTTCAGGGCGATGGACAACTTTATTGATGGTGATGACATCGCGATTGTTGCGCACTCCATGGGAGGTGTTATTACGCGGGCTTATCTCGAAAATGGCAGCGACATGTCTAAGTGTGTAAAAACGGTTATTACCTTGGGCACTCCACACAAAGGCTCAAAGGTCGCCGCGTTTTTTAAAGACATAGGGATCGGTGACTTTATGTTTCAGGAGTCCAGCCGCTTTCTGATGCCGGAACAAGAGCCCACATGGCCGGAGGGCTCAACGCTTTATAGTATTGCCGGGGATATGCGTATTGGCCCAGCAACGGTGTTGGTTCGCGATGAAGAGTCAGATGGCACCGTGCTTGTTGAAGAAACGAAAATTGATGGAATGACAAGCCACGAAGTCTTTCCGTTAACCCATTCAGCACTGATTTTTGCCAAGCGGGTGAGTGAGCGCATTTTGGAAATTCTCGAGTAAAGAGAAACGCTCAATAAAGGGACGTTTATTCATTGTTTCGGTTGCTATCGTGTCAATGTCAGTTAGCGAATGGATGCATGAATAGATATGGAACCGAAACGTCAGGTCAATACCTACAGGGGCAGTTGCCACTGTCAGGCAGTACAGTTTGAAATTGATACCGATTTCCCTGAGCTCACAACCTGTGATTGTTCAATCTGTAGCAGGAAAAACGCCTTGATGGTGAAAGTGCATGAATCGTCGATGCGTATTCTTGCCGGAGAAGACGCACTGACGGCTTATCAATTTCATACTCACACAGCGACACATTACTTTTGCAAAGTCTGCGGTATTTATCCGTTCCACCGAAAGCGTGTGACGCCTGACCATTTTGGTGTGAATGTCTTTTGTCTGGAAGGATTTGATCAGGATGGAATTCCGGCTCGGGCCACGGTAGGCAAGGGCATGGCTTAGTCATCTCTGGTTTCTGTTGGCAAAGAATGTGCAAGGCGACATAAAGTCGCCTTGCACATTCTTTGAGATTCAATACTTCAACAAGCTTTCTGACGATTTCGAGTTGGCCCATTTTTCAACGAAGGTACCTTCAGGATCATAAATCTCTGTTTGCTTCTCCAGATTGAAATGACGTTGACCACGGGGATCTGCGCCAACACCTGCCAGGTATTGCCAGTTGCCGTAATTGGTCGCAACATCAAAGTCTATCAACTGTTGTTCGAAGTAAGCGGCACCGAATCGCCAATCCACACCCAGCTCATTGACCAGACATGAAGCGACAATCTGACGTCCGCGATTCGACATGTACCCGGTCTGGTTCAGTTGACGTATGCAGGCATTCACAATGGGATATTCTGTGGTGCCTTGTTCCCAGGCCTTGTAGTTTTGACAATAGTAAGTGGTAAGAGGGCGTTTGTTCTTAATGCCCTCAAATGCAAACATGCTGGCGCCATGGTAATGCATCATCCATTGGAAGTATTCGCGCCACAGCAGCTCAGCATACATGGATTCGGTGGAATCAGACCGTCCGTGACGATACTCGTAGTTGTCCAATTCCGCAGCGACAATACGGGGAGATATTGAACCGTTTGCCAACCATGCGGATAGACGGGACGAGAACTGCCAGCCATCCAATCCGTTGCGGGTTTCTTTGTAATTTTTCAGCCCTTGTGTTTTCCAGAAGAATTGGTTCAGTTGGACCATGCCGGAATCTTCACCGCCATGATACGGCGTCAGGTCGTAAACAAACTCTTGGCCACCCCAGATATCACGACGCTCATCAATGTGCTTAGGCAGTGACTCGGGTGCGCTAATAGGAATGCAGGGGAGAATGTTCTGCTTTTCTACGTGTTTTCTGAACTGGCAGAAAGTTTGCGGGAAAGTGGTTTTATCAAATGTAAATTGGCTACGAAGAAAAAGTGAGAAGCTTTCGCTGACACTGACCTCACAACCGAGAGTTCGCGATAAGTAAGCCACTTGCTGGCGTTCATAAACACCGGGATGGTCAGTCACAGCCAAAAGATCGATACCGTGCTTTTTGCAAAGGTCTGGTATCACTTGAAGGGGATTCCCCACTTTAACAACCAGGCGTTGTTTACGCTTTTTGAGTTCACGTTCCAGTGCACGTAGAGATTGGTATAAGAACTCTTCCCTGAATCTTCCCAAGTGACGCGATTGAAAATGAGCGGGTCTAAACCATTCTGGGTCAATCACGTAAACCATGAGGGCTTGGTCACAGCGCCGGGAGAGGGCGACGAGTGCAGGGTTGTCTGCCAATCGTAAATCATGTCTAAACCATAGAAGCCCTTTCATACCGTCTCTCCTTTGTAATTGGTCATTGCGAACAGAAGGGTGGTTTCTAGTTGTCGATTCACCTCCTAAATCATGAGTACGCAATTAAACGTCAACGGAGTGCAGACGATTAAACAGGTGAGATGCATGTCTCACAGTTAAAGCGTAGCCCAGCGTTGATAAAGTCAAGAAGCCTTGAGAATGAAATGTGTGCGAGATCAACCTGATGCTTAAAGCGGGTTAACGCCCCAATGCCGCGTTGCGCGGTGACTCGGGCTGAGAGGGTTTAGTACTCAAGACTGATACTTTTTCCGAAACACAGGATATTTATGAGTACAGTTTTACGAAGTTGATTATAAGTCTGTCAGACTTTTTAACGGTTTTCGTCCCAATGTGCGCCCCTTAGGATTAACAGATCGTTTCATATCACTATATTGGGAATGATTATCGTTGAAGTTAATACGGAACAATCCAATGAGTGTGACTGGTCAAGATTTATCGGGCTTCGTTCGTCGGGCGCTGCTAGGCATTTCAGGTATTCGGGAAGAAGTCGACAATGAACGCATTTACTTTTTCCAGCATGATCGACTGTTCAGCATCGTAGATGATGATGGCTTGCAGTTCATTGTCGGAGATGAGTGCATGAAAGAAGCGCTGCGAAGACCTGGCGCGTTGCTTGAACAACCAAGCGGCAAGCGCTGTAAAGGCGTTATTCGGGTTACCCCCGACAAGTGTACCGAGACAGATTTGGATTTCTGGTTGTTATTGGCGTTACCTACCAACCAAGGAACGCTTGATCCGGTTGTCCTGCATTAAAAGCAGTGAATGACTCAATCAGCGATAAAGAAATAAGTGATAAAAGAAAAGGGCCGAATCGGCCCTTTTTCTGTTTCTGAACGTCGCATCATTTTGCGGATGATGACGTGTAAATCGTCCATTTGTTGACGACTTCGGATTCTGATACTTTCACACTCGCCGTTACGCGGCGACTGAGAATGTCAGACTGCTCCTGAGACTGGGCAAGAATGGGGTCCGCTTCGCCAAAACCGATGATTCGAACCCGATCCGGCCTAATGCCTTGTTTGATCAGCGCGCTTTTTACGGCATTGGCTCGGCGTTTTGAAAGCGCTAGGTTGTAATCTGGGTCACCCACCACGCTGGCGTAACCGTTAAGCTCAACCACGATGTAAGTGAAAGACTTCATGAATCGGGCGAGGTCACTCACTTCGGCGATAAAGCTTGCTGGGATCTTTGCTGAATCATTAGCAAACAGAATATGCAGGTCATCACGGGCGCTGATTTCCAGTTCTTCGGAGCAACCATCATTGTTAATGACTGCACCAAGAGGGGTGCCTTCACAGGCATCCCGGGCGTTAATCACACCATCTCTGTCATCATCCAACAAATCGTCATGCTGTTTGGCAACAGGGGCTTGTGAAGCGCTGATGGAACAACCCGCCAGCACCAGGGCCGCGATGATCAGAAATACACTGCTGAGAGCTTGCCGAGACAGGCCAGCGTATCGCTGAAAAGCGTTCATCATTCGGTGTCTCCTTGTTTATCTTTGCCGTCCTTGCCGTAGACCGAAGTTTGCCACTCTTCTGGTGTATCAACGCGCAGTTCATCAAGCAGCAGGCCAGTGGCGTTCAAGACGCGGTACTTTGAATAAATACCGGTGTAATGAGAATCAATGTATGAGCGGCGCGCATCAAACAACTCGTTTTCTGTGTTGAGCAGATCAAGCAATGTGCGTCGGCCAATCAAATATTGCTTTTCGTATGCTTCAAGCGTCTTAGAGGCTGAATCAACGTGTTGTTGTAGGAACTGTGTTTGTTTCTCTGCCAACTCTTTCGCTGTCCATGCCAGACGCGTACTTTCATCCAACAGACGATGTGCGTTGTGGCGAATGTTCTTCGCTTTGTTTATTTGGTAAGCGGCACTGCGTGCTTCCGCCGCGTCGGTGCCACCGTTATACAGGTTGTAGCGCATGCGCAGCATGGCCTGAAACTCGTCGGTATCACCTGGCTGACCATCTAACTCTTCACCCCATTCCTGAGAGGCTTCAATGCTAAACGTTGGGAAAAAGTCGCCTTTAGCCTGTTTGTACTGACGGTGTGCGGCTTCTACATCATTCGTTGCAACCTGAATAACGGGGTTGTTTTCTTTTGCGATGGTCAGTGCTTCAACCAGTGTTGGCGGAATGAAAAGTGCATCGACTTCTGGCAGAACCAAATCGAGAGGAGATGCGCCCACAACGCGTTCAAACTCGATAACAGCGTCATCGAGATTGCTCATCGCAGACAACAAATTGGTTTGTGCCTGTGCCAGACGACCTTGAGCCTGAGAAAGATCCGCGGTGGAACTGATGCCCGAATCCGCGCGCTTTTTGATATCACCAAAGATACGCTCATGGGTTTCCAGGTTCTTTTGGGAAAGATCCGTAATCGCCTGAGTGCGCAAAACCTCAATATAGGCCTCTGTCACGCTAAGTGCGGTGTCTTGAGCATCTGCTAACAGTTGAAAGCGCTGAGCTTCAGCTTCTGCTTTAGTGCGTTTGATGTCGTTATAAGTAATGGAGCCGTCCCAGATTAACTGGCGAAGACTCAACCTTACGTCCCTGGGATGATAAGTCCCATCGTTGTTGTCACTGTCGTATTCGGAATAACCAATACCAGCGTCGAGATCGACAGAAGGCAGATAACCACCTTCCGATGCATCGATATCCGCTTCACGACTTTTGAACTCGTTATAGGCTTCTCTGATTGTCGGGTTTTGTGAAAGTGTCGTTGCAACGGCTTGCTCCAATGATTGTGCATGCACGGTTGCTGCTAAACCGGTGCTACAAAGTGCAAATGCAATAACACTTAATGTCGGTTTCCAAGCTTTAGGGAAACGTGATGTTCTTGCCAAAAACCGCAGTCTAGAGTGGGTGTTACGTTGCTTCATGAATGCTCCCTCAAAGCGAAATTAGACCCTGCGTAAAATTTGAAAAGTCAAAACGCTAAAATGTGGAAAGAAAACTGGAGCCAACTGCCATTTTTTCACCTGTTTTTCTTCTCCTGAAACTGCTCGGATGCATTGATATATGGACAGGTGTGTGACCACAAATTGCGATAAATTACATGTTCGACTTAACAACGTAAAAAGTAGGGCATGTTCGAAAATAATTGACCCCCTAAAACGGGCTTTATCGCTTTTCTATCGTAAATGAGACAGGTCAAAGCAAACTTCTAAAGGCCAAACTGTCTGGGAGGCATTAATTTTTTACCAATTTGATCGATTAATACTTCTCACCAAATCCGATAGGCAAACAATTTCGAAAACCCGTCTCACTGCAATTTAGTTGGTAAATCTAGACAGTAAGGCAACTGGCTGGGTGATTCGTAAACGTTATAGGTATATCGATGAAGACAGCAAATACCGGCTCAGAAACGTCGGAAAACATAGAAAAATTATCAACGTCACTCACCGTAGAAGAAGGCAAGGTCTACCTTGTTCAGAACAATCTGGCAGCGCCATTGACCGGCAGCGCAAATGTGGGTGCTGAAGGTATAGTTATCGCGTCACCCAACGCTCGCTACATTGTTATTAAAGATGGCGAACCCGTGTTGGTTTCAGAGCCCTGTGCCACCTGTATCAAGCTCGATGATGAGGGCATTCAGATCATTGGGCTGGATGAAAACGTCACGCTGGCAGAGAGTGAAGACGCAATCGCGCTGCTAGATGGTGACATCGCTGCGTTGCAGGAAGCTATTCTTGCCGGTGTTGACCCGACGCAGGAATTTGAAGCGGCGGCGGCGGGAGCTGCAGGTGGAACCAGTTCCTCTATCGGTGATTTTGCGGTTATTCAGTACAACAATACCAGCGTGCTGGCACAGGCCGGGTTCGATACTACTTTTTCCCCAAACGCAGCCGCTCCAGCCGATGACGATCCACTTCCTATTCTTCCCCCTTCGGGTGGTGAGTCTCTGTCTCTCACCATCACCGAGAGCGACCTACAGCCAGATCAGTACCCGGTAAACACGGTTTCCAGTGTATTGATAACAGCAAGCTCTTTACCGTTGGATGCGACCAGCTTTGTGATTGAGCCGACGGCAGCGGAAGCGATAATCACCGAGCTGACCGCAGATACACTAAGCGGCGGTGAGCCACTGGATTATGTTCTTTCTGCAGATGGCAAAACCATCACAGGGAGCCTAAATGGCGAAACCGTTGTCATTATTGAAGTGACAGGCGAACAGGTTGGCAGGGATGTGTCATTGACGGTCTCTGTTACCTTGAATGCACCTCTGGATCACTACGCGGAGGGTAGTAGTGCGGGTTTGGTGACAGTGACGGGGGATGCCATCAACATATCGATGGAGATCCAAGGGCAGGACGTTAGCGGTAATGCGCTGGATGCGCCCGTCAGTACCACGGTAACCGTGTTAGATGGTGCGGATCCAACACTCAGTCCTGACAGCATCACCATTGATGAAAACAACGTGGAGTATGTTTCCGAGCCCATTCCCATCAATCTGGATGTAAACAGTGATGCACTGGCATTGATTCGTTTTGTCGAGACCCCTGAGCTTTCCGATGCCTTGAGTGCGATCACCAGCAATGGTGCTTCGACCTCCTTTGTTGTTGAAGACAACGAAATCCGCGTTAGCCTCGACAGCGATCCTTCTTCCATTGTACTTAGTATCACCCTCCAACCTGTCGCGGGGGCGACAGATCAATATGCCTACGTTGTCGCCCAAAATGCCACGATTGATGAGTCAGAAGCGAGCAATGACACCTTGATTCCGGTGACCGTTGATGCAACAGACAGGGACGGGGACAGCGGCGTTGGCACCTTTACCGTCACGTTTGAAGATGGTGATAACGCATCGGGAGAAAACGCAACCATAGAAGGGCAGTATGAACTCACGGAAGACCAGCTGGAAGAACCTGCTTTGGTCGCAAATGGCACAATAACGCTAGATGCAGCGGCAGACAGATTGGTTCCTGACTCCCTTGAAATTGCAAATCTCACTGGCCTTCAAACCGAGCTTAATAAGCTGGCTTCAGGCGGAGAGGCTCTGTCCTTCCAGTTCACTAAAACGGGTAATGTAGTCGAAATTACCGGAACTAAGCCGGACGGCACCGAAATCGTCAATATCACGTTAACGGCCAGTCAAACCTCTGGTACGGGCGCGCAGGGTATTTCCATTGCGTCAGTCTTTACCTTGGATGGTCCGTTGGATCACCTCGACCCAGGCCAGTTTGCGGATAACCAATGGGTCACTATTTCATCGGCTTCGGGTACGAGCGAGGAAATCTTCGACATCAAAGTTGAGCTGCAGGTACAGGATACGGATGGGGACCCACTCGATGCGCCAATTAGCGTGACCTATAAAGTGGAAGATGGGATAACGCCACTTATCGACGCAGCAGATTCAACCCTGATTGACCCGATGGTTGGCGAGCCTGCTTCAACCACCTCAGAATCACTGGGATTAGAGGTTGGCAGTGATGATATTGCCTCACTCACATGGCAACTCGACAGCAGTTTCCAAACCTTGATTGAAAGCCTCACCAGTAACGGGAATCCCTTGTCATTGCTGACACCCTTAAGTGAGCTCAACGCCGATGGTGAGCCCATTCAGGTTGGCTACACCGAATCTGGCACTACGATTACCGTGCTCACTATCGAACTCGATCAAACCAGCAATGAATATAAGGTGACGTTGGCGCAACCGATTGATGAGCCAACCGATGATAAGGTCGAATTGCCATTAACGGTTAAAGTGACAGACGACGATGGGGACAGCACTACCTCTGAGTTCACCCTCACGATTAACGATGCAGGCAATGCATCTGGTGAGTCTGCGATGGAGAGTGGCGGATTTGAAATCACAGAAAATCAGTTGAATGAACCGGCGCAAACCGCAAACGGCACGATTACGCTGGATGCGAAAACTGACCGTCTGCAACCTGATTCCCTCTCTATTGCCAATCTGTCGGAATTACAGTCCGAGCTTAATGAACTGACGTCTGGTGGCGATGCGCTGACTTTCTCGATAGAGCCAGGCACGGCAGGGAACGTTATCGAATTGGTGGGTAAAAAAGCCGATGGCACGGAAGTGGTCAGTCTGACGTTGACTACCACGCAACAGCCGGGTTCCGGCGCACAGGGGATCTCGATTGCTTCTGCTTTTACACTCAACGAACCGCTAGACCACATTGAAGACAGCAAATTTGCCGACAATAAGTGGGTCACGATTAATCCTGCATCCGGTAGCAGCGAAGAAATCTTCGACATCAAGCTTCAGCTTCAGGTGCTTGATACAGATAATGATGCGTTAGATGCACCCATTGAAGTGACGTATTCGATTGAGGATGGCATTCATCCGGTGATTGATGCCGCTGACGTAGAACTTGTCGATCCGCTTAAAGGGGGAAGTGCATCAACGGCGTCGGGTTCGCTTGGCCTTACCATTGGCAGTGATGATATTGAATCGCTGGTTTGGCAGCTGGATAGCGCATTCCAGACCACCATCGAAGGATTCACCAGCAATGGCAATGCACTTTCGCTGTTAACACCACTCGGCGACATCAATGATTCAAACCAACCCATTGAGATTGGTTATGTTGACGGCACTGGCACCACAATCACAGTCATGACTCTCACGCTGGATCAGGTGAATAATGATTACGATGTAGTGCTGTCCCAGCCAATCGATCAAACCACCAGTAACGACAAAATCGACATTCCACTTTCCGTGAAGGTGACGGACAAAGATGGTGACACCGCAGATTCTGCTTTCACGGTGACCATTGAAGACAATGACAACGCCAACGGCGTCAATGTCAGTGTCTCCGGTAATTACGATTTAGTTGAAGACCAGCTGAATGAACCTGCTCAAACCGCCAACGGCTCCATTACATTAGATGCCACCACAGACAGGCTTGAGCCGGATTCTGTATTTATCGCCAACTTGTCGGCTCTTCAAAGCGAACTCAACGAACTGACTTCCGGCGGTGATGCACTGACTTTCACCATACTGCCGGGCACTACTGATAACGTCATTGAGCTCGTCGGTAAAAAAGCGGATGGCACCGAGGTGGTTAGCCTTACGCTGACTACCACACAAATTTCGGGTAGCGGTGCGCAGGGCATCACGATTGACTCAGTCTTCACGCTCAACCTCCCGCTCGACCATGCAGACCCAGACAAGTTTGCTGATAATCAGTGGGTTACCATCAAATCTGCATCTGGCAGCAGCGAAGAGATTTTTGATATCAAGCTTCAACTGCAAGCGAAAGATACCGATGATGATTTGCTGGATGCGCCGATAGAAGTGACGTATTCGGTTGAAGATGGCATCCATCCAGAAATCGCTGTTCAGGATGCCAGTGTGACTGACCCTAATTCCGGTTCAACGGCAACAGAAACTCGTTCGCTGGGACTGGATATCGGGAGTGATGATATTGAATCACTGGTTTGGCAGTTGGACAGTGGTTTTCAGACCATCGTTGAAGGGCTAACCAGCAATGGCAATGCCTTGTCATTGCTGAGTCCAGTCAGCGATTTAAATGATTCTGATAATCCGATAGAGATTGGCTATACCGATGGCTCTGGTGCAACAGTTACCGTGATGACGATTGCGCTGGATGCGGGTAATAATCAATATACAGTGACACTGTCACAATCTATCGACCAGCCATCAGATGAAAAGGTTGATCTGCCACTTTCTGTGAAAGTCACGGATCACGACGGTGACAGTGATTCCTCTGACTTTACCGTCACCGTCAATGATGGCAGTGACGCGTCGGGCGAATCAGCGACAGTGAGTGGTGAGTATGAAATCACCGAAGACAAGCTTAACGAACCTGCTCAAACCGTCAACGGCACGATCACATTAGATGCCGCTGCGGATAGGCTGCTGCCCAATTCCGTCTCCATCGCCAATCTGACTGCATTGATTGAAGAATTGAATGAACTGACTTCAGGTGGTGATGCGCTGACATTCCGCATTGAGGCGGGCACCGCAGATAACGTCATCACGCTGGTGGGTGAAAAAGGCGATGGTACTGAAGTTGCCAGTATAACCTTGACCACGACACAGTCGGCAGGTACGGGTGCGCAAGGTCTGTCTATCGCTTCTGTCTTTACGCTCAGCGAACCACTTGATCATATTGAAGAAAGCAAGTTTGCTGACAACCAATGGGTGACGGTTAAGCCAGCCTCTGGTAGCGATGACGAAATCTTCGATATCAAGGTTCAACTTCAGGCACGCGATACGGATAACGACCCGCTTGATACACCTATAGAAGTCACTTACTCAGTGGAAGATGGCATTAATGCGATTATGGAGGTCGTGGATGCGGAGCTCACTGAACCTGCCAATGGCGACACCCCAGTTTCGACGACAGAATCTCTGGGTCTGGAGGTAGGAAGTGATGACATCACCTCGCTGGTTTGGGATCTAGATGCTTCTTTGGCTACCCAAATAGAAGGGCTAACCAGCGAAGGTAATGCGCTGACTTTGCTAACACCATTGAACGAACTCAATGGCTCAAACAAAACCATCGAAGTGGGGTATATCGACGGGTCTGGCGCCACTATAACTGTGCTGACGGTAGCGATCGATCAAGCGAACAACCAATACACCGCAACCGTAAACCGTCCGATTGAACAGCCAGACAGTGAGTCGGTAGAGTTGCCGCTCTCACTTAAAGTCACGGATGATGACGGTGACACAACGACATCTGATTTCACGCTCACCGTAAAGGATGGTGCGCCGCCGAGTGTCGATCCTGTCGATTCAACACTCATTGACCCCATTATTGGCAGCACGCGCTCGCAAGAGAATATCAGCCTCGGCATTACCCAAGGCACAGATGCGATTCAGTCCATCGAGTTCTATGCGCCATCAGGATTGGAAGCAGCACTTAATGCTATTACCAGCAGTGGTTACCAAACCAGTGTTCAACCACAGCCGTTTTCTTCGCTGACTAACGAAATCGTCATCGTTATCGATGATCCAAGCCTGTCAGCCTCCTCTTCACCTGCGAATGGTGACACGGTGTTGACCATCAAACTTGATACTGATGCTTCGGGTAAGCCAACAGGAGAATACTCCGTTGTGTTGGATTTGGCTGTTGATCAGGCTGGTAGCGACCTTGAGCTACCCATCGGCGTGAAGGTGACGGATATTGATGGCGATGAAGTGACAGGTGAGTTTACCGTCACGATTCAGGATGATGACTCAGCGATCATTCCGTCTACTGACAAAACCTTGCCGATCACTGAGCCAGATTTAACCCCTGATGGCGCTCAAGTTGGCTATCCCGACACCTCAACCGTGAGTTTGACGGTCAATGCAAGGACTGACCGATTGATCCCGGACGACGTGAGAATCAGCAGTGCTCAGTTGGATGACTTGATCAAAGACATGGAAGAGGTACTCACCAGTAACGGTAAACCCATCGACTTCGAATACGATCAGACGACAGGTGTTCTGTCTGGGCGGGTTGATGGTGAGTTGGTCATGACGCTGAGCTTTCCTGCTACCCAAGGCGTCGATGGATATGGTTTGGTCATCGAACCTTCTATCACGCTATTCAAACCTGTTGACCACAATGCAGATGCAACATCAAACACGCGGGTAACGATTAATGGCGATCGCATTGTTATTTCCGTCTCTCTCGACACCAAGGATTCTGATGGTGATGTGATAAGTGGCATTGCAGCGATTAGCGTTGATATTCAGGATGGTGAAGCGCCGGTGATTACCAACGCCCCTGCGTTGAATGTCGAAGAAAGCGATATTAACGCTAACGGCTCTAGCCCCAATCAGAACCGACCCGGTACCACGCCTGGTGGTGTGGGCACTGATCAGGATACAGCGACCGGGCAACTGGAAATCAATAGCGGCAGTGATGAAATTGCTGATGTAGCGATAAACGTTGGCGGCTTTGCCTCAGTAAATAGCGACAATAGTGAAGATGCGGGTGGTACTGCCATTCCACTGAGTTCTAAGGGCACCGCAGTCACGCTGGAGCTGACCAGTGATACATCTGCCAATAAGGTTTACACCGGTATGGCAGGCGCAAGAGAAGTCTTTACGCTAACCGTATTTCCGAATGGCACTTATACCTTTGCATTGCTTGGTGCTCTTGACCACCCACGAGGTGAAGAGAAAAACTCTCTCGCGATTAACTTCCCTGTCGAAGTGACTGATGCTGATGGCGACAAAGCGACAGCCAATATCGTCGTAAATGTCCTTGATGATGTGCCATTTTCGTTGGAGACCGACGGCGTCGGAACAGGCGGCGGTAGTTTGGTAACGGAAGAAGGGAATTCATCTTCACGCATTACCATTCTGCCTGCGCGCAATCGTGGCGCTGATGATGCAACCATCAAGTCAGTCACCATCAATGGCGAACAGCATGAACTGACACCGGGCATTAATAACCGGTTTACGGTCACCGAAGGGAGTGGCGGGCAAGAGCTCGGCACCTTGGTGATTCATAGCCGCGGTACGGTGGAGTTCATCGCCAACGATGACATCACACACAGGGGCTCAACCAGTAACCGCATCACAGAATCTTTTAGCTACGAAATTCTCGACGGCGATGGAGACATCGTTGTCGGCACCACGGAAATTGTGGTTGTCGATGCCCAACCGCAACTTGTCGTCCAAAACGCATCTGGTTTGGAAGACCAGGGCAGGGAGCCAGATCCTAACGATGATTTGGTCGGCAATCCTGCGGATGGTATAGCCATTAATATGACGGTTGACGTCGGTGATAACGACCAAAGTGAAACGGTTGATCGCGTTTTGATTACCTTGCCATCCAACGCTCACGGCACTTTCTATGCGAACGGTGCGGAGCTTCCCATCACTGGTAACCAAATTGAGTTGGCGGGCAACTTGTTCACGCCCAATGCTTCCAATGAACTTTGGACACTGCAAGGTGTGACCTTTGTCCCTGATCAGGATTACTCCGCATCTAACGGTGTGCCTACGTTTACCGTGACGGGATTTGTGGCCAACGGAGATGGCTCAGAACGTCAGTTAGATAACCAAACCTTCTCCATCACCGTTGAGGGTATTGCTGATGTGCCGATTTGGGAAAATTCAACGACAACGCTTTACTACCGAATTGATGAAGACAGTGACGGTGCAACACTCAACCTGAACGCAGAATTGGAAGACAGGGATGATTCGGAAGAACTGAACTACATCCTGACACTCGACGCTGGCAGTGCCACCTTGTTGCTCAATGGCGCAGAGTTGACGCCGACAGGTGGCAAATACATCGTCGCAGCGGCGGATATCAACAATGTGGTAGTGAAACCTGACGAGAATTTCTCTGGTGACATAACGCTAACAGCGATTGCCCAAAGTAAAGAGAAAGACAACTTCGCGTCCGGTCAGCAAACGGCGGATTCAGAACCTCAAACCATCACGATTGCGGTTGACCCAATTGCGGATACCACCACCCTCAAAGTGACCCGAGCCAGTGGGCTGGAAGACGAGCTTATCGACCTCGCACCGCATATCTCACTGACAGATTCAGTAGATACAGACGGTTCTGAAGCGCTTTATGTCTGGATCACCGGCGTGCCAACAGGTGCGAAATTACTCTTGAGTGATGGGACCGAGGTGCCGGAAAGTGGCGGTCTCTATGAGTTTGCGTATGCAGATATCAGTGGTTTGAAGCTTCAGCCACCACCAGAAAGCAATGTGGATTTCGCCTTGAATGTCAGAGGCGTGGTGAAAGACACGATCACAGTCACCAATGCCAGTGGTGTCGCCGAGACGGTGACTGATGTTTACGAGACTGGCGCAAAAATCCTCAACGTGGCTTTGAAAGGCGTGGCTGATGTGCCAGATATTGAAGCAGATTTAGGTAATGTTTGGCAGCCAGTCATCGAAGATGGCGTGGAGACGGGGATTGAAACCACCATTCCGGAAGATGGAGAAGTTTCACTTTCGTTTACCATTAAATCTGGTGAGAAAGGGAGTTCTCTGCCTGACGATGACTCTGAAACACTGTCTACGCTGGTCACCAATATTCCCAAAGGCGTGACCTTATTAGATACCAATGATGACGAAATCAACCTAGTTTATGCTGGCCTGGGTGCTAATGGTGAACCCCAATATCAGGCCAAGGTAGATGGGCTTTCAGACGTTAAACTGGTTCCTCCTCCTGGCAGCACAGATGATATCACGCTGACTGTCACCATTATCGTCACTGAAGATGATGGCGATTCTTTGACCGTCGATAAAGATGTCATTGTCCATATTGAACCGGAAATTGATGCGCAAGATTACACGCTCAACAGCCGTGGATTTGAAGACCAGAATGTGGTCGTTAATTGGCGTCCAAATACGGATGAAGGATTCACTGATAACAACGAATCTATTACCGCTATTACCTTTTCGATGGCTCAGGCAGCGATTGACGCTGGTTATACGCTGACGATTGCCGGTGAATCAACGCCTATTACCTTCTCCGGAGGCGAAGCGGTGCTCTCCACTGATCAAGTGAGTAAGCTCTTATCGGGCAGTAATCTTTTACTTAGAGCCCCAGTAAACTCTGACCTCGACCGGGATCTTGATCTAAGCGTGAAGCTAACTGTTGAACAGAAAGACACTGACTCTTCGGCTATTGATACCAAAGAGATCACTGGTGATCTGAATGTCCTCATCATCGCGACCGTAGAGAATACTGGAGACATCGAGCTAATTGATGCTTCCGATAATATTCTTTCGACGACCATTGTCGGGGAGGGTACTGGCTCAATATCACTTTCCAGTCCTGATAGACGTTTGGCATTTATAACACCTGAAGGCGTAAACACAGACGGAAGCAGCGAGGAAATTATTACCCAGGTCGTGGTCACTTTTGTCGCTGATGCCAGTGGAACACCACTGACAGAGGAACAGCTTGAACTCTATGACCAGTTCTACGTGACAGGTGGGATCAATAATGGTGACGGCAGTTGGACTGTTCCTGCGAATGCATTAGATACATTGGCCATTACGACGTCTGCTAAAACAACGGCGCCTGTATATGCGCAAATCACAGCGCAGGTTCAGGATCAGGGGGACGGAACTGAAGGAGACGTAAGTACTCCCGTCGAGCAGAAGCCCATTGTGCTGACACTGGACTTTCAGGGTGAGACAGATCAGACCGAGTTGGCAGGTGATATATCGGTCAACTTGCAGAATGTGACAGGTGCTGAAGATAAATCGATTACATTTGGAGAGCAAATTGGCGACTTTATCCAGATAAATGCTGTGGATGCACCCAATGATGAGTTATCACTGGTTATTGATTCTTCAGCGCTGTCGGCGATTGGCGCAGTGGCTTCTGGGATGTCGTTCAACTACGAAACCGGTGAATATGTTACCAAAGTACCAGTGGCCGCGGATGGGTCTGTTGATCTTTCCGCCATCGCTTTATTACTGCCCAGACATTTTGCCGGTGACGCAATACTTCCTATCAAACTAGTCACGACAGACAAACTAAGCGGCGACATCAAAGAGCTTGATACGTCTATCTCCATTGTTATTGCTCCGGTGGTAGATGGTGTTACGACCGAAGTGAAAGTGATTCAAACTGACGGTTTGAACAGTGAAGAACAGCCCGTCGAGGATGAATCAGAATGGGTGCCAGTCGCCAACAAAGCCCTTGAAGATGGCATCATAGAGCTGGATTTTACGTCGAAATTAATCGACCCCGATACGTCGCCCAATTCCGGTGTTGAAACCATCACTCAGGCTGTATTGACCGTTGACAGCTCCGTAGGTTTTTTTGTTGATGAAAGTGGTGAGAACCCGCAAAGCACCATCACTGTTTCCAGTGCTGATCTTTCCAAGGTTTACTTCAAGCCGATAGCGGATTTCAGTGGTGATGTCAGCATTAAAGTCGATACAACGGTCGAAGATAGGGCAGTGAATGATCAGACGAGCTTACCTGACTCTGTCACCGTTAAAACCATCTCAACCAATGTGTCCTTCGAAGTCTTGCCAGTTAACGATCCGGTTACCTTCAGTGGTAATACTTCAGCGATTGCGGGCAACGAAGATGAGCAAATCGCACTAACAGGAGTCACGGCAACGCTGCAGGACACTGATGGTTCTGAGAAGATTGTTTCGGTGAAACTCACCGGTGTGCCTGATGATTTCCAGTTGGTTTCGAATGGAAGCCAGTTGGTGCAGAACAGTGGCGGCGGCGACTGGACCATCAGTGTGCCACCTAACAGCCAAAGTTTCTCTCTTGATGATATTGCGTTTATTCCACCCAAAAACTTCAGTGGTTCAATGACGGTCGTCATGGTGGTTTACGCCAAAGAGAATTTACTCAGCACACCGAAAGAATACAGCACCACCATCGACGTTGTGGTTAACCCCATTGGCGATGGAGTAGACACTGAAATCACCACGTCGGTCTCCGGCACGGAAGACGAGAACATTGAGTTGCCTTTGGATGTCACGGTGATAGATAAAGCATCGTCATATGATGGCTCGGGATTGTCTGTGACTGAGAATGGGCCAGAAGTGGTGAAAGTGGTGCTGACCAATGTGCCGGATTCCGCAACGATCAGCCTGCCGCCGGGTGTTGCCAGTGGGAGCAGTGCGGAAAAACAACCCGATGGAAGTTGGGTCGTTATCGCCAATCAAACCACGCTGTCTTCGCTTATTTTCACACCGGGAGATGCCAATGAAAATAACTGGGATGGGCAGCTTGAAGTGTCGATTCGCGCGGTAGATAACGGCGTAGAAGCAGACAGTTCTCTATGGGTGAATCAGGTGATCGATGTCACCGTCACACCAGTCAATGACGAGCCAGAGTTAACCTTGCCAACTTCACTGGAAGCGGAAGAAGAAACGACCTTACTGATTGAATCTATACAGGTGAAAGATGTCGATGCGAATGAAACGGCTGGTGGCGTTATTTCTATTCGCTTGAGTGCTATTGATGGTGTGATTGGTTTACCGGACTCACCACCATTGCCTTCAGGCGTGACTGTGAGTGGGCAGGGCACCAACAATATGACTTTGGAAGGGCCGTTGGATGCCATTAATGACGCTTTGGGTAATGGCGTCACTTACACGGGAGATACTAATTTCAGTGGTGAAGATACTCTGACCGTGACGGTCAACGATAACGGCAATTCCGGTGACGGAGGGGCGAAGACAGATACGGATTCGGTCAGCATCAATGTACTGCCAAAACCAGACATTCCCACACTGACTCTGAATACGCCACAAACCGCTGCGGTTGCGGGGAGTGTCGCTTCCGTGATTCCACTGCTTGGACTGGCAGCTGCATTGACGGACCCGTCTGAAACGCTTTCGATCGAAATTCGAAATGTGCCTGCGGGACTAACATTCGTTGATGCTGATGGCGCAGCCATGGGAACTGGCCCTATCGGTGGTGTTGTGACGCTAACGCCGGCAGAACTCGCACAACTGCACGTAACGGGATCGTCTGTGCTGTCGAACACCGTTGAAGTGGTTGCTATTTCAACGACAACGACGGGGGAATCGGCAGAATCTGATTCCATCGAACTTTCTATTAACGTGACTAACGCAGGCGAAGGGGCGATTGCAGCCGCAGATCCTGCCGTCGACAATGTGGTGATATCGGGAACGGAAGATGCCACTCTGGAAGGTGGCGCTGGTGACGATACCTTGATTGGCGGGCTTGGTGCAGACATCCTCAGTGGCGGCGCAGGTGATGACAGCTTGTGGGGTGGTAAAGAAGGTGAAGCGGACAACAGCATCGACAGGTTTGTCTGGAATGCAGCAGATTTTGGCACCACCGGCAGCCCTGCGACAGATACCATCGAAGATTTCGACACTGCAACGGATGTGGTGGATCTCAGCGGTGCGCTAAGCCTGCAAAACCTGAGTGGCCTTTCAGCGCTGACTGATATCCTCGCATTAACCGAAAGCGGTGGCAGCGCAACTCTGAGTGTTTCAGTTGGCGGAGATAAAGTTCAGGACATCGTTTTCAACGGCGTCAGTTTGGATGAAATGGTTAATGGCACGGCTTCTGGGATGACCCAGGAAGAGCTCCTGACCTCTGTCATCGATAGCGGTCAGTTATATCTCGGTGACAATATCGGTAATGGAGAAAGCAATACGTTGGTCGCCGATGACGCAGGAGAAAGTCTGTTTGGTATGGGTGGCAATGACACCCTGCAAGCGGGTAAAGGCGATGACATTCTCACTGGCGGTGACGGGGAAGATCTGTTCGTTTGGCTGGAATCTTCTTTGACCAATCCAGCGAACACAGACAGGGTGACTGATCTGACGTTGGGGCAGGACAAACTGGATATCTCTGACTTGCTGACAGGGTTAAGCTCAACACCGGATGCGTCTGATTTATTGCCATTTTTTGATGATGCAACTGTCGCTAACGATGGCACGATCACGCTAGCATTGATTTCAAATGGGCAAACACAAAACATCGTGCTGGAAAGCATGGATATCTCGAGTTCAGGGCTTAGTCTGGCTGCAGGATCCAGTACTTCAGAAATCATTAATGCCCTCTATGACCAACAGGTTTTTAAAGTGGAATAACAGGAGGAATCAGTTCGGGCTTTGAAGGTTCTCTCCTCAAGGTATTGAATTTGGGCATAACTATTTTCGTCAATTGAGTCATCTGTCGATAGATTAAGACTATGCTGTTAGAGGACGTTATTGTTTTTGCCCTCACATGCATTGAGATCTGGTATGAGCACAGAACCTAAAACTTCAATCTTGACAGAAAGCGGTACAAACGAACTCGAGATTATTGAATTTCGTTTAGAGAAAATTTTGCCTGATGGCTCTAAAAAGATCTGTTATTACGGTATCAACGTCGCCAAAGTAAGAGAGGTTATCCGCGTTCCCGATACCACGGACTACCCCAATGCACAGCCTAACGTGCTGGGGGTGTTCTCTCTTCGTGGCAAGTTGATCCCTTTGGTGGATTTAGCTCGCTGGCTTGGCGTGCCAACCAAGGATTGTGTCGAAGAAAAAGTCGTTATCGTTACTGACTTCAATAAGATGTCTAACGGCTTCTTAGTAGACAGTGTTAGCCGGATTCACCGGATATCATGGGAAGAAGTGGAATCTCCCAGCCAATTCCTCGAAGCCTCAGATCAAGACTGTGTCGTGGCGGTAGTGCGTCAGGAAACCAATCTCATCATGATCCTCGACTTCGAGAAAATCATTGCTGACATCAATCCTGAGCTTAGCATGGAAAAATACGATGTCACCAAAGACAAAACCGTGGTCATTGATGATGCCATGGTGGCAAGGCGCGAAGCTAAAACCATCCTTGTTGTCGATGACTCGGCGTTTATCAGGCGTTTGATTGAAAACACGTTGAGATCGGCGGGTTACAATGTGATCACAGCAAAAGACGGTCAGGAAGGGTTGGACAACATGATTGAGTTTGTCCGACTGTGCACCGAAGAACAACTGCCCATTACCGAGTTCGTCGACGGTGTCGTCTCTGATGTGGAAATGCCGAAAATGGACGGCTTGCATCTGGTGAAAAGACTGCGTGAAATCGGTGAATACAAAGACATTCCGATTGTTATGTTCTCTTCCTTGATGAGTGAAGACAACCGCCGCAAAGCGCTGGATCTTGGTGCGAATGACACCATCACCAAACCAGAAATTGGCCGCATGGTTGGCTTGATGGATAGTTTGGTATTGAAAGAAGGTTAGTCGGCTGCCAACAGAAGTGAAAAGCGCCAAATAGGCGCTTTTCTTCTTTTAAGCGATTGAGCATTGAAGCTAGGCAGTCGCCAGCGGTGGCGGTTTCTTGTATGAGTGCACTACCAGTGCGATAAACAGCCCTGCACCCAGTAAGCGAAGCCAAATATCCAAACCTGGCCACATCATCAAAGCTGCCATACCGAATGTTGCTGCGCGGAAAAGCGGATTAATCGGACCTTCAAGATAACCCTCTAAGCCAGCTACAAGCGCCCAAGTACCCAAAATGGCAAACAGGGTCACAATAACAACCTGCTGAAAATCTCCCGCTACCAATGGTGTATACGCCATGAGTAGTGGCACTAAATAAAGTCCTTTCGCGATTTTCCAGGCTTTGAAGCCTGTAGCCATTGGAGGTGTGCGCGCAATGGTAGCGGCAGCAAAAGCAGTTAAGCACACAGGTGGCGTCACGTTACTGTCTTGCGATAACCAGAAAATGATCAGGTGTGCGGCCAACAGGGCTAATCCAACGGTAACTGGGCCCAGAGATTGCTCCAGAAGCGTCGCTTTAAAATCATCCGGTACCTTGCCTACTAAATCGACGGCCATTTCAAATGACATGGGTGAGCCTAAAGCGGCGAGCTGCTCCGGTGCTATCAGCATAAATATGGTCTTGGCTTCTTCTGGCAACTGACCGTTAGTAAGAAGCTCAAGCAATTGCTGCTCGGCAATCAAGCCATAAAGGGCAGGCGCAGAAAGGGTGCCAAGCACAATGTAGGACGCGGTGACAGGCAATCCCATTCCCAAAATCAGCGATGCCAGCGCGACCAATACAATCATGATGAACAGGCTGCCACCTGCCCAGTCATTGATCATCAGGGAGAAGGTATTGCCAATCCCTGTGGTGCTGATGACGTTGACCACTAAGCCAATACCAGTAAGCAATACCGCTGTGGTCGCCATGTTACGGGCGCCTTGGGCGAGCGCATCAAAGATATCCGCGATGCCCATCCTGTTTGGTGATAACCAAGACGACACAACCACTGAAATGATCGAGATACCCGCCGCATAGGTTGGTGTGAAGTCCATGACCAACAAAGCGACAAGCACAGCGAGTGGAATGAGGTAGTGCCAACCCGACGCCAATACTTTCAGCATGGATGGCGTTTCGGTTTCTAGCTGATGCACACCGGAGCGTTTGGCTTCTATGCGCACGAAGAAGGCCACAGACAGAAAATAAATCAGAGCAGGTGCAAACGATACTGCGATGATTTCGACATAGGGAATTTGGGTGTATGACGCCATGATAAACGCGCCTGCGCCCATTACAGGAGGCATGAGCTGCCCGCCTGTCGATGCTGCTGCTTCCACCCCTGCAGCAAACTTGGGAGGAAACCCGGCTTTCTTCATTAAGGGAATGGTGATCACCCCAGTAGATACGGTGTTTGCCACGCTGGAACCGGATACTGAGCCCATCAACCCTGAACCCAATACGGCGACAAAACCGGGGCCGCCAATGATCTTACCCGCGGCAGCACGGGAGACATTGATGATGTAATCACCCGCGCCGGATTTCACCAAAAATGCCCCAAACAAGATGAACATGAAGACATAGCTCCATGAAATTCTTGAGATAGGGCCAAACATGCCTTCTGAGCTGTAGAAAGCACGATAGAGCATGGTTTCTGCGGAAAGTCCCGGGAAAGCGAATATGCCATCGAGCCAACTTCCCCACCAAACCACATAAGTGAGCGCCACGACAATCAGGCATGGAATAAACCAGCCCATGGTTCGGCGAATCAATTCAAGAGCGATCAAAATGGCGATGACAGAAAACACCCAGTCGGTGGTGACGAAAGTTACGCCACGATCATACAGCGCATCTTCAGCGAAAATGATGTAAACAAGACAGGCGATAGCGGCGACGGCGATACCAATGTCGATGGCCAATGCAAAACGGCTATTTCGCCATTTGGCTGCAGCAGGGTAGGTCAATGCACACATTACTGAAAAGCCAGCGAAATGTGCAGCAGACACCCATAGCTCTGGCAGTGTAGCGAACGTATTAAACCAAATGTGAACAAGTGAAAGCGCGATACCGAAAATGGTGACAATACGAGTGATTAACGGGAAATCTGTTCGCTGCGTCAGTTCAAATTGGGAGAGTTCGGTTTCGATTTCCTGAGACGAATCAGCACTGGAAGATTTATCGGTCATATTCCCTCTAGCGTGCAAAAGAAGACACGACGTCCTGTTGGGCTGGAAATGAAGAAGCGGCGCTGACGGGGTCAGCGCCTTGGGTTTAGCCGTTAGTTGCTAACAAGGTGATCAGGAATCGTCAAACCTTGTTCTTTGTAGTAGCGAGCCGCACCTGGGTGTAGTGGCACAGGTAGGCCATCAATGGCTTTTTGTAGCGACATCGCTTTAGTGGCTTTGTGAATACCATTCAGGAAAGCCAGGTTTTCGTAGATGGTTTTTGTCAGCAGGTATACGTCTTCGTCACTGATGTCACTGCGTACTGCCAGGAAGTTAGGCTGAGCGATGGTTTCAACCGCTTCGGTTTGACCTGGGTAAGTATTGGCTTCAATCACGTAACGGGTCCATAGGTTATAGCTGCCATTGGCTTCTTTAACCTGCTCGTCGGTGAAGTTGAGGATTTTGATTTTATCGCCCATTGCCGCATAAGCACGGGTCACAGCGCTGACTGGGACACCTGCAGGCGTGTTCATGCCATCAATGTTGCCGTTTTGCAGGGCATCAGCACTGGCGCCGTAGCCGAGGTACGCCATATTGAATTTGTTAGTGTTGATATCCAAACCATTCAGAATTTGCAGGCCAGAGCCTTCTGTTCCTGAGTTTTTCTTACCGATAGAGAACTTCTTACCGTCCATAGCCTTCATGTCTGCCATGGTGCCAGTTTTGGCCAAATCGCTTAGCATGATGAAGTGCTCAACGTTTTGCCAAAGCATGGAAACAGAACGCAGTTCTTTCTGTGGGCCTGCCTGCTCAACTTTGCCTTCACCATTCCACGCCCATGCACCATAGAGACCCTGTAGGATTGCAAACTGTGCTTCATTCTCGCGGAGCAGCTTAACGTTTTCGCCAGAACCTGCAGAGCTGATAGCAGACAGTGAAAACTTGTACTGAGGCTCCAGCTTCACTTTACTCAGAGTCGCCAGTGCCACACCGACGGGGTAGTATGTGCCACCCGTAGATGCTGTAGCGAGGATGTAGTCTCTTTCTTTCGCAGCGGCACTGCCCATGCCTGCTGTCACGATGGCAGTTGCCAATGAAAGGGTTTTCACCAAGGATTTGATTTTCATACAACACTCCAATGTTATAGGTATCCGTTGCCGTGGAATAAGATGCAAAGCGTGAGATAGACGCATCGCAGATAACCAGCAAAGAATAGCCGACATTGTAAACGGTATGTTAACCAGTCCTGATAAACATAAGCTTTCTCTCAGTTTTTCTCCCGCCCTAAGACTTTGGTCTAACGCATTCTTTGAGATAAGATCGAGGAAGTCATCATCGGAGGTAACGTGGCGAAACCCAACAAGAAATTGCCGGAACGATCAGTCGATATCATCTGCGCGAAATGCAAGGCGATGTTGTTTAAATACAAGAAAGGTGGGAAAGGGTCTTTGGTGAAGTGTTTCAAAGAACGCATTGTAACTGACTACACTGAAACGCCTTGCGAATGTCCTTCTTGTGGCAATGTGTTTGCGAGGGAGACGTTGGTCAGGGGAACACCTGCTTATAAGATCATTGGCGGTAAGGCTGCCATGAAATAGAAAAGGCACCCTAAGGTGCCTTGAGTTCTTCTTTGCTAAGGCTTTAGATGCCTGCGCGTTTAAACAGACCTGCCATCAGCTTAGAGCTGGATTTCACGCCTGAAGATTTACCTTTAAACTCACCAGCAAGACGAGTATTGCCAACTTCGCGAGCGATGTGCTGCATGGTTAGGTACATATCTCTTGCCGACTTCATGCGGTTCTGGTCATTGAGTGGTGCCAGAAGTTTGATCATGTCAGCGCCAGACATCTTGTTGGTGACTGCATGTTCTTCGATTGCAGTCAGCAGTCTATCCAAATCGTTGGTTGCTTCTGAGCTTTCAATCCCTTCTTTCTTCATTGCTTTCAGATTACGGCGGCGGATCTGCTTAATGATGAAAGTAGGACGGCTTACTAGCTTGTAACCCCAAAATCCCGCTGCGACGACAAGAGCGATACCGCCAACCACGTATGGCCATACGGAACCGGAAGATTCAGCAACGGTTTGTGCATTAGCTGCGACTTCTACAACAGCTGAAGGTACGTCAGACATCTTTTTACCTTTGTTCTTTTTGAATTGAGCGTAGTTTCGCACTGTGGCACGAAAAAACACTGTTGCGCTTCACATTAAAGGAAAAGACCCGTCTTTGTGAAGTTTGATTGCAGAATTTTTATGCAGATTTCCAACAGTCACTTACGTATGTAGAGGAATTTCGTTAAAGATTAGTGAATGTTATGAGCGTAAAAGTGAATGAAAGGGATTTCTTGGTGTTAAGTGGGTTTGGTATGTGTTTTTAGCCATTTAAGCAAAAAAAGCAGGAATTTTGTCCCTGCTTTTTGATTCACCGAAAGTGATTACAAACCACCGAGGCAGATATATTTGGTATTCAGGTATTCATCGATACCCTGTTTGGCACCTTCGCGGCCAATGCCAGATTGCTTCACACCACCAAACGGTGCAACTTCGGTAGAGATAACCCCTTCATTGACGCCCACCATGCCGTAATCCAGCGCTTCCGCAATGGCGAAAATACGATTGATATCTTTGCTGTAGAAATAACTGGCAAGGCCGTAAATGGTGTCGTTCGCCATCTGCACCAGAGAGTTATCGTCGCTAAATCGAATGACAGGGGCGATAGGACCAAATATTTCTTCCTGAACAATCGCCATGTCGTGGGTGACATCAGTGAGGATCGTTGGCTCAAAGAATCGACCACCTTGATCTTTTCCTCCAACGGCTACTTTCGCCCCCTGTTCTGTCGCGCCAGTAATCAGGCGTTGGACCTTGGATTTGGCGTTATCGTCAATCAAAGGCCCAATGGTTACGCCATCCTCGAGACCATTTCCGATATTCAGTGCTTTCACGGCTTCTGAGAACTTCTCGACGAATTCGTCGTACACCGCATCCTGAACGTAAAAGCGGTTGGCACAAACACACGTTTGACCTGCGTTGCGGAATTTGGAGGCAACGGCACCTTTCACAGCGGCATCGATATCTGCGTCATCGAACACGATAAAAGGGGCATTGCCGCCAAGCTCCATCGACACACGTTTAACGCTCTCGGCACTTTGTTTCATGAGAATACGGCCGACATTAGTGGAGCCAGTAAAGGAGATTTTTTGTATTTGATCACTGCTACAGAAGAGTTCACCAGCCATCACTGCATCAGTTGTTGTCACTATCGCCAGTAAATCACGGGGTATACCAGCCTGATACGCAAGTTCTGCAACAGCGTAAGCACTTAAGGGCGTCTGAGCAGCAGGCTTGGCAATAAAGCTGCAACCTGCTGCCAGTGCTGGCGCGGCTTTACGGGTGATCATCGCGATAGGGAAATTCCATGGCGTGATGGCCGCTGCAACGCCGACAGGTTGGCGAATGGTCATGATTCTGCGGTCAGCCATTGGCGTTGGAATGGTCTCGCCATAAGTGCGCTTACCTTCTTCAGCAAACCATTGGATAAATGACGCGCCATAAACGACTTCACCACGGGACTCGGCAAGCGGTTTGCCTTGCTCTAATGTCATGATGCGCGCTAAATCTTCCTGATTTTCCATCAGTAGGTTAAACCATCGGATCAAAACCTCACTACGCTGTTTCGCTGTTTGTTTGGCCCAGGCTTTTTGTGCCTCTGAGGCTTTGCTGACGGCATTTTCTATCTCTTGCTGACTGTGATTAGGCACATAACCCAGAACGTCTCCGGTAGCAGGGTTATCAACAGCGATGGCAGTGTTCGTGTTTTCGCACATTGCCGAGAGTAGCGAGCGGTTAGTTATCTGTTCCATAGCGGCTTCCATTCGATGAACCAGTAGAGTTGAGATTAGCCTAACTGCCGGATTATTTGGTTGCAAGGAAAGGAGAGAAAGCAGGCAGAAACCTGAAAGAAAAGATGTTGAGATTGTGATGTGTGCAATATATTGAACGGATGAGCCTTTGAACGCTTGGAAACAAAAAGCCAGCGTCGTCGCTGGCTTTCAGAGTCTTCACATCAGGTTGATGTTATTTCGCAACGTTACCTGCCACGTTCATAATATCCCACGTGCGCGCAAACGGTGGCGCGTAGGCAAAGTCCATCATACCAAGTTGCTTGGTGGTCAACCCTGTACTTACGGCGACAGCCATTGCATCAATGCGGTGTACCGCGCCTTTGTAACCAATGATCTGCGCGCCAAGAATACGCTTTGAACCTTCCTCATACACCAACTTCATGTGCATGTCAGATTGGCCTTCGCAGTAATTGGTGTGGCATTTGTCTTTGATGGTGACGGTTTTCACCGCAAAGCCAGCGCGAATAGCTTCTTGCTCAGAAAGACCAGTGCGGCCGGCTTCCAATCCCAGAACGCGAACACAGCTTGTGCCCAAAGAACCCGGAAACTCCAGTGGTTCACCTTCGGTTTGCGCGATGTTGTCACCAATCATCCGGCCAAGCTTATTCGCACCGGTTGCCAGTGGGATATACACATTCTCACCGGATACTGAATGCCAGATTGTTGCGCAGTCGCCCGCAGCCCAAACATCGCTCAGTGATGTTTTACCTTGGCGATCCACGACAATGGCACCGTTATCTAAGGTTTTGATACCAGTCTCTTTCAGAAATTCGGTGTTTGGTTTAACGCCAGTACACACGATGACCAAATCTGTTACGTACTGGCCTTTGTCTGTTTCAATACCAGAAACATGACCTTCACCCAAAATGTTTTTCAGGGATTCGCCGGTGTGAATCTCAACGCCCGCTTTTTCCAGTTCAGACGAAAAATGAACGCTGATTTCGGCATCAAATGCATCAGGGATCAGGCGCTCAGCACGTTCAATCAGTCGAACCTTCTTACCTTGGTGAATCATGGCTTCGGCGACTTCAAGGCCAATAAAGCCAGAACCAATCACAGTGACATGCTGACATGATTCATCCTGAATCGCTTCTTTTAGCGAAAGACCGTCTTGCATGACACGAAGCGTATGAACGCCTTGCTTGTCGAGGCCAGAAACCGGTGGCAACAGTTCTCTCGCGCCGGTGGCAATCATCAGGCGGTCATACTCTGCGATGAACGTTTTGCCCTGATGGACGACTTCCAGCTTCTTTTGTTCAGCATCCAACTTGGTGACGCGATGGCCAGTTTTTACGGTAATGCCACGTTCAGCAAACTGTGCGGGCGTGAACTCTGACATATAGCCAGCATCTTGAAACTCATCAGCGACATAGTAGGGAAGACCGCATGCACCGAAGGAGATGACTTCTGAGGCTTCATAGACTGTGATGGTAGCGTTTGGGTTAACGCGACGAGCTTTAGCCGCAGCGCTCATGCCTGCTGCTTCACCGCCGATAATAACGATGTTCATGGTTTGAACCTTTAAATAGAACAGGAAAAGGGGACGTGATGCCCCCGATTGCAATTAGATGAGTGTTTATGCGGTGGCGTCTTCGCCATCCAAATTCAGCGGCTTGTCCTCGTTGAAAACGGTCATGTCAGTTTCGCCCATCAGCTTACTGGTCACAGAACCTGCTGTGATAGAACCTGAAACGTTCAACGCGGTGCGGCCCATGTCGATCAGAGGTTCAATCGAAATCAGAAGGCCTGCTAATGCCACTGGGAAGTCCATTGCTGAAAGCACAATCAACGCAGCAAATGTCGCGCCACCGCCGATACCGGCAACACCAAATGAGCTGACAGTAATTATGGCGATTAGAGGAACGAGGAATCCGATATCCAACGGGTTAATCCCCATTGTTGGTGCAATCATCACCGCAAGCATGGCCGGGTAGATGCCTGCACAACCATTTTGGCCGATGGTCGCACCAAATGAAGCTGCAAAGTTGGCAATGCCACTTGGTACGCCAAGCGCTTTCTCCTGTGTACGTACATTCAAAGGAATGGTTGCAGCACTGGATCGTGAAGTGAACGCGAAGGTCAGTACCGGGATAATTTTCTTCAGGTGGCGAATCGGGTTCAGGCCAACCAGTGAAATGATCAACAAGTGAATGACGAACATGGTGATCAGCGCGCCATAAGAAGCAAACACGAAGTTAGCCAAATTCACGATATCAGCGTAGTTAGACCCTGAAATCACTTTGGTCATTAGCGCCAATACACCGTAAGGCGTCAAACGCAGCACCATAGTCACTATGCGCATCACAATGGCTTGTGCGACTTTGATGAAGTGTTCGAATGAGGCGTAAATTTCGGGTTTCTTGGTGGAAATACCTGTCGCAGCCAAACCGATGAAGATGGAGAAGATCACCACGGCGATTGTCGATGTTTTACGCGAGCCAGTCATATCCAGGAATGGATTTGCAGGAATGAACTCTAGAATCATGTTAGCGAAAGACAAGCTTTCTACACGCCCCAGGTTTGCTTCCAAGGATTGGCCTCGGGCAACTTCCGCTGCCCCTGCTGTCAGGCCATCTGCACTCAGACCGAATAGCAGCGACCATGCAATGCCAACCAATGCTGCAATCATGGTGGTAATCACTAATACGCCAATGCTCATCGCGCTGATTTTACCCACCGATGTGCCGCCATTCAGTTTGAGAATGGCCGAAATGATCGAGACCATGACCAATGGGATGATGATCATTTGCAGTAGCTTAACGTAGCCTTTACCGACGATATCGAAGTAGTCAATGCTGCTGGCAATGATGTCTGAACCTGCACCGTAAAACAGTTGCAGTAATCCACCAAAAACAACACCTAAACCCAAGCCAGCAAAAACGCGTTTAGTAAAAGGAACATATTTGGCTTGGAGTTTATAAAGGAAATAGATAAGCGCGATGAATATCGCGAGGTTAAATATAACGCTCATTGTCATTCTATAATAATCCTTAAAAAAGTAGCGGGCTAAAATGAAACAAATAACAAAATAAAAACATATACCCAAACAACCTGAAGATGCTTGTATTCATAGGTCATCAATGCGTTCAATTCGAGGCAAATTTCACGAGGAATAGTCGTTCTATTTCCGTGGGATTTAACGAAGAAGTGGGCGCATTGAGGGCCTCCCTTCGGGCGAGTTGACTGATGCCGTGCTCTTTGTTGTTCCTTTTTGATGGAGATGACTACACCTGCAAAGAAACGCCGCGATCACGACACCAGTCAATCTCGCTGAATCCTGCATCTTCAGGTTGTTTGGGTATAAAATATATTTAACAAGTGAGAGGGAATCATCCATGTATGAAGACTCTCTCGAAACCACCTGGTTTCAGTCAGCAAGCGTGGTTATGGCGAATCATAAAGCCAAAGGCTTAAGCATATAAACGAGATCTATATTGCCAATAGTTATAAGATATAAATTCGACAGTTATTGGATAAATAAGAGTCGTGATTAACACTGGTATTTATATTTAGTCTAATTTAATTAACCAAAGTAAAACATGTTATCCGATTCTTTAATTTCCTGATTTATTTTTCATTAAGGATTTTAATTAGGATGATTTTAATTAAATGTGAACTTGGTTTTGCTTCTTTTAAACCAAAGTTATCTTTTTCTAAATACGGGATCTCGTCGTGTAAAACTTACAAAAATCAGTGTGATCTAAGTCATGTTTATCTGCTGACTCTGATTCAGGCATTGGTCTAGCTTTAAGGGGAGTGATTCAGATCACTAAAAGCGAAAAGTGGCAGCTAACTATAAGAAAAATAAAACAATGATGCTCTGAATATTAACCAGCTCAGATTCAGTGACCTAGGGGATTAGCCGATGAACAAACTCAATGCGGTCTTTTGTGCCGTCGCCTTTGCATCTTTACTCAGTGCCTGTCAGTCAACCAGTGAGCCAAGACAGGTTGCTTCTGAAACCAATGCACCCGCCCAAGAAAACCAGAACACACTAAAGATCTACGAAGCATCAAAAGCAAACTACGAGCGTTGGCTGGCTAAGATGGAGGAAAGCAAGTCACTAAGGCTTTACGACGATGACTTGGTCGATGATCTGTTCGATGCATGGGATGACGCTGTCGATGTGTACGAAGACTTCGCATCAAACCCCGCGAAAGCAACAGAAGACTATTCTGTCTTCTCTGATGGGACGTATGCTGAAATCTTCGACAAACGTCTGTCAAAAGTTGATGGGCTTTTTGAACGATTGCAAACACTCAAAACGACTGCAGATTCATTACTGGCTGAATCGATTGCTGAGATGGCTTACCTCGTAGAGATAGGCGCAGATGAGTTGTATGCATCACGCTATAACCGCTTGGCTTCTGATTACAGGAAGTTATTCTCTTATGTCGCGGATAACGACATTGATGATGCGCAGGTCAAGCAAGTCGTGTTCCTTGAAAATGCAAAGAAATTAGAAATTGCCGTTGTTCTCAAAACCCACGTTGAGCCACTGAAAAATCAGATTACCTTGCTTCGCCGTGAAGGGTTTAAGTCCGTAGCGCCCATCAGTTTCACTAAGTCAGAAGCTTCGCTCGAACAAGCGGTCGCCAGCGTTAATGCAAATCCCCGGGACATAGATGCCATCAATGCCGCTGTGGCTGCCGTTCAATTTGAAATTGACCACGTGAAGCATATCGGTCAGGAGGTAAAGCGGTTTAGAAATGTTGATGATGGTAAGTTTGAACCACTGATCCTTGAGTTGGAAAACCGACTTCATGCCATTGCGCAAGCGCTGGAAGGGTTAGATCTTCGCAATCAACCGATGCAGCAACAAGCCCTGGTGCTGGAAGAAAAGGCCCAGATGTTAAATACCGCTCTGACGTCGAAGCCCGACGTCGATCCTCAACTCGCGAAGCTGATGAGTGAACTGGATAAAGTGCAGTCAGATTTATCGATGTCGCAGCAGGAAAAAGCATCGCTAACGGCACAAGTGACGACACTGGAAGAGCAAAACAGCAAAAACGAAGGGCTGATTGACGACCTCAAGATGGTGATTGAAACCATCAAGCCAAAGGGAGATAGCAGTGTGACAGAAGTGAGTGCGGAACCCACTGACGGGCTTTAGACTCCAATTAATCAAATAAAGAAAAGAGCGCTTTACGCGCTCTTTTTCATTGATTGTGTTTTAAGCCAACAAGTAATAATGATTGTTGGCTTTCTTAGCAATAAGGCCGCCAAGCAACATTTGCTCAAACAAAGCGTCTACATCATCCGTTGAAAGCAGGAAATGTTTACCAACGGCTTTCTTAGAGCATGTGATCACGCCGTCTTGCACCGCTTTTTTTACTTTATCTTCAAGCGACAGTGCTTCTTCTGCGCAAGCAGCATCCGCGGTGAAAGGCTCATCTAAAGCGGGTTTATGTTCCAGATAGCCAATCGGCTTGCTAACATCTTCCGGCGTGATATCAATTTCAGTGTGGTGTTGATAGAAGCGTCGGAAACGCAACTCTTCACCAATCACACCGACAAAGAAAGCCGCAAACAGGTCGAGCAAAATAGAAAGGAATACGACAAGACCGAATTGTGCAGCTTGCTGAGAAACGCTGAACGCATCGGCCAGGCTGTCAATCAAACCAATCGCAGAGCCTTGCGTTACAGGCGGCAACGAATCGCGTTCTGTTGCCAACTTGATTTGCTCTTCACGAAGCTTGTTGTTTTGCTGCTGAATACGGGTAACGCCTGTCGCGATGCGTTCCATTTCAATGTACTTTTCAGCGGCGAGGTTATTGAGTTCAATTTGTTTTTCGATGGCGGCGATTTGTCTGTCGTAGGCTGCGACTTTTGCTTCCTGAATGGAGATAACACCCTGCGCCTTATTGGTTGCACTGTTGATGCCGCCAATACTCCCGCCAATAGAAATGGCAGCCAGCACTAAATAGAAGACCAACGCAGTGATTGCGCCTGTGTAGTTTTTGTGTGCGCGACGCTCTCCAAATTCGTACCAAGCGTAGAATTTTCCCGCTTCGAAAATGATTGCCAGAGTACCAAACAACACCTTCATCATGGTGTTGTCATCAATGGAAAGGAATAGTAGCAGCGAAAAAACCGTAGAGGTAACAACAGCGGCACCGGTGAAGGTGTACACGCTGATCATGGCAAACGGCCCTTTAGGGTAACGATAACCCAACATGTTTTTGTAATGCATAAATGTGTCATTGATCACGGTACGAGGGCGGGGAGCATACCGCAATGATCATTAGGGTTCCGCAACTGTGGCACGTTAAGACGTTCAAGTGCATGTTTTTACGTCAATCTGAGAGCGAAATGAACGATTTTAAGTGGCGATAACTGTTGTCCATCTGAGAAAGCTGAATAAATTGGTAATTAAAAGTCACAGCGCTCAACCGTTGCATATTGATAAAGCATTTTAAGCAACGTATAAAATAAGCAAAAAGGAATGTTTATGTTGTCAGTTAGGGAAGTGTCTGGTTTTGGTGCTGTGTTATCGATCTTATTGGTGTTACTCCCTTTTGAAGATGATATTGAAGGGTTGTTAATCTCAAAAGCACCTTTATCGGTTGAAACGCAAGTATCAGAATCAAGCGTCCAACCAAAAATACAAGGAGAGACATGCAGTGTTAGAAGTTCTTTTCTATTTAGTGGTTGTGAAAAAGAGCATGATGAATTCTCTTCGCCAGACACAGGCAACCCAGAACTGAATGCTAAATTCGAAATTTGTAAGGTGAGTTATCAAACAACTGGTAAATTTCAGACTCATACTGAGTGCGTAGATGTATATAAAAAGATGGCTAAGTTTTGTATGGAAAACCCTCACTTGCTGTCCAGCTACAATACGCTTAGTCGGTACAACACCTGCCAGTCTCTGATGATGATTGAATCGCTATCAAGAATGGCCATGTTTCAGCCAGAAAAATTCAGAAATAAAGATATCGACTATGACTTGAGGATCGTCGATAAAGTAAATCCATTCAATGGAGTAAAATCACCTCAACAGCTTAAGCAGCGACTTACTGACATTGAAAGTGAGATTCAAGATTCTATTGAGCGTGCAAAAGCCGGCCCCTCTGGATGATTTCTAGTAACTCTTGGCAGAATCCATCGCCCATAAATGTGCTGCGACCAATGCGCGATAAGGAGAAAAAGGCGCAAGCCATTGTTGAGTTTCTTTCTCCGTTGGCTTTTCTTCCAGTCCTAATAACTGTTGAAGGCTTCTGCGGACGGCGACATCGCCATGAAGTGAACCATCCAACCAGCCGAATCCACGCAAAAGGGTATAGCTGACCGTCCATGGCCCCACACCTTTGACAGCAAGAAGCTGTTTGCCGATCTCTTCGGGGTCTGCATCTAACGACAGAGACAGGCTGCCGTCTACCAACGCTTGAGCAATACGCTGAATGGTTGTTGCCTTACTGTTCGAGTATCCGCAGTTTCGGTAAGTATCAATCTCGGTTTGGGCCAGAATTATTTCGTCGGGCAAACACCATATGCCGCTGCTGTGTTGCTTCCCGGTTGCCTGAATCAGTCTGCGTCGAATTGAGACTGCGGCTTCAACGCTGATGAGCTGTCCCGTGATTGCCCATGTAATGGCTTCGAAGGGTGTAACGGTTTGAGGAATTCGGAGCCCTGAAGAATGATTCAATAGGCGGGAAACATCGCAGTGAGCTTTGTATTCTGATTCAAAGTCTTCTGTGGCTTGCTTTAGTCCGAGCATATGTTGAAGAAGACTATTGAGATCGTCCTCTGTCATTAGGCACGTTTCTGCGTCCGATTGAATATCCAGTCTGGCTGAATCTGCAGATAAAGAAAGGTGAAGTAGGGTAGGAACGCCTTCTAAGGTGATGCCTTTTATCACTTCATTGCCTTCGACTTTTTCAGCCAGCTCAGTTTTGTCTCTTCTATGAAAAGTCAGAAAATCTTGATGACGAAAACTCTCAGGGAGTGACGTTGTCACTGAGAGAGGGGCATGGTTCATGTTTTCTAACTCCATGTTGAAGAAGGACTTGGACACTTACGAAAAGCGCTAACAATCAAGACTAAGCGTTCATTCGATGGAACGCGATAAATAACGTTATAACGCACTATAACTGAATATGTTAACTTCCAATTATTCAATTAGGATCACAGTCGCGCGACTCGTCTCCTAGTCTGCAAAAGGGTTTATGCGGAGATGTATCTGCGTTCAGGTCGACCGACGCTGCCGTAATTAACCTGTGCTTCCAATTCCTGGGTGCTGACCATGTATTCGAGGTAGCGTCTTGCCGTGGTGCGGCTCGCGCCGATCATGGCACCAACTTCTTCTGCATTGAGGGAGGCGTCTGAATCAAAGAACACGGTACGGATTTTATCGAGTGTGATGCCATCAATCCCTTTTGGCAGTCGTTGAATGGAACTGGCGATTTCTTGTGACGCTGTACCCGTACTTACCGTACGTTGAGGTAATAAGGTATCGACGTCGGTTTGAACCAAATCATCCATGGCATGCAATTTTTCAAGATGCGCGGCGTATTGATGAATGGCTTCTTTTAAGCGTTCGAACACTAGCGGTTTGAGGATGTAGTGGAATACGCCGCTGCGTAACGCTTCACGCAAGGTGTCGACCTCTTTGGCCGCTGTAATAAGAATGACATCGGTTTCGCTGTTGTTTGCCCGTAATTTACGGAGAAGCTCGAGGCCTGTTCCATTAGGGAAGTGGTTATCAAGAAGCAGGAGTTCAGGTTTGAATACATCCACCAAATCTTCCGCGTCTTCAAGCGTATGCGCGATGCCGACAAGTTCGACGCCCTCGATACGTTCAAGAAAGCGTTTTTGAATCTCTGCGATTTGAACGTCATCTTCTGCGATAACGACGCGGATGTTTTGTGCCATAGGTACTGCTGACTCCTTGCTTAGTCTCTGTTGATAGTTTAGCTCTGATTTTCAAAGGATTTAAGGGTATACCCAAACGACCTGAAGATGCAGGATTCAGCGAGATTGACTGGTGTTGTGATCGCGGCGTCCCTTTGCTGGTGTAGTCACCTCCATCAAAAAGGGACAACAAAGAGCACGGCGCCAGTCAACTCGCCCGAAGGGAGGTCATCAATGCGCCCACTTCTTCGTTAAATTCCACGGAAATAGAACCACTATTCCTCGCGAAATTTGCCTCGAATTGAACGCATTCATGGCCTCTGAATACAAGTATCTTCAGGTTGTTTGGGTATATACACCGTAAAACGGCTGCCCATGGTATCGCCAGGCTCGAGCAAAATCGTACCACCGAGCTTTTGCAAAAGCTTTTGCACCAAATGAAGCCCATAGCCGTGACCTTCGCCCTTTTTGCTGGTGACACCTTTAAGGAAGATGCGCGAGTGGTCTTCTTCGAGAATACCTTGCCCTTCGTCCTCTATTTCAAATATGAGGTCATTGCCTAGATCGGTCATGGACAGCCTGACTTCCATGCGTTTGTTGCTTAACGTGGCTTCAAGGGCATTGTCGATCAAGTTACCGATGATACTCACTAACTCTTCGCGAGGGATGTGATCGGGAATCTCTTTCATTGAGCTTTCTGGGTCGATTTCGAGGCGTAAACCCAGTTCTTTGGCGCGGTTGTATTTCCCCAGCAAACAGCCCGCGAGGATAGGGTCAGGCACGGCTTCAACCATCAGGTGTATCAGCGCTTGATGGCTTTGGGTTTCCTGTCCAATGAGAGCCAATGCTTCATCGGTAGCACCGATTTGTATCAGACCCGCAATGGTATGGAGTTTATTGGAATACTCGTGGGACTGACTGCGCAGCGTATCCGCATATTGCTGGATTTGAGTCAGCTGTTTACTCACGGCATCGAGCTCGTCTTTACGGCGAAAGCTCGACACAACGCCTGTGATTTCGTTGTCCTGAAGCAGGGGGAGACGGTTCACAATCAGGTTTCTGTCTTGTAGCCAAATTTCTTTATCAAAATGCGGTTTACCGGATTTAAGCACATCCATTAAACGGCTGTCGGGCAGCACTTCTTCAATAGGGCGGTCGGTGAGCTTAGTGTTGGCATCTAATCCCAGCGTTTCAACGGCAGCGCGGTTAAAGGTCGTGATACGCCCTTTGTTATTGACGGCAATGATCCCTTCACGGACGGATTCAAGCGTCGCATTTCTCTCTTGAAACAATCGACCTATCTGTTCGGGTTCAAGACCAAAAATCGCTTTTTTAAAGTGGTTAGCAAACCACAGACCCGTCAAGACACTTAACGAAAAGCTGATGGCAATAACGATATAGAGCGTGGCGATATAGCGGTTGATGATGTCATCAACGGATTTGAGCAAGAAACCGACCGAGACAATGCCGACAACCTCTTCGCTACTGGAGTCAAAGATTGGGGCTTTTCCTCTCACTGTCGCCCCGAGGCTACCCGTTGCTTTTTGAATATAGGGTTTGCCGTAAAGCAAGGCGGGCTCGTTGTAATCGCCGTCATCGTCATACATGGGTTTACCTACCCGTTCCCAAGATGGGTGGGCGAGTCTTATGCCATTTCGGTCTCCAATCACGACAAACCGGGCGTCATTCACTTCGGCCAGATCAATGGCCAGCGGTTGCAGGTATTCACTGTCTCTCTGTTCTGCTGCTTCAACCACGGCCGGCATGGCGGCAATCGTTTTGGCCACGTTTAAGGCACGTTGGCTGATTTGTTCGTCGAGAGAATGAGAAAGATAGAAAAGTGCAAACAGACCGATAAATCCAGTTTGCAGCAAGGCCATCATGCCAAGGATCAGCATCATGCGGGTTTTGAGCTTGAGCGCGCGAAGTGAAAACATCCAGAGGTGAAACCTTTTGTTTACTAAAGAGGGCGAGTTCGTGGTTTAAGCATACTCGCAATTATCTATCTACTTGAAATGATGATTCTTTGTTCCTTATCACGCAAGTGAACAATATGAACAAAATGTTTTTAAAGGTTTAAAAAAACATTAAAAACACAAGCTTTCCAGATCCGAGGTCACCAAATAGTTTGAAAGAGTAGGGCTAAGATACCGAAACGGCGCATTGCGCTAAAACGCCATTTTGAGCGGAGTTTCGGCATAAATCTATCTCGTCCAAAGGACGGAACGACACGAGGAAAAACCTATGATTTCAAATCTGTTCGCCAAAAAACGTTCATTCGTTGCTGCATTGGCGCTCACGTCTGCACTGAGTGCGGGAATAGCTAACGCTGCTGTTGAAGAAGTTCACTTCCTTATCCCTGGTGGTGCAGGTGGTGGCTGGGATGGCACTGCGCGCGGTACCGGTGAGGCTTTGTCTAAAGCAGGTCTTGTTGAAACTGTTTCTTATGAAAATATGTCTGGTGGCGGCGGCGGTAAAGCGATTGCGCACCTGATCGAAACCGCTGATCAAGCTGACAATACGCTGATGGTGAATTCAACCCCGATTGTTATTCGCTCACTTTCTAAAGTTTTCCCTCAGTCTTTCCGTGACCTGACGCCAATCGCCGCGACGATTGGTGACTATGCGGCTTTCGTGGTACCAACCAGCTCCAAATACCAAACTTTCGCTGAGGTTTTGGCTGACTACAAAGAAAACCCACGTTCTATTGCGATCGCTGGTGGTTCTGCGCGAGGCAGCATGGACCACTTGGTTGCAGCTCAAGCATTCAAAGCAGCGGGTGGTGATCCTAAGAAACTGAAATATGTCGCTTACGATGCAGGTGGTAAAGCAATGGCTGGCATTCTGTCAGGTGAAGCTCAACTGCTGTCTACCGGTTTCTCAGAAGCACTGGCACTCAAAGATGCAGGCGAAGTTCGCATTCTGGCTATGACAGGTCCAGAGCGCTCTCCAGCAGCTGCGGATGTTCCGACTCTGAAAGAGCTGGGTGTTGATGCAGAGTTCACCAACTGGCGTGGTTTCTTTGCCGCACCGGGTTTGTCTGATGCACAAGCTGATGAATACGCTGCAGTACTGGAGAAAATGTATTCGACCGATGAATGGGCGGAAGTTCGTGACCGCAACGGTTGGATCGAAATCTTCAAACCTCGTGCTGAGTTCGTCACTTTCCTTGAAGGTCAGGAGCAAGAAGTGGGTGCACTGATGAAAGAGCTTGGCTTCCTGCGCTAAGCCTCAACGAAAAGGGCTCGGTGGTTCTCCGAGTCCTGATTCAATTTAAGGCCCAAGGATAAGGCCTTATCGCTTTTCAAGACGGACATTTCCGTCTTAATTTGCAGTTCAAGGAGTGTCACATGGTTGTCACTAAAGACCATATCGGTGGTCTCATATTTCTTTGTCTTTCAGTGGCATACGGCTACTACGCTCGTCAAATCCCAATGTTGCCCGGTGACGAATACGAACCTTTCCACGCACAGACTTTGCCTATTGCCTTGTCGTATATGGGCGGCATTTTAGGCGTGCTCATGCTGGTTACTGGGCGAAGAGACGCTGCCGCGAAGTTGTCTCTGGCGGGGCTGGATTTTGTTTTGGTGGCGAAACTGCTGGTGCTGATTGTTGCTTTCGCTTTTGCACTGGAGTGGGTCGGCTTCCTGCTTTCTACCATTTTCTTTTTGGTTGTCGGTTACTGGATTCTTGGTGAACGTCGTCCAAAAACATTGTTCATTGCGTCTGTGCCGTTTGCTGTGGGTATCTGGTTTGTGCTGGCAAAGCTATTAGATATCTATCTCGCTCCAGGGCGCGCGTTTACCCAGTTGTTCGGAGGTTAAGGCTATGTGGGAAGGAATTGCTACGGGCTTAGGCACCGCAACTATGCCTTTTAACATTATGATGGTGGTCGTTGGCTGTTTCGCCGGTACCTTCATCGGTATGCTGCCGGGTCTTGGCCCAATTTCAGCAGTGGCGCTCATGATCCCGATTACTTATGGTCTGGATCCTGCGTCTGGCATCATCCTGATGGCAGGCGTGTATTATGGTGCCGTATTTGGTGGCTCCACTTCTTCTATTCTGATTAACGCACCAGGTTGTGCGAGTACAGTGGTTACTGCGTTCGACGGTTATCCTCTTGCTCAACAACGTCAGGCGGGTAAAGCCTTGGCGCTCGCTGCGTACTCCTCTTTTACTGGCGGTACGATTGGCGCAATTATTCTGCTGTTTGCCGCACCAGCACTGGCAAAGGTTTCGCTAAGTTTCCAGTCTGCCGACTATTTTGCCTTGATGATCCTTGGCTTGACCGCAGTCGCTGCATTTGCTGGTAAAGGTCAGGTGCTAAAAGCGATGGCAATGACGGTATTCGGTCTGATGATTGCGACCGTTGGTACGGATGTTATTACCGGTGCGCCGCGCTTTACGTTCAACAATATCGATCTGATTGACGGTATCAGCTTCCTGTTGTTGGCAATGGCAACGTTTGCTTTGGCAGAAGTGGTAATGACTGTGCTGAAAGGCCAGCACAAAGAAGAAGAACCAGATATGGACATGGCGGCGCTTGGCAGCATGAAATTGTCTAAAGACGAAGTGAAAGAAGTCGCCCCAACGGTAGCCCGTTCTTCAGTCTTTGGCTTTATCGTGGGCGTGCTTCCCGGTGCAGGTGCAACGATTGCGTCGTTCCTTGCTTATGGTTTGGAACGAAACCTCGCGCCAAAACGTCTGAAGGAGAAGTTCGGTAAAGGTGCATTACGAGGCCTTGCAGCGCCAGAATCAGCCAATAATGCGGCATCGACAGGTTCTTTTGTGCCACTGCTAACCTTGGGTATTCCAGGCTCTGGTACAACAGCGATCATGCTGGGTGCTTTGATTGCTTATGGCATCCAGCCAGGGCCGCGCTTATTTATTGATAACCCGGATGTGTTCTGGTCCGTGATCATCTCTATGTACTTTGGCAACATCGTACTGCTCATTCTGAACCTGCCGCTGATCCCATATATCTCGCGTCTGCTGGTCATCCCAAGACCGATTCTTATCCCACTTATCCTGTTCTTCTCCATCACAGGTGTATATCTGGTCAGTTTCAATACGTTTGATATCAACATGATGGTACTGATCACTGTCGTGGCAATTTTGCTCAAACTATTGGATTTCCCAATGGCGCCAATGCTCCTGGGCTTTATATTGGGCGGTATCATGGAAAACAACCTCAGTCGGTCGCTCATTATCTCTGATGGTAGCTTGAGCTTCCTCTGGGAAAGGCCACTGACGTTGACCATTATGTGCATTTCGGTGTTTGTTCTGTTGCTGCCTTTGATTCGTGCAGGCTTGGAAAAGCTGGGCGTTGGTGTGAAAAGGAGTCAACAGGCGAATGTTCAAATTGACCGAGGTGATGGCTAAAAGGGCATAGACTGAAATCAACCTAAGAGCCACCGATGGAGGTGGCTCTTTTATATAAAAATATTGAACACTGTTTTATATTTCTGATAGGGTGACTTGATATGTGATTCAAGTTGTCTTTAATAGACTGACGATACCGCGGGTTTGGGTATAAGATTCAAACCAAACGCCAAGCAATCAAATAGGGAGAGCATGATGAATCCAATGAAAGCACTGGTGCTGTCATTAATGCTTGTGTTGCCTTTATCGGCGCAGGCAGAGGAAGAAAGTAGCTGGGAGAAAGCGAAAGAATCTGCAAGCGAAGCTTGGGGCTCTGCGAAAGAGGCAGGTAAGAATGCTTGGGATGCGACCAAAGAAAAGAGCGGGGAGCTGCTCAATAACGCTGAGGAAGGTGGAAGCAACCTTTGGGACAGCGCAAAAGAGAAAAGCTCAGAGCTCTGGAATAAAGGCAAAGAGAAAGGCAGCGAACTGGTCGAAGAAGCAGAAAAGAAAGCTGAAGAAATGCTAGAGCCTGAAGAAACTGAACCTGCGCCAGTTAAACCTCTAGATCCAGAAAAATCTGAGAAATTTAACCAATCAGCCTGAATGCACGAAAAGGCATAATGAACAGCATTGTGCCTTTTTTCTTAAATCGCCTTACGAACCCCTTCAAGTTCATCCAGTCTGGCCTCATGGCCAAGGATCGCATCAGCCTGTTCTGCAGGCGTCTTTAGTTTTTTTAACGCACCGTCCAGCATTAAATCCAACGTGTCGATAGATTTTGCACGACGAAAGAAAATAAGCCATTCGGTACGGTTTTTAGGCAAGGCTTGAGACATGAAACTCCGTTCATATTTTGTTCTGTAATAAGAGCATTTTAGCAAAGTTTACTAAAAGAGAGGAGCATAAGCTGCTCCGCAACAGCGCGAGTTATTCTGGAATTTAAAAACTTAGAAAAAAATTGTCATCATCCTTCGTCTTTTTCATTTCCTCTTCGTCTTATAGGTAAAGTCCCTAAAAGAAGAAGCATTCTTATGATTAAAGTTGTTAGTTTTAAAATCTGTCCTTTCGTTCAACGTGTCACTGCATTGCTTGAGGCTAAAGAAGTCCCTTATGAGATTGAATACATCAGCCTCAAGGATAAGCCTGATTGGTTCCTGGAAATCTCCCCCAATGGGCAGGTTCCTTTGCTTATCACCGAAAGCGGCGTGGCTTTGTTCGAGTCTGATGCCATCGTTGAATACATCGAAGATGAATTTGGACCTTTGCAAGACCAGTTGAGTAACGAAGACAAAGCGGTGCAGCGCGCATGGAGCTATCTGGGTACCAAACACTACCTGATGCAGTGCGGCACCATGAGCAGCAAAGATAAAGCGACCTTTGATGAAAGGGCAAGTAAGTTACAATTGGTTTTCCAGAAAGCTGAGAAGCAACTGACAGGTGACACGCGATTCTTTGACTCAAACACGCTAGGCAAAGTTGATGTTGCTTGGTTACCGCTCTTGCATCGCGCTGCGATTATTAAAGAAAAGGCCGGGTATGACTTCCTATGTGGTCTGCCAAAGATGCAGGCATGGCAGCACGCCGTTTTAGAGACAGGTTTTGCCGTGAAGTCAGTATCATCGGACTTTGTTGAACGATTCAGCGATTTCTACCTTAAAAACACCTATCTTGGTGAAGGTAAAGATGTGGCGGCTAGTCAGTGCGGATCGTCAAGCTGCTGCGGTTAAGCGATTTAACTTTAAAAATAAATACACTTGGCTGGTGGGAGACATCCCATCAGCCAATTTCCGTTTATGTAAGAGTGAGCAATGACAATAGAAGCCATTTGGTCTGAGTATCAGACAGGTCTTAAAGCCTTTATTCGTAGCAAAGTCAGCAATCCGGACGATGCGGAAGATTTGCTGCAGGACATACTGGTAAAGACGTATACCAGCCTGTCTTCTTTGCATGAGCGCAGCAAGTTAAAGCCTTGGCTGTTTCAGATAGCCAACAATGCCATCATCGATTTCTATCGGAGAAAAAGGTTCGACAGCAATGGTAGTGATGAGGTCGGTACCGAACTCTGGCTAGATGAAGAATCGCCTTCTGTTGTCCAAGATCTTTCCAAATGTATTCTCCCATTTTTACACGGTTTGTCTGAGAGTGAGGCCGAATTGCTAAAGGCGATTGAGATAGACGGCGTCAGCCAGAAAGATTACGCGGAAACTCATGATATTAATTATTCAACGTTAAAGTCGCGGTTAAAGAAAAGTCGGCAGAACTTGATGGGCTTATTCGATCAGTGCTGCAAGTTCTCGTTGGACAGCCAAGGCAATCTGATGGAGTACGAACGTAGGGATGGCCATTGTTCTAAGTGTTAGTGTTCCATAGAAATGACTGAATTGGGAGTTGAGTGGCGTTTAACGTTTAACCCTCTGTTATTTTTAGAATCAATGCAGTTGAATAAATTGCGTCAGGTCAGTTGACCTGAATGGCATGGATGATGAGGCGAGTATGATTCGTAAAGTTGGCCCTACAGAAATAAAAGAAAAACATAAATTTACATGCCACTGTGGTGGTGTGGAGTTGGAGCTTTCTTTACCGAATGGTATTGATAAACCTCGCCGCTGTGACTGTTCAATTTGCCGCAGAAAAGGGGCCGTGGTGGCTTCTGTTAAATTGGATGGCATTAACATTGTCAAAGGGCAGGAGCTCCTCAAGCTGTATACGTTCAACACTCACACAGCAAAACACTATTTTTGTTCAGAGTGCGGTATTTACACACACCACCAGCGTCGCTCAGATCCTTCAGAATATGGTTACAACGTGGGTTGCCTGGAAGGTGTTAATCCCTTTGATTTGGGTGACGTTGTCACTAACGACGGTGTAAACCATCCCGCTGATCGCTAAATATAAGGATGTTTAAATGCGCTTAGCCCTGATATCAGATATACACAGTAATGTTTTTGCATTGGATGCAGTGTTAAGTGATATTCGTCGAGAATATGTCGATGTTATCGTTAATCTCGGCGATATCTTGTACGGACCAATCGCCCCACGTGATACGTTTAATCTATTGATGCAGCATGAGATTGTTACGATTCGTGGCAATCAGGACAGGCAGATTTATGAGGCGCAGGAAGCGGAAATTGCTTCAAATCCGACGATGCAGTTTATTCTGGACGATCTTGGCGCAGCGCCCCTCGACTGGATGAAGTCATTGCCCCCTACCATGCAATTCAATGAGGATGTATTTTTCTGTCACGGTACGCCGGATAACGATTTGGTCTACTTGCTGGAAGATGCGTCAAGCGGAAGCCCGGTATTGAGAAGTGACGACGACATAATGACGTTGCTGACGGGCAACCCAAGCCACCTAATTTGTTGCGGTCATACCCATTTAGCAAGATCAGTTTCGACGCGCAGCAATCAACTCATCGTTAATCCCGGTAGTGTGGGACTTCCCGCCTACAAGGATGACGAGCCTTGGGTTCATGCGATGGAAAGCTTTAGCCATCATGCTTCATACGCAATTGTAGAAGGTGAGGGTAAAAGCTGGAGCGTGAACCACAAGCGAATCGATTACGATGTTCGCAAAGCCGTTGAAGCTGCAAAAAGCAGAAATCGTGATGACTGGGTTTCGTTCCTAAGCACAGGACGTGCAGTTAACTGAGCAACGCGATTTCGCCGCCTATTAATCAATTTAGGGGACGTTAATGGCTAACAAATATCAGTTCTTCACCATTCCAAATTCAAACAGACAAAAGTTTACCTATTTGGATATGGCTTCAAATACCTTCCTGGAAGAAAAGGATGCTCTGCTGGCACAGGGATATGAAGTAGAAGATGACTCGATATATGCAGATTCAGCACAGGAAGCGGTAGAGAAGTACAAATCTAATTACATCTATGCGCTAGAGGAATACAACACGTCAAGCAACCCGTTCTATAGCTTGATTCTTATATACAAATGGCTTAAAGGTCTGTTTGTAAAAGCGAAATAAGAACGAAAGGAAGTAAAGCAGCATAAGGAGGCGTTTCGCCTCCTTTTCTGATCATGGCGTACCGATGACGAATTCACGCTCGATGATATTAGTGGCTTTGCCCATTGTCCCTGATTTGGCATCAAACGGAGAGCGAATGGTATTGCCGGAAATATCTTCTAATTCGGGACTGACGATAAGTTTATAGTTCCCACTATGCCACGCCGTTTCCGGGGTCAGTGTCCAGGTGCGATCTTCGCTGACCAACTTTCCTCGAAGGGTTTCTCCATCAGGACCTTTCAATCGAATGAGTCGCTGAGCTGCGTATCTGTCGATGATTCTATCGAATGTCACCACAAGTGGTTGCAACCCGTTTGCTGGCGGTGTGGTCAATTCCCAATCGGCGGGTACGATGGCTTGTCGCTCAGGCGCGATTACATCAAACTCAATGATCTGGTCTTCCCCGATCGTTTTTCCTGCCGCGTTTTTCATAGACCCAGAGACAACAAGTCGATATTGGTTACCTTCTACCAATGGAGCACCAGCATGGACGTTTGGTCCTACCGACTGTTTAACCCGGCCTGGGTCAAACAAAAGCGTGACTCTGCGTTGTTCGCTATCCCAAAGCTCGGTGTAGAGGTTGAGAAACGGCTTGACCACTTTGCTGCCGTCTTCGCGTTCAAGCCGAATATGACTTTGGACTTGTCCCCGAGCCATTGGCTCCGAAAAATAAAGGTAGAAGCGAAGGGTGTTGGCAGGAATAGCAGATTGAGAGGGGGTGTAGCTAAGCAAAGCTGCTTGAGCAGTGCTTAATGCCGAAGAGAAAAGGAGCACGACAAAAACTATTTGTCGTGCTGCCAGACTTAAAAACATCATCGTTAGTATTTAACAGGTGGCTGTGATTTGTAACCGAATGGATCGGGACCATCAGCCCAGTTCATTTCAACGACGTGGTCAGCGCGGTCAAAGAAGAACGGCAATGGCAGAGTATGCAAATCAATACGGCCAACGTCTTCAGGGTGACGACGGATAGTCGCAGCCCACTGATCGTTGATCAAATCAAGATGCAGTGTTCCACTCATTGGCAGTGGGAACTGATAAACACCAGCAACCTGGAAAACAGGATTCACACCTTCACCTGCTGGCATTGCTTCTGCTGTCGCAATAGCATTCAACGGGATTTGGGCTGCACTGCGGTTGGTGTTCGTTACAACAACGTAGTCATTTTGGTCCATACCGCTAGTGAAAGAGACTATGTCGATAGGGGTGTTGCCATAGCCCATTTCACCAATCATGGTTCCACGTACTTGCGCGCCGTCTTTCAACTCATCGAGAGGGATCCTAACGATAGGCGTACAGGCGTAAATAGCGATCAGCGTTGGCTTGCCATCCAGCTCACGGATGGTTTGCGTGATAATCGGTGCGCGGGTCTCATACTGAGCATGAACTGCGTGCCAGATTTCAATTGAAGTCGTGTTGACTTCACCCTTGAATGGGAAAGGGATGCGACGTAGTTTCGAAGAAAACACTTCATTGGAAACACCAGCCACAAAGATTTCACCGTTGTAGAAATCAATGTCTGTGATCGCCAGTGAATTCAGTGGCTGACCAAACTCTAACGTTTCGTCGGTAGGAACAGGGCCAACACTGATAGAGGTGTGTTTGGCGGATTTCAAATTCACTTTCTTCAATTCACCGTTAGAGACTTTCAAAACGGAAGCCTTTGGTTTTGGGCCATGGCCTTGGTGAACAGAAAGGTAGATTTCGCCTGTAGGCTTGTGAACAGCCATATCATTGATGCTGATGTCCTCAGCAGATGCACCGAGAAGATCAGCGATCTTTTGATCAATGTTTTCAATAACGGTTCTGCCTTCGAAGGTTTGAGCGCGGCCCCATTGGTAGCTGCTTTGATCGCCAAATGACTTTTCTGGCAGGTCAAAAGCATGCACAACGCCGGCTTTGCTATCACCAACAAACAGAACATTGTTGGTATCGAAAGCCAATGCACCCGCTGATTGAATGATCTTATCTTTTGCCAGTGCAGGTTGAGAGAGACTAAGTGCCAATCCCCCGACCAAAGCAAAAGTTTTGATTTTGTTATTAAGCATTGAAAATCCCTTTTTATATATGAGAGCAAGGTGTATTAGCTTAACCGAAAGTAAAGAAATGCTTTCTTCTCGAAAACGGGACTGGAAGCATTTAATTTCAACAAGATCAGTTAACTAGCCATATGCAATACTGTTTATTATTTGGCTTTTAATAACCATGCATATGACAAAATAACCCTAGCCAACAACTTGGGGCCTTGCCAAAAGGAGTGATGCTGTGGAGTTGGGGTGAAGCCATCAGAAAATGAGGAAAGCCCCCAATGTGGGGGCTCTTTGATGGTTATTAAAGTTCTTAGATCAAGCTGGCTTGTCAGGTGAAGAAGGAAGCTGTCCCGACGCCATATGAAGGTGCACATCCTGTTGTGGGAATGGGATAGAAATGCCTTCTTTGTCGAAACGTATTTTCACTTCTCTTGTCACATCCCAGTAAACATCCCAGTAGTCGTCAGTTTTCACCCAAGGGCGAACGATAAAATCAACGGATGAGCTGTTCAGTACATGTAATTTGATCATCGGTTCAGGTGCACGCAGGATGGCAGGGTGGCTGCTGATAATGTCAGTCAGTACCTTCTCAACATATTCCACGTCATCACTGTAGCTAACTCCGAAAACCATATCGACACGTCGAACCCGTTCATGGGTAACGTTTTTAATCACATCGCCCCAGATCTTGCTGTTCGGCACGATGATGATCTGGTTATCGAAGGTTTTGATGGTGGTGTTCACCAAGCTCATATGACTCACCTTACCTTCTACGCCGCCTGCCTGAACAAAATCCCCCACATCAAACGGACGGTAAATCAAAAGCATCATCCCTGCTGCAAAGTTAGAGAGTGTATCTTGCAGAGCGAAACCGACGATAACACCAGCGATACCGAAACCCGTGAGAATAGGCGTGAGGTTCAGACCAATCTGGGAGAGGGCGATCAGAATACCGATAAACCAAACCGCTTTACCGGACATAGAGATGAAAAAGTCCTGCATCAACACCGAGAACTTGAGGTTCTTCGCGGCCACCGCTTTCTTCACGACCTTACGCGTTAGGTTGGCGATTTGTCGGGCAATTAGCAGAATGATCAAAAAGACGATGAGCTGGAAGATATGTTGTGGCGCATTTTCAACAAACCAATTCCAGAACTTGCTTGACCAGGTTTTCACGATCGAAAGCAGTACGTCACCACTCAGCAAATCCTGCGTCACACTGCCAGTCGCTTCAAAGTAAAGGCGTTTGTATTCGGCCGTTTCAATACCGACTTTATCGGAAAGATCAACCATCACCGAAAGGCTATTGGTTGTGATGGCCATGCGGCGCTGGGTAATGAGCTGCCTGAGCTGAATGACGGCTTTTTCAGATTCTGGTGCGACTTTCAATTGGGCGTCATCTGCGCTTAATTGTTGACGAAGGTATTCAACGTTCGCAGCAACTTGCTCGGTTCGGCGGCTAATTTCTTTTTTAAAGGCTTCTTCTGCTGTTGGGTCGATGGCATTGAGTTTTTTCAGCCAGTCGATGTTCTGCGCTTGCTCCTCGTACATGCTGTCGAGGTATTTACGGGATTCTTCGTATTCCGACAGAATGGCGAATTTGTCTTCGCTTTTGGCCTCGCTTAATTGCTCGGAAAGCTTGGATGAGCGTTCTACGAGATATTTCACCCCTTGGTTTGCGTACTTCTGCTGCTGTTTGATTTGTTTGATAAGAAATGCGCGGTCGAAGCTGTCGTTTTTCACACCACTGGCAATGATTGAACGGAGCTCCTCGTTCTTCTGAAACATTTGAAGTTGCAGTGCCAGTTTGTCTTCGCCACTGGCTTTAGATTGCAGGGCAACGAGATCACCGAGCTCTTTATTCAGATTGTCTATCTGAGATTGCCATTGACTGGCAGCGCTGGGTGTTGCCGCTGCGGGTGGCGAGGTCTCAGCGTTAGCAAAACTGACAAATGAAAACGAAAAAAGAAGGAGTAAAAAAGGCAGACTCAATGCGTTACGCCAACGGGGGATCATGAACGTCTCTCCAGCATAATAAATATTGATTAGGTAGTATGGCACTTAGCATTCATGCAAACACTGTATGTCGATCTCACATTTGAAGATTTCCCCAAATATCCGAGAACCTTATGAAAAAACTAGGCTTTCTCTGTCATCGCTTTGTCTGAATACAGAAAAATCTAATGACGAATTACTCGACTATCCGGCATCTGAGTCGCTGGATATGAGAAGAGATAGAGCAGTTATTTAAAGATTCAGGCTTAGATGAAACACGTTGAATATACAGTACTAATTTTACCTAACTTTACACTGGGCTGATTGTTTAGTGTTCAGCTAGAGCTCAAGATATACCCAAATTCAATGAGGATATGGAGAGTGGTAAAATGAGTACGTCGTCTTTGTCTAAGCCGACCAGAATGTTTCACTGGGGTGTTGCGATATTGTTCATCGCGGTTCTGGCGTTTGGTTTGTATGTTGAAGACTTACCAAGAGGCCCAGAGAAGGGTGAGATGATTGGCCTGCATAAATCTTTTGGTTTTCTCGTTTTACTGCTGGCTTCTGCACGTATTGTTTGGCGCTTTAAAGAAGGCCCAATTCCAGTCATCCCGGGCTCACCAAGTTGGCAAGAAAAAGCAGCCAAAGCGGTTCATCATATCTTGCTACTTGCGACACTCTTGATGCCAATTTCAGGTATTGCTATGTCAGTAGGTGGTGGTTTTGGTTTGTCTGTATTTGGTATACCTCTGATCCCAACAGGCGACAAAATCGAATGGCTTGGTCAGGTTGGCCATGTTACCCATGAAGTGCTGGCGAACATTGTGATTGCCACGCTGGTGCTGCATATCGCTGGTGCGCTCAAACACCACATCATCGATAAGGATGAGACTTTGAAACGTATGTTGGGTAAATCCTAACTCTTCTCCGCGCTAGTCATGTGGATGGCTGGCGCGGAATGTTTCTGCTGATATTCGAGACACATCTTCACTTTTTCTTTTTCTGGTCTTGTTAAGCTACCAATTGAGTATGCACAGTTCGCAGTCGTGCTTTTTCAAACCATTGGAAGGGAAAACGATGCGAAGAATCATCTTCAACCAAAAGGGTGGTGTTGGTAAATCCAGTATAACGGTTAACCTTGCGGCGCTGAGTGCAGCAAGCGGCAAGAAAACACTGCTCATTGACCTCGATATTCAAGGAAACAGCAGCCATTATCTGGGTGTGGATATCAACGCCAAGAACGACAGAACGATCGCTGATCTTCTCGATCAAACCGTTTCTTGGTTTTCTGTTTCGACTCCCATCAAAAACTTCCCCCAAGCAACGGCTTACGAAAACCTCGATATCATTCCTTCAAGTCCGAGGCTGGCTACCTTAGAGCCTGAGCTCGAGCGACGCTACAAGATATACAAGCTACGTGATGCATTAGATGAGCTGGAGAAAGAATATGAGCGCATTTACATCGACACACCGCCTAATCTTAATTTCTACAGCAAAGCGGGACTGATTGCGGCACACAAGCTGCTGATCCCATTTGATTGCGACAGCTTCTCTCACCAGGCTCTTTTGACCCTGATGGATAACCTTGCCGAACTTCGTGATGACCACAACCGCAAACTGATGCTTGAAGGGGTAGTGGTCAACATGTTCAACGCGCAGGCGAAGTTCCCAGGGCAAATCATTGAGAACGTGAGAGAGTTGGGTTTGCCTTTGTTGGAGCCATTTATTCCGCAGTCAGTGAAAATGAAAGAGTCGCATTACCACCAAAAGCCGCTTGTTCATTTTGCGCCCAAACATAAACTCTCTGAGAGTTTTCAGGCGTTGTACGATCAATTAGAAAGCTCAGTAGAAGAACCAGTGCGTGACAAAACAGCGTAACCTTTGACAAAGTTACATAAAGGCGTAACATTTAATGGTGTTACCTATTTATGTAACTTGGAGGTTGCATGAACATCAGTACTGCCGGCGTCATTACCGGAGATTTGGTCGGTTCAACAGAAATGGAAGAAGCACTGCGTCGCCAATGCATTGATGCGATAGAGCAGTGCTTTTCTGCTTTTAGGGAATCAGCGAAAGGTGAGATCTACCGTGGAGACGCTTTTCAAATCTACACCGTTGAACCTGCTTCGCTGGTGGAAATGGCGGTAAAGCTGAGACTATCCCTGATTGCTTTGGGGCAAGATGCCAGATTATCACTGTCGGTCGCCGCAGCCAGCGAGCGAGAGTTGCCAGTGCGAATGGCGAATAACTCTGAAGCTTTCACCTTGTCGGGAAGAAACCTGGATGCGATGAAAAACGCCAGACTGACGTTTTCTTCTGACAATCAGCCTTTTACGAGCGATGCAAAACTCGTCCTCTCTTTTCTCGATGATCATCTAAGCCAGTTGACAGTCAAAATGGCACAAGCACTGCTGCTTTGGTTCGATCAACCGTCGAAACCGCACGCTGAGCTCGCCGAAAAATTTGGTGTAAGCCGAAGCGCGTTCACAAGAATTATCAATCGTGCCAATTATGGACGCATTGAAGAAACACTCTGCTGGTATGCTGACAGGCTGGAAAGATATCAAAGGAATTGAGTGCTTTGCTGACCTTAATATTAGTGCTGGTGGTTATCCATATTGTCACAGAGTTTTACGTACTCCCGTTGTTGGAGGCTACGAGACAGGGAAAGATTTTGGTTGGCGCTGTTCAGGCGGCCTTAGCCTTTGTTGCGTTCACCATAGCGGGAATACCCGTTCTTACCGCCTTCATCGCTGCTTTTGCACTCGCAGCGCAATATGCGGTGATCAGCCATAGCATGTCGATACCTGCGGAAAGGCTCCGCGGGCTGGTGTTGAAACTCACGCTGCATGTTGTTCTCATTGCTTTGGTGACTGCTTTTGCTGTGACACCTGACCAGCGTCATGCTGCATGGGAAGCGGTTGTCTCTGCAAAATGGCAGACCTTGCTCTGCTGGGGGTTGGCTTATCTGCTTGCGCTCAAACCTTCTTCTTCAGCGATTGCTCTGGTTTTGCAGAACTGGACACAGGAATTAACCGCGAATGAAGATGCAGCAACCAATCGACCTTTAAAAGAAGCGGGGACGTTTATTGGCTACTTTGAACGAGCGCTGATTGTGACCTTTGTACTTTGGGGACAATTGCCTGGCGTGGCCTTAGTCTTGGCGGCTAAATCCGTTTTCAGATTTGGGGATTTGAAAGATCATGGCAGCAGAATGTTCACGGAATATGTGATGCTGGGAACCTTTGCCAGCGCCATGTTCGGCATAGGCTGCGGTTTGCTGGGAGACTATCTTGGCAAGCTGTAACAGCGAAATAGTAGAAAGAAGGCACCACACGGTGCCTTCATCGTTTTTTCTAGTGCGCCAGTCTTTCTAGCTGACGCTGTTTCCAGATTGATGCGCCAATCCCAATCGCCAATGAGCTCACTATCACGCCCAAAGAGACAGGCGTTGCGATCGCAAATGGCGTATCGATCAACAGCATCTTCACACCAATAAAGCACAGCATAAATGCCAGCGTATGGTGTAGGTACGCGAACTTGTTCAGCATGCCGCCCAGCACAAAGTATAGAGAGCGCAGGCCAAGCAGCGCAAACACGTTGGCCGCCAATACCAGGTACGGTTCTTGGGTTACGGCGAAGATCGCAGGGATTGAATCCAGAGCGAACATCACGTCAGTCATCGCAATGACCATCACCACCACCAGCATTGGAGTCGCCAGCAAGCCTAGGGAGTCACGGATAAACAACTTATTGCCATGGTAATCCGGGCTCACGCGCAGGAAGCGCTTAACCAAACGCACGGCAAAGCTGTCAGAGAACGACTCGTTATCTTCACCATGCTGACGCCACATTTGTACGCCAGTCCAGATCAGGAAGAAACCGAACAGGTACAGAATGACATGGAACTTGGCAATCAACGGCGCACCCAGCGAGATCATGATGCCACGCAACACCAACGCACCGACGATACCCAACATCAGAATACGGGGTACGTTTCTTTCCGGCACCTTAAATTGAGCAAAAATCAGGGCGAAGACAAACAGGTTGTCGACACTGAGAGATTTTTCCAACAAATAGCCGGTGACAAAGGACGTTGCTGCTTCGCCGTTTGTCAGAGCACTATTCGGCGCCATGTGTGGCCAGAAGAAAAATATCGCAGCTGCAAAGGCAAATGCCAGTGCAAACCAGAAAACACTCCAAACTGCTGCACTACGGAAACTGATCTTTCCGCGGGTCAGCAATAAGTCTATCCCTAACATCAGGAGTGTCAGAATGAGCAGGCCTTCATAACCTGAAAAGAGTTCGCTTAGGAACATGATACCTCCAGCATGCGGAGGGCACAGGAGAGGGGGATCGCCTGACCAACCGCACAGCTAAAATCGAAAGTTAAAGCCAGTGTGTGCGTTGGTCTTGTCAAAACACTTTCGATAAGTGTTCTCGCGTGCCGGAAGCGAAAAGCTACGGGATGACGACAGCGCGACGAAGTGACTACTCCCCAAAACGCCGCAATAGTAGTGCTTTTCAGGGAAATAAAAAACAAATATTTTCGGGAACTTTCTTTGCCTGTTTAGTAGTCATAACAGTTTGCAGTGACCAAAAAATAAAAAGGAAGAAAAATGAAAAGACGCACTTTCATACAAGGGATTGGAATTGCAGCCATTACCTTTCCTGCGTGGGCCTCTGACAAAAAAACACCAAGCCAACAGGAAGGACCTTTTTACCCAGTGAAAGAAATCCCTGTGAGAAAATCCCTGATTCTGGATGCAAATTCATTAGTAGGCGAAGTAATGAATTTGCAGGGCAAAGTCTTTGACAGTAACGGCAAAGCATTAGCTGGTATAAAAGTGGAGATCTGGCAATGCGATGGTGTGGGGCTCTATGACCATCCGCGACAGGCTGATACTGAAAAGTTCGATCCTGCTTTTGGCGGTTACGGTGCTGCAATCACGGATACAACCGGTAACTACGAATTTGAAACCTTGTATCCCGTTCCTTACACAGGCAGACCGCCGCATATCCACGTCAAACTATGGGATGGAAGCAAAGAACTCCTGACAACGCAGCTTTACTTGCAGGGACAAACTGGCGGTGGTTGGTTTAGCAAAGAAAGAGAAAGGCTGCAGATTGCTCCACAGCCTATAGAGAACGGCACTTTCGCCCAATTTTCGTTCGTGGTTTAGATACTAAATTTGGCGATGGCGGCAGACAGCTGCTGGTTGGATGCTGCCAGTTGCTGCACGTTCGACAGTGTCGCTTCGCCGCTATGATTGAGCTTCTCTACCATGTCTCTGATGGTAGCGATGCTTTGACTGATTTCGCTTGAAGACTGGCTTTGCGACTTCGTGATGTCCGTAATCGTGCTGTTAAGCGTATTGATCTCGTCTACCGAGGCAGCCATGACGTCGAGATTGGTATCAACAACATCCGCCTTTTCAACAGCAACCATACAACTCTTCTTGGTGTTCTCGATGGCGCGAACAGCGCGTTCCGTGCCGTCATTAAGCTTGGAAAGCATCTCATTAATTTCCGAGGTGCTTTCTTGTGTTCGACTCGCCAGGGCGCGAACCTCATCAGCAACTACCGCAAACCCTCGGCCTTGCTCTCCAGCACGTGCTGCCTCAATCGCCGCATTCAAAGCAAGCAGATTGGTTTGCTCCGCAATATCACCAATCACACCCAACACAGAGGCTATCTTCTCAGAATTCGCGCTCATCGCCTGAATGTCCGCTTCCATATCAGAGATCTCCTGAAGCAGTGAATTCACGCTGCTCACCGACTCTTTAACCTGATGTTTGGAGTCAAAGGTTTGCTGATTAGTCCGTTGCGTACAGCTCAATGCTTCTGAAGCGCTTTCTGCGACAGAGTCTACGGTGGAATTCATATTTTCGATGCGGCCAACGACCTGCTCAGTCACTTCACTGTGATGAGTGAGGGTGTGATGATTGCTCTCGGTCTGGCTTTTCACCTGATCCACTTCACTGGAAATGTTCATTGTCGCCTGAGAGATGCCGCCGACTATATCGCGAAGGTTCTGGGACACCTCATTGATACCGCGTGCAATCACACTGATTTCATCTTTGGTCGTTACTTGAACATGGGCGGTTAAGTCACCTTGTGCAAGCTTCTTCATCGCGCGCATGATAGGAGAGAGTGGTTTGAGCAATTTGTTCACCAAGAACACCACTAACGCAGAAACCAAGATCACTTGCAATGCGGAGAAGATCAGAGAGTCGGTTCGAGCGGAATTCACGGTCTGGAAAGCGAAGGCTTTATCAACCGCGACCGCGACATACCAAGGCGTACCCTCAACTTTTTGGATGTTGAACAGATAAGGGGTATTGCCAATGCTCATCTCACTCACTTCGAAAGATTGGGCGATAACTGGCAGGGTTTCCGCGCTGATTTGTTGTGTCAGCTCACTCGCGGGCTGCAAGGTCATGCCGTCATCCACACTGGCAAGAATAGTCGCGTTGTTATCAAACAAAATTGCTTGAGTGCTCTCGCTGCTGATGCTCTTAATGTAATTAATCAACTGCGTAATGTTGATATCACCGGCGATAACGCCTTGTTCACCGTTGCTTCGCGTGTACTTTTCAGCAATGGTGACGACAGGTTGCCCGCTTGCAGAGTCTTTATATGGCTTGGTGATAATGGGGCCTTCAGCACTGGAGGCTTGTATGTACCAAGGGCGCTGTCTTGGGTCATATCCTGCTTTCGATGGTTTTGCGTTGTAGCGAATCATCTCTCCGCCAGACGTGCCAACATAAACAGACTGAAAACTTCCGGATGCTCTGGCTTGGTCGAGATAAGCATAAATAGGCCGGCCATTTGCACTCAGGTCACTTCGTTGTGCACTCTGAATAATACTGATTCGGGGTTGAATCCAGTTCTGAATACCCTTCGCTGTAGCGATATTCACTGAGTCGATATATTGCGCAACTGAGTTTTGGGTATAGGTCATTAGCTGCTGATCTTGGCGTGTGAACTGCACGGCGGCAACAACAATAATGATGAAGGCAATTGCGAGGGAGAGCTTGCTCTTGATAGAACGTGGCATAGCGCTGTCTCTTTTTTGTGATAAGTGTTAATCATAGTTAACAATTAGCTTAGGACAGGCCTGGAGAACATACCTAAAAGGAATCTCAATTAGTTGATGAGAAATGAATTGGGCTTTGGTTTTCGGATAAGGCGATTTAAAAAGTTGTTTAAGGCCAGCACGCTATTGGCGGGTAAAAGTGACAACAACCAACCCTTTGTGTATGTTCAACAACTGGTTAAATATCAGACTATATGGACATAGAATCAGTTGGCTATTCCCTCAATAAAAATCAGCGTGCTTTCTCTATCCTTCCTGCTGTTTGGCTGTGATTCCCCGCCAGACAGCGTGCCATTGTCCCAGAAAAATCACTGTGAAGGTCAATCATCGATTGAGCGCCAGTCACTCTCATCCTACTTAACACCATATAAAGATGAACTCAGCGCCAAAACGGGCGTTTATGTGCTGGAGCAGGGTGCGGAAGCCATGATGTCACGGGCTTGGCTGACTGAAAGTGCAGAGAAATCCATTGATATCCAATACTTCATTTTCTCCGTGGACAACATCGGGCTGATTGCCAGCGATATGCTGGTAAAGGCGGCTGAACGAGGTGTGAAAGTCCGTGTTCTTGTTGATGACATCATGATTGAAGCCCGTGGTGATGAACTGTTGATGCTAGCGGGGCATGAAAACATCGAGATTAAGATATACAACCCCAACGTGAATATCGGGAAAAACCTCGCTGAAAAAGTGAAGGTACTGCTGACTGATTTTCATGGTTTAAACCAAAGAATGCACAACAAAATCTTTGTGGTAGATAACCAGGTGGCAATTACGGGTGGGCGCAATATCGCAGACGAATACTTTGGGTTCGACCATGCCTATAACTTCAGGGACAGAGATGTGTTCTTAGCAGGAAAAGAAGTGAAGACGCTGACAACCTCTTTTGAAGAGTATTGGAATAACGATTTAAGCGTGAGTGTTGAAAAGCTTTTCCCTGAAGATACCTTCCCAGAAAATCCTGACTTCTCTCGCTTGCACGCCTATGCATGTAATCCAGAAAACTTTAACCCTGAAATTCGCGCTGAAATCGAGAAAGTGCCTGAGACATTTCGTTATCTGGAAGAGCAAGGTAAGTTCAGGTTCATTGAAAATGTTGAGTACATCTACGATAAGCCCGGTAAGAATGACAAGAGTGAATTCCTGGGTGGAGGCAGTATCACGCAAGATAAGCTGGTCGAACTTGCCGACAGTGCAAAAGAAAGCATTTTGATTCAAACCCCGTATCTGGTGACAACAGCACGCGACAGGGTGTTTTTAAAAGAGCTTGTTGATCGCGGTGTATCGATAAAAATCCTCACCAATAGCCTGGCTTCAAATGACAACCTTGAAGCGTTCAGTGGTTATCAAAGAGACCGCAAAGCACTGCTTGATACCGGCGTTGAGATTTACGAATTTAAACCTGATGCCAAAGTCAGACAGCGGGTGATGACAGAGCATATGGTTAAGCGGTTACCTTCCCAACCCATCTTTGGACTTCATGCAAAGACCATGACTATCGATAATCATACGACTGTCATTGGCACCTACAACCTTGACCCAAGAAGCGCAAATCTGAATACCGAGAGTATTACCATCATAAGTTCTGCGCCAATCACAGAGAATGTTCGCCGAACGATGGAAGTAGAGTTAGAACCTGAGAATGCTTGGAGGATTACCGAAGAATTCAACCCGGACGATACGGTGTCGACATCTAAACAATTAAAGGTAAAGCTGCGCAGAATTGTGCCTAAAGACATCCTTTAATGTTGTTTCTACATGGGATCAAATTCAACACCTAAAGCACCTCAGTTCATGAGGTGCTTTTTATCGGGCTAGCCAATAAGATGAACGAAAATTTCAGCTCGCAACTGGCTTCGCTTCTGCTTTTTAAGAACAGCTCATAGCGATAAACTGCCATATCTACTTATCAGTGTTTATGGTAGAGCTGATTTATTTTCTCCATTAGCCAGAAGTTCTCTCCGCGCATCTTTAGGTAAAATGCTGAACTGTTTCTTGAAGGCGGCACTGAAATGACTGACGTTACTGTAGCCAAGGGTAACGGCCGTTTCGGTGACGTTTGATTGCCTTAATAGTTCGAGCGCTTTCTTCATCCGCTCTTGTTGGAAGCATGCATAAATACTTGTATTAAATAAGATTTTAAAGCCACGTTTTAACTTGCATTGGTTCAGGCCAACTAAGCTGGCTATTTCTGCAATCGTAGGGGGCTCGCTTAAATCTCTCAACAAATAACGCTTGGCTGCTTCTAACTGATGCTTTTCCCTATTATTGAAACTGCAATGGCAAACTGGGTCATTACAGGCTTCGAGACTCCAATGAATGTAGCTAAGTACCGCCGCGTGAAGTAGTAACTTTCTTTGGGGGGACTCATTCATTAGTGTGGCAATATTCAGGGCGGCCGAAACTATTTTGGGATTTTTTCCAACAGCTTTAACGAAGAAAGAAGTATCACTCCACCAGCTATCCTGGAGTAGCTGTTCACCCGCAATTTCCTGAAGGAGTTTAGGAGTAATCATAACAGCTAGATTACAAAACTCGGTTGGCCGTGGCATATGAAACTCTTCGCCATCAGAAAAACCTATGGTGACCTCACCTTCCCGCAGATGAATGTTGATGTTACGGACTCGGGCCTTAAACTCTCCCTGTAGTAGGCAATTTAAGTGAACGTATTCGCTGTCCCCAGGGAAAGTGCAAGGTGTTGAAGGTGCGTCTGAGCGCGAAATACATACAGCGAGGCCTGACATTACCTCGACGAAATTAACTGATTCTTCTTCCTCTTGATGATGTTTTTCTGTCACATCCCTCTCTTTCAAGAGATGACTAACCGAACTCATTTGCCTTTTCCTTTGTGTAGTTGACCTAGCTTGTTTCTATTCGCATATTCGCTTTTATTCTCAGTACATATTACATTAAAAAAAATGATAATCATTATCACTTGTGTGAAAGGTTGGCTTCTTAGCCCCTAGACGCCAATAGTCTTCGTGTTACAACGGACTAACGTGAGTATGACTTTATCTGTGAACATTTGATAACCGATAGGAAAAGTGCATCCATGCTGCAGTGTGGCGTTGAAAGAACGGCTCAATGAAAGATAGAGAACTCGAGAACTAGGGTCTACACCTGTCAATTTCGCGGTGTCAAAAGAAGCTATCACATTGATATATGGAAATATTGCTTTGTACAGAGATTCCTTTGCCGAGAAAATAGTGGTGAGAAACAACTCTTCGTTTAAAAAGTGGTAACGGTATTTGAATTCGTCTTCGCAAAGGATGCTATCCCATATCTGGGAACAAGTTTGGGGCTTTATGAGAGGTTCAATATCTACTCCGAGATATTTGCAGTCGGACTGATAAGCAGCCACGGCAACAGCTTTACCTTGGCAGTGTGAAATAGAACCGACAATGCCGGAAGGCCAAACGGGCTCTCTATTAGAGCCTATACCGACTTTGCTGGGTATTTCTATGCCCAGATTTTTCTGGGCATAGAATGCACAATAACGACCAGCAGAAAACTCACATTTTCTTTTTAAAACTGCTTCGTGATGCATTTTTTCAGGTAAATGTATTCCTCTTGACGACAAACGTTGCAAATAGCGGGCGTCATAACAAATGTCTGTCGACACCATCGCTATCTTTGATGTCGGAACCACTTCACAAGTGAAGCGCTGCAAATTCTTGTCCTTCGGGGTCAGCATGTTTAACAATGTTCTCACTAGATGAAGGGCATATGAGAGCGGAAACGTTACCTTGCTCAAACACATCCCATTCAACTCTGCCACCATTTGAAAGCAGTATGTATTCGAATGCTTCCCGTTCCATCTCACGGACTAAATGAGAAAGTTCGGGGCAACCAAGGAAGCTAAACAGGTTTGCATAAAGGCAATCTTTGATGACAAAAAACGTATTTCCAATTTCGTCCACTTCAGATGATAGGGTAATGATATTGAGGTCCGCATAACTTTTCAGGTATGCAAGCCAATATTGAACTGCTCCGTGATGAGGGGATTCCAAAAGCGTAAACTGTTGCGCATCTGGCCAGAGCCACCGCATCTCCATTTTTCCAGTTTCAAGAAACATTTTACGATACATCTTATAGGCTTTGTCCTGCCCTAATGCGTCTCTGGCGCATGAATAACCAGATGTAAACATACTGATGTCTTTTACCGCTTTTGCCCAAATATCAGGTGGAGGCAATGCGACGCTTGACGAGTATTCGCTCAGCATCTTTTGATGTTGGCGCCACCTAGAAAGTGTTTTAACGATGAAACCTGCAAAAGATAATGGGTTAAACTCTTTTCGAAGAGCTCCCCAAATATCCGACTCCAAGAGAAACATCTTTTGCAGAGGAATCATGCGAGGATGTTGTTTGGGTGCGGTATACCAGTTGCGTGAATAGTGTTTCATTCGCTGGGCGTATTTTTGCGGACACTCCACCCAGCCAAAATAAAGCCCAGCTTCTTTTAACTGCTCTAAGTCCGCTTCTTTAAAGTGGACGCCTTGTACACTGAGTCCTTCTATCAAAGCATACCTATGGGCCTTCGACAGGCTTTCAACACTCAAAACGCCACAGGTGTTAGAAAACTGATTGTTAAGATACAGTTCCGCGCAGCACGCAGCGACAAGTGCTGTTAGATCATAGGAAGAGATCATCCCATGAAGTAAGAGTCCTTTTTCTGGAGAATCATCAGGGTAGCACCAAAGTATGGTATCAGGGTCAGCGTCCCGCTTTTCTTTCATGGATTGCCCGCTTTTGTAAAACATGTCAGCGAGCTGGTTTTTACGCTTTTCGCTTGGTGCGATAGCGGCCAAAAATCTTGCAAAACCTTGGTGCAGATATTGAATGTTGTAACGACTATCGAGACTTTCTATCTTGTCCGAGATATTACTCTGCTCAGAGACGATAGCGGTATTCTCTACAGCCGAGTATGGGATGAGGCTGATTGCTTTGGTGTGGCCAGAAAAGGTAAATAGTTGTTTGCCATCTTTCCATGGTGTTTTCAACTTTTGCCTTTTACCATTTTTTATCCAAGATACATAGGGTTCGAAACTAGAGAGGATGGCATGTGGACTTGCCTTTCCACCACCATATGCGGCTCCCATGTAAGCGCGGATCGAATAATATTTCTGTGAAGAGCGCTCTTCTTCTGCAAGTCTAGCCAGCATCAAGCTTGAAAGCCCTGGCATAAACCCCATTCCTGTCAGGATAAGGCGATTTTGGTCTTTAGCGTTCTGATCCAATGAAAATATACTGTCTGCTGCCGTTATGCTGTCGTTGATGTCAATACAGTCAATTCCGGCATCAAGGCAGAGCAGATGGGCCTTTTCTCTAACCTTTTCCATGGGGCCAATCGCGATAATTGCCAAATCAAATGTTGATAGCGTTTTGATGGCTTCTTTTGGGGAGGCCAAATCGAAAGGGAGTAAAGGGGTATTGTCAGACGACAAATTAGCAGCGTGACGGGATGTTCCAACAACCTCCCAAGAAGTATTCATTGAACGAAGAAAATGCATGATGCGGTAACCCGTTTCCCCTTTACCACCCAGCACAATCACTCTTTTTTTATCTGCTGATGACGTCATGCGATTTTCTCCTTAACGCGCTGATCATAGTTCGCTATGTTGAATCCCCATTCGGCAATATTTTCTTCTTCCAGGTAGGGCATAAATATTGATGGTGCAATCGCCTGATGTAGCATTAGCACCCCTGTTTTTGAGCAGTGGCCTTCTAATACACATCTTGCGGCAATACCTATCATTTTGCCTGTCGCTTGATAGGTGTTTGTTAGCGTTAGTTGTGCTTGAGATTGCAACTGTTTTTTATTGAGTAAACTCACTTGAATACCATAGAAGGGCGAGAGTGACTCCAGGTCTTTTCTGGCACTTTTTTCAAGGAGTTTTGCGGCCAAATTAGTTGTTGAACGGAACTTATACAGCCCCAAGATCTTGGCGAAAATACAGGCTTTCATTGCCCTTGGGCCGATATTCGTTCCAAACGCGCGAAGGTGCGAGATATTGAATTCTTTTGCAAGTTCCAACGCTTCTTCCGAGTAAACAAGCATGGTTCCGATTTCTTCGTCGATGTTTGGGAATGTGACGGCACTTCGGGCCTGACGGAATGGTGCCCTTAAAATTTCATCATTTTGGAGGTATGCAAAACCTCGGTCATGGCCAAAGCCACCAAGACTATGGATGATGTCCCATGCTGAATTAAACGACCACGCATCACGACCAACATACTGAAGTTCAATCTCATCAATATCGGCTACTGAGCGAATCTGCTCTAGGATGTATTTAGGAAAAAGACCGGATAGTCCGGGTAATAGCCCTACGTTGATGACGAGCGGGACGTTTGAAGGAGTGAGAAATTCGTCCTCTCTTAGGCTTTTGAATACCGGGTCATAGCCACCTGCATCAATAAATGCCGTGTTTGATGCTTTACAAGCTTTTGCAACACGATCTCCGACAATGCCAGAAGGGCCGACACAAGAGATAACCAGTGCATAATCCTGACAGTGCGACTTCAGTGACTGCTCATCAAACACATCGATACGCTTTGTCGAGACTCTTTGCGCCAAGTGACTGGTTTGGGTGTTTGATAGAGAGGCCGAGCGGGATGCAACAACAATTTTTTGGGATGTGTTGTCGAGCAGGTATTGCATGACCTGCTGACCGACCTGTCCCATACCTCCCAAAATTAAAACATCGCGTTTTTGCTGATTGAAGTCCATGTCTATTGAGCTCCTTGCGAAAGTATTGTTGTCTGGTATTTAGAATTAACGAGCGCCCGCCACTCAGTGGTGACGGGCTCATTTAAATGAATCAGTAATAAGCGGTGAGGGTCAGGCCAAAGCTTCTTGGGTCAGCCGCTTCTGCTGTTGGGCCAGAGCCAAAATCGTACTCCACGGTGGAGTAATTTTCGTCCAAGGCATTTTTTACCCAGAAATAGGCATCCCACGAAGAGGCTTCAATACCCAATTTGGCATTGATTAACTGGTAAGGATCTTGTTTTAGGGTGTTTAAGCTGTTGAAGTAGTATTTGCCAATGTGCATAGCGTCGACGCGAGTAAACAAATCTAGGCTATGTGTTAACGGCTTCTTGTATTGAACTGCAAGGTTTGCCGTAACATTTGGGGTATTCACCATCTTTTTACCGTCACAATTGCCTGCCGACCCCAGAAGGTCACAATTTTCATATTTTTTGTACTCGGCATTAGTGAAGCTTCCACCCAATTCGATAAACCAATTGTTCGCGGGAATGTATCGAGCTTCTATTTCGATACCTTGACTTCTGCCTCGGCCTGCATTGTCTGTGAGTACCTGATTAGTACTTTGAATAAGCTGCTGGACCTGCTGATCCTTTATATCGATAAGGAAGATGGCTGCAGAGAGATCGAGCTTGTTGTCTAGCTGGGTAGTTTTGAAGCCAATCTCATAGTTAGTGCTCGTTTCTTCGTCATAAACAGGGTCTTCCTGGCTTGGATAAAGATGGTCAAAACCGCCAGCTCGGTACCCACGGCTCACTGATGTATAAAGCAACGAACCGTCAGTAAAGCTGTAAGACGCTCCAGCTTTTGGTAACCAAACATCGAAGTCTTTTGTGCCATTCACTGCCACACTGGTGGTGCTTTGATTATTGGAGTTGATGTTTGCTTTACGCTTTTCTCTATCGAGACGCAATCCGGCTGTCAGAGTAATATTTGGCGTGATGTTGTAGTCAAGTTGACCAAAAGCAGCGTAACCAGAGTTATCTTTTTTAACGTTAGACATGTCAACGTATGGGCCGCCATAGCCAAAGGCCGTGTAGTCGACATTGTTTTTTCCGATCACTCGATATTCACTGGTGTAGGCGTAGAGCCCACCAAGCCACTTGAGCTCAGTACTGGTCGTGGAATTCCAACGAAGCTCCTGAGATAGCTGCTTTTGCTTTTCATCTGATTTTGAGTGAAAGACATAAAGCGGGTTGGAATTCGCGTCCTGATCTGCAGAACTTTTATTCTCCCAATCTCTCCAACCCGTGATAGACGTGAAATCGAAAGCATCAAAGTTCTTTGTCACCGCCAGTGAAATACCGACAGAATCTCGATTATCTATACCTTTAAAATCATTATTGATTTTCTCTGGGTTGTTCTTGATGAACTCGGCCAGACCAAGTGCGTAGGAGTCATCTCTGAGGCGCTGATAGTCAATAACGAAATTAGCTTCTAATGAATCTGATGGAATCCATCGAAGTGATGTTCTGGCGAATAGATCATCTTTTTTTCCGTAATCTGAGCCATCAAAAACATTTTCAATATGTCCGTCACTCTGGATGCCGGCTAAGCTGAGTCCTGCAAAAAGTTCGTCTTCGATAATGGGTGTGTAAACCGTAGCGTTCAGTTTTCTCTCATTCAGGCTGTCGGCAGAAAATGAAACTCTCCCTTCGGTGAAATTGTCAGGTTTATTGGTGACGACATTGATGATACCTGCGAGGGAATTACCACCATACAAGGTACCTTGAGGTCCCCGCAAAACCTCAATTCGTTCGATATCAATGAGGTCGAGATCGAACATCCCGTTGTTCGTATAGTTCACGCCGTCGACGTAAAAACCAACAGTTGGGTCAGTGAATAGCCCTGGACCAATCCCGCGAATGAAGATATTGCTTTCTCGGCTTCCTCCCCAGGTGAAAATATGCAGGTTTGGAATATGCTGACCGAGTTCTTGAATCGAAGTGATTTGTGCGTCCTTGAGGTCTTGGTCAGTTTGAACAGATAAGCTAGAGGGAACATCCATTTTGTTTGCGCTGCGTTTGTCAGCAGTGACGGTAATGACTTCCAGTGCATCTTGCTCAGCAGCAATACTACTATGACTTATTGGTAACATAACCAGGCAGGCAATAGGTAAGCTCTTCTTCAAAATTGATGATTTTTGAATAGCCCTTTTTTTTGAAAGCAAGCTCGTGTTTTTCTGGTGTTTGTTATCTAAATGCGGGCTGAAGGGGGTGAGCGGCATGACTTGATACTCCTTGTCAAAGACTAGATGGTTATGGGAATCATTCTCATTATTCATCTAGTCTGCAGTGAGCGGAGGTTTGCTGCTACCCGATAAGGATTGCTGTTACCCGAATCCGAGCGTCTTTACCATCAGCGCGCTGGTGAGAACGTTTGTGTCTATTGACCAGCGCAAAGTGGTATGGCCACAGGATAGATTTTTTCTCCATCCCGATGCATTTGCATTTCCACCTTGACGCCAAATACTCTGTTCATCATCTCTTCATTGATGGTGTTAATTGGCGAGTCGTCAGCGATCACTTTTCCATCTTGCATAGTGACAATACGATCCGAGAACTGACTTGCCTGATTGATATCATGAAGCACCATGATGATAGTGGTCTTGTGTTGGCGGTTTATCTTTTTTAACAGTGAAAGTACTTCGTACTGATGACCTATATCGAGGTAAGTTGTGGGCTCATCCAAGATCAGTATCTTTGCCTGTTGAGCAATACATAGCGCAATCCAACCGCGCTGTCTTTCTCCACCTGAAAGGCTATTAAATGGCCTATCTCTGTAAGCAGTCATACCTGTTTGCTTCAAAGCCATCTCTACCGCTTCTATGTCCTTTTCTGACACTTTGCCCAGCAACCCTTGGTGTGCGAATCGGCCATGTGAAACGAGTTGAAAAACTGAAATGCCTTCGGGTGCTATAGGGTCTTGCGGTAGAAAAGCGAGTTCTTTAGCCAGTGCTTTTCTGGACCATCTTGATAAGGAGGTTTCATTGAGCCTTACCTCGCCACGAGAAGGCTTGAGTATGCCTGCTAGCGCTTTGAGTAATGTCGATTTTCCGCACCCATTTGCACCCACGATGCAGGTTATTTCGCCATGGTTAATCGCTAAAGATACATCGGGTACGATAGTGTTCGACTGATAGCTAAGAGTAAGGTGATCAGCGAATAGTGTCATGATTGGTGCCTAACTTGCTTTTGTAGGAGAAAAAGTAATACAGGTATGCCCAGTAAGGTCGTAATGGCGCCTGCTGGCAGTTCAATTGGGCTAACAATAGTACGGGCAACTAAGTCGGCTGCTAATGTCAGACTGGCACCAACAAGGGCACAGACCCAAAACTGCCTCTTGATGTCGCCACCAACCAGCAATCTGGAAATATGCGGCACAATTAATCCTAGAAAGCCAATAGGACCGCTGACTGAAATTGCGCTAGCAGCAAAAATGACGGCGACAGCGATACAAACGATCCTCCAAGCCATAACGTTCATGCCTAATGCCTTTGCTTGCTGTTCATTAAAACGAAGCAAGGACATTGGTGACTTCAAAAGAGGGAGTAGTAACAAGCCCAGAAGTGTCCAGGGCAACACCAGCATGATGTGTGAAAAGTCCCTGGCATACAGGCTTCCTGCCAGCCAAAGCACAGTCGTTTCTGTTCTACCACCTCCCCATACAATCACCAGCCACATGACAATAGCATTAGTCATTGCACCAACCGCGAAGCCGTTTAATGTCAGGGTGACAGGGCGAAGGTTTGATTTGATAGACAGCAATACAACAAAGAGTGTCGATATGGCTCCTCCGATAAATGCTGCGAATGGCAGCCATTCAAGGGATATCTTCACTGGGGTGTTGAAGAGAAACATAGCGTTGACATAATCAACCAAGAGTAAGACGGTAACGATAGCCAAGCTAGAGCCGCTTGAAATACCTATGATGCTGGGATCTGCCAGCGGATTTCTCGTCACGCATTGAAGGATAAGACCAGCAATGGCGAACTGAAGCCCAACCAAGAGTGCAAGTAATGTTCGGGGGAGGCGAAGGTTCCATATCACTTCATAAGCGGTGGTATGCGTTGTATTAGGAAAAAAGGCCTGCAGGACCTCAGTCGGTGAAAGATGAATAGAGCCCGACATAAGAGACAGTACCGCCAAAGCAAGGGCAACGAACCATAGCATAAGGAGAGTTAGTCGGTAATTATCTGACTTTTTATGCCTCCCTCCAGGCAAAGAGTCGGTTCCTTCTGAAGCAACTGTTGTCATGCTTTATTCCGCTTTTTTCTTAATGAGGTAAACAAACAAAGGGCCGCCAACTAAGACACACAAGATGCCGACTGGCACGTTTTGTAGTTTGGCAATGGTGTCAGCCACTCCAACCAATGTCGCTCCTAACATTGCAGAAACGGGCAGACTTTGTCTGTGGTCAAGACACTGAGCCTGAATTTTGTTCTGAAGCATTAATCGTGTGAGATGTGGCGCGATAAGACCCACGAAAGAAATAGGTCCAGCAACAGAGACTGTGGCTGCGGTCAGTACGACGGCAATGAGGCCAAGCAGCAATCTCCACAGATGGGCAGGAAAGCCTAAAGAATGACAAGTCACGTCATCGAGCATAAGTAGGTTAAGTGGCCGAGAGAAAGTGACTCCCATAACCAAACCTGCTATCGAAAAGGGGACAAGTAGACCCGCATGTTGCCAGGTTCGGTCCATCAAGCTGCCAGTTAGCCAGAAGTAAATCCCGTTAGCATCAGCCTTAGCGGTAATCAAAACGACGACAATAGCGGCATTAAAAAATAGCGCTACACACATACCTGATAGCGTTAGATGAAGTGGACTTAGCTTCGTTCTCCAAGCGATAAGAAATGTGGTCAGTCCGGCAACAAAGCCACCTAAGGTACCAGTCAATAGCAGTAGCAGAGGGGTTAGTGCCGACCAAGCCATACAAACAACAATCGCAAATGATGCACCCGCACTCACGCCCATCAAGTCCGGGGAACCCAGAGGGTTACGGGTTATGGACTGAACAATAGTCCCCGCCATCCCAAGTGTTGCGCCAACCAATACAGCAATGATGAACCGGGGCAATCTGAGTTCCAATACTAAAAATGATGCCAATGAATCAGAGGGCTGAATCAAAGCCTTGATCACTTGAGTGGCTGAAAAGGATGTTTCTCCGGTCATTAAGGATAACGAACCAGAAACGAGCAACAGCAAGGCGCAGGAAATAAGAATGATCACAAAACGCCATGCCCCTTCATGTGCCTTTAAAGCCACCGGTGGAGCCGAAGATGTAGGGGAAATCATTCAGTCGCTTATCCTTCAGATATAACCAACGGTTTTGCTCTTGCTTCTGCTGGGATATCAATGGGTTCGCGGAACGTTTCTGGGTAAAAAAGATGAGCAAGCTCTCTGAGGACCATATCTCGAGCTATTGGGCCATGAGTCATTACATATTGGTCACTAACGCGGTACGCTCTGGAGGTTTTCACTGCTTTAAGTCTCTTCCAAACGGGGTGAAAACTGACGGGCTTATCGTCACCTGTGAATGAGATGATCACATCTGGGTTGAGAGTAAGTAGCTGCTCCATTGAGAGAACGGTAGCGTCAGGTTTTTTAAGCTCAGGCGTCGGAGAGGGCCCCATCGAATACTCGGCCTTGAGAGATGTCATAATATGAGTGGCGATATGGTGGTCGTAAAACACATAAATGGTATCTGCCCAATGCCAGAGAAAAACAACACTGACCCCACCTGGAGCTTGGGCGCGATATTCATTGAGCTTTCTATCGAACTCAGCATTAATATCAATACCTTGCTTGTGTTTTCCTACCGCATCGGCCAAGGCACTAATCGATCGATTTGAGTCTTCCAATGTCACCAGATCAAAGGTTAGCAAAGGGGCTATTTTCTCAAACTGCCCTGAAAAGGGTTCCGCATACTGTTGTAAGCCCACAATAAGGTCGGGCTTCAGTTGGGTTAACCTCTCCATATCCGGCTCATGGACTTCTCCGAGATCAACGGCGGTGTGAACCTGCTCGCCAAGGAAAACAGATTTACGATGTTGAAGTGTCGAAATCCCCGTTGCATTCTGGCCCAGTGCTTTAAGCGTGTCTGCACCAAAGGCTGAAACAGACGCGACGGAAGAAGGTGACGTTGATACTGTTACAGGCTTTCCCCGATCATCCGTCACCGTAACTGGGAAAGCATCATTTGCACTTATGCCAGGACTTAATATCAGCGTTGCTAAAACTAACATTGAAGTGACAGATTTGGCGTCAAATAGCGCTTCAATAATTGGTTTCAACAGGATCTTCTTGACTAACTGACTGTTCATTTTTGGCTTCCATTCACGTTCAGGTTTCATATCAAACAGATTTAAAATGGTGCTAACTTGGGCGAAGTTGTCCTTTCAATAGTGGTTGGTGACCCACTGAAATTTGGTATCTGATGTGATTTGGTTAGATAGGAAAACGATGTTAGATGTTAGGTATTGCTCTTACTACCCGAATCGGGATTGGATGCCCCGCAAAAGTGCGGGGCGTTTTCACTGAATGGGTCAAGGCAGCTGGAAGGAAAGGGAGGGACTTAACGTCGAACTATCTTTATAACTTTCCATGAGGACACGAATAACCGCTTCATAGTGATCAGCAAGATAAAAATGCCCCCCTGGAAAAGACTGCAAGGAGAAATTGGCAGAGGTTTGGTTCTTCCAGAGCAATGCATCATCTCTACTTAGCTCAGAGTCGTTATCCCCAATGAGTTTTTTGATAGGGATCGGCAAGGGAGGGCGTGGCTCGTTTCTCTTGCCGTAGGTCTCGATCAATTGATAGTCAGCTCTTAAAGCTGGGAGCACCATTTCCAATAGCTCCTCATGTTCTTTTAAGAATGAAAGTGAGGGGCTTAACCTGACGATCTCTTCTACGAGTTCGTTATCTGAACTGATATGAAATTGGGTCGGGTTTGCGTAGCCGGGGGCGTCTGTTGCTGAAGCAACAAGAGCAACAGGAAGCCTTAGACCTGCCTTTTGCAGCTCAAGGATCAGTTCATACCCAATCGAAGCGCCCATGCTATGGCCAAATATCACAAAGGGAATTTGCAATAAGTGTGGGTTTCCGGTCAGTTGGTCGAAAAGCGCCCGTACCATATCTTCCATGTTGTTTATACATGGGTGATTCAGCCTTTCTTCCCTGCCGGGGTATTGAACAACAACGAACTCGGTATCTTCGGGAACAGCCTCGGGCCATTGTTTAAAATAGCTGGCAGCACCTCCGGCATGGGGGAAGCAAAAGATACGCCTCCTGATGTTTGGGTGTGTTTTCAGTACCCTGAACCATGAGGATGGCTTATTGCTTTTTACACTTTGCATTCTTTGAGGTTGAGCTGTGTATTCCAAAATTACGCCTCCTCTTCTGATGCGGAGTGCACGGTATTATAAGGCTGTGCGAATACGCGCTTGATCGTCTCTTGGTAATGAGCAACGAGCGGTTTAAAGTATTCCTGACTGATGATGTGAGGTGCCTTATCTACGAGGGCTAATGCGGATTCAGTATTATCGATACGATATTGGTGGTGTCCGCCTTGTTCCATACCATGTTTGAAATAGCGATTGATGAAACCACGGCCGAAACTATCCGCAAGTTGCTTATCCCATGTTGCAAAATCAACCGACTTGAAATTACATCCAAGTTCATTAAGCCAGCGATATATTTGCTCACCTGTATGGCTTTGACGTGAAACGACATGGAAGTTCTTTCCATTTTCCTCAACATCCATCTTGCTTATTTCTGCAATCGAGTCAGCGACAATGTTAACGGGTGTCGTACTAATCAAAATGCGTGACTCTGGATAAGCGCCGACGCTTAAACATGTGCGGAAGAATTTGACGAACGCATCATCATTGATGAAAGGTTTTTCTAATGTGTTATCCCAGGTAATAGCACCGGATCGGTAAATGTTAACAGGAACACCTTTTTCCCTGGCACGGTAGAAGATTTGCTCCGCCATGTACTTAGTGTGTTCGTAAGTAAGTTCTGGCTTATGCCAAGGGCCATCAGGGGCCACTGACTCTAGCACTGGCGGTTCATTTTCTTCATACGGAAGTCGATAATGGACGCCAATTGTAGACATATAGTGGATAGGCTTTATCTTCCCGGTAGTTGCTAATTCAATAGCATTGGCAGACCCTTTAACGTTGATTGGGTAAAGGTCAGACAGTGGTGCGATAAGGCTGATTAGCGCGGCAATATGCACGACCTTGTCTATGGTTTGTGCCAGGAAGTCGTAGTCAGAATCACTGATGCCATAGTGATCTAAGGTGAGATCTCCTGGAATGATTTTAATTCTTTGGGTATCGAGCTCCCAGTCTAATCCTTGGTCAGCAATAACTTTTCGGATGCGCTCATAACCGGTTGCTTCGTCTTGGCAGCGTACAAGGCAATAGAGTGTATCCTCGGTCTTGTCGAGTAGTGCTTTGAGTATGTAGACACCCAAATAACCTGTGGCACCCGTCATAAATAGGTTTTGCGGCTTTCCTGTTGGAGTGCTTAAAGACAACGCCTGCGGTAGATTTCTGAAGGCCTCTGCACACAACTGGTCTAGATCGATAGATTGACGGAAGGCTTCTTCTGCATCTTCTGATGCTTCTAATACGCCTACCATTTTGTCAAAAACAGCGTTGTTAAAAATCATATCAATGTTAACGATAAAGCCTGCCTCGGAAAGTCGATTTAGCAACTCTACAGCGGAGAGACTAGAACCTCCTTTAAGGAAAAAGTCATCAGTTCTTTGTACTTGCTCTACCTTGAGCAGTGCTTTCCAAATGTCGGCGAGTTTGAGCTCCAAAGGTGTTTCTAATGGCAATTCCTCGATGTTGGAATTCGTTGGCAACGCAGAGAAGTGCTCTTTGAGTGTATTTCTATCTACCTTTCCATTACTACTAAGTGGGATGGAATCCAATACCAAGACCTGTGATGGGATCATGTAGCCCGGCAGTAAAGAAGAAAGTTCTTCTTGAACGCGTTGAAGCAGGTTGGAACTTTCTCCATTCGTTTCTTCTGATTCAGAGTCATCTAGCACAATGGCGCAGACCAACTCCAATGGTTCTGGTTTTACTAGAGCGACGCCTTGTTTGATATAACTAATTTCACTGAGTGCTGCTTCAACCTCACCTAGTTCGATACGATGACCTCGTATTTTGATTTGATTGTCCTGACGCCCCAGGATCTCGATGACCCCATCTGGTCGATAGCGACATATATCGCCCGTTCGATACATTCGTTCGCCAGTCTCCGGATGAATAATGAAGCGCTCTTCAGTTCTTGTAGGGTCGTTAATGAATCCTTTTGCAACGCCTGGACCACCAACTAACATTTCTCCCGGTACCCAGTCAGGGCAGTCCTCAAAGCGAGTGTTCTGGACATAAAGTCTGTGATTACTGAGAGGAAGACCATAGGGAATGCTGGTTGCTCCGTCAGGAACATCCATAATACGGTTTGAAATACAGGTGACGGAAATTTCAGTAGGCCCGCCCAAACTGTTCAGGTTCAGGTTTGGTAGCGCAGCGAGAATTTTCGGCGGCAACGTGACAGGAATCCAATCACCAGAGATAAATGCCAGCCTCAGGGTCGATAGACTGACTGAGCTATTGTTTTCGTGCCATGCCATGAGCATCTGCATATGTGCCGGCACAGAGTTCCAGATCGTCACTTTCTGGTTCTGCACTGTTCTTGCCCAAACTTCAGGATTATTGCGCCAGCCATTACCCGGAATGACGAGGGTAGCACCTGCACTGAACGTGCAGAATATATCCAATACAGAGAGGTCAAAACTGAAATTAACCAAGGCCAGTGTTCTATCGCTAGCGGTGATACCGAACTCTCTGTTAAAACCGGCAATCGTATTGCTCACCCCTTCGTGTGTCAGCATTACGCCTTTGGGACGACCAGTCGTGCCTGATGTGTACAGTATGTAGGCGAGTTGTTCGTGAGTATTGGCCTGTTGGCCTTGTTTTATGATCTCTGAAAGACGGCCTTCCAATCGTTCACTCTGACTCTCAAGCAATGGCGATTCGGAAACAAAGAGGGTATTAACATCACTTGGCCATTCTACCTCCGATGTATCTGAAGAGGTGAGTACGAGGCGTATACGGGCATCTTCGAGAATGGTATTGCGCCTTTTCTCTGGCTGAATTACGTCTATCGGAACATAAGCGCCACCCGCCAGCAGTACACCAAGCACCGCAGCAATTTGTTTGGGTCCTTTGTCCATAAATATGGCGACGGGTTCTCCGGAAAGCAGACCTCTGTCGATTAATGTATCTGCAATGGACAAAGACCACTCTGCAAGCTCACGGTAGGTATAGTTCGCGGGCGTTTGTGTATCATGCACAAGTGCGATTTCATTAGGAGCTGCGATAACATGCTGACAGAATGACTCATGCAAATAGCCTGAAGGCAAAGAAGCGTCTTTTTCAGTATTAAGTTGCTCGCGCAGCTTTTTACTCTCAGGGTGCAGACTGACGGGCTTGTGGCTGCCCCAGTGAGACTCTGACGTTGCTAATGTCGCGAGCAGTGTTTTGAATGCATCAAAGGCTTGTTCGATGGCTCCCGGAAGGAATACGCCGCTTCGTATGTCCCAATCAACAAACAATAAGCCACGTCGCTCTGTCACTTGGCAGTCCAGCCAGACTTGTGGCGTCTGTGTAATACCGAAGTTCAATTTAGCGTTATGCATAAAGTCGTTTTGTGGGAGTGATTCACTCCCGACACCAACTGTGCTCGTGTAAACCACTGGGATCAGTGTATTACTTTTTCTTTCTTTGGTGATGTCCCTAAGGACCTCTACACCTGTGTATGCATCATGCTCCAGGTCTTGCCAAAGCTGATGCTGGAGTGCCGCGGATCTGTCTTTAAAGTTTTCACCTCTTAATCCATTAACCTCCAATACATTGACTGCAATAAAGTCGCCGACAATTCGGTTTATATCGGGGTGGGGGGCTTTTCGGTTCAGTAGTGTCAGGTTGATACAAAAGTCATCATTTCTCGACCAGCGCTGAAGCACTTCAGCGAACGCATTCATCACTGCGCTGGAAGGGGTAATTTGATGAGTTTTAGCAATTTGACTAAACATCTTCCACTGAACTTCAGGCAATTCGAAAGACAGCCTTTTGAAACTGGGTGCTGCACCCGTTGCCAAATGATCTGGTTGCAAGTTTGGATTAACGGGTAATTCCGGGGCGCCGGGGAGGGAGCGAATGCGTTTCTGCCAATAGTTTTTGTCTAGCTGGTATTTTGAATCATCTTCTTGATGAAGCTTACTGTGTTGTTGATAGAGAACGACATCACGGAATGAGGCTTGGAGTGGTTCATGTTCCTTTTCAGGATGCAGATACATATCCCCAAGTTCAGCCAAAAGCAGCTGAATGCTGGCAAAGTCCGCGATCAGTAGATCAGTAGAGTGATGAAGAATTGCGCTGCTGTCATGTTGGGTCAGGCGCAACTCATAAAGTGGCCAGCACGTCGAATCATAACGACGATAAGCCATTTCTTCCCGTGACTTGGTGACCGAATCTCTGAACACTTTTTCAGGCTGACCTTTGGTGTCATCACATGATATAGAAGGCAGTGTATAGTTCTTCAACACCTGCTGTTGGCCGTTGGTGTCAATGACAGCTCTTAGCATGTCATGTCGCATGATGAGCTTGTGCCAAGCTTTCTCGAGCCTGGCGTGATCCAGCCTAGGCATTTCCAGCTCGATGTAAGAGTGGCACCCAACACCTCCCAATTCGTAGTTGTCTCTTCGACCTACTATGTAAGCCAACTGCAAGTCGGTGAGTGGGAAAGGTTCAAACCTATCTTCTGGATGGGTTGTTAACACAGTCTCCTCAGAGGCTTGGTTAAGTAAATCAATAACATCATGTTTTTTAGCCGAAAGCAGAGACTTGAGTTCTGAGGTAAGGACGCCTTTTGGCGCCTTAAATCTTAAATTGTTGTCTTCTACCCAAAGCTGGACGCCGCGGTTCTGCAAACTTTCAACGAGCTCAAAAGCGGTCATATCAGTCATTGGTTTGTTCATAGCGAACCCTCCTCAAAAATTTCAGTATCTTCCTTGTCTCCCTCGGAGAGAGCCTGCCACTGTGCTTTTATCGGCATTGCAAATTCCGCAACGCTTGGTGCTGTAAAGAGCATTGATAACGTTACTCCCGCCGGGCTTATCCGTTGTTGCTGCATCGCCTGAACGATCCTGGTTGCGGCTAAACTATCGCCGCCAATCATGAAGAAGTTATCGTTTCGTGATATCCGATCGATACCCAACTCTGAGGCCCAGATTTCTGCAATTTGTTCTTCTATCGAATCACGTGGCGCTTCATAACTGTTTTCTGTTTGGCGGTTTAGCAGACTGGAGAGCGTTTTCCGGTCAACTTTACCGTTGGCACTGAGTGGAATTTCATCGACCAGCGCGAGGGTAGAAGGAACCATATAGTCGGGCAGCAGGGCACGGAGTTGGTCAGTGACATCCGCCTTGAACTG